>JACZXA010000055.1 GCA_022571865.1 Pseudomonadota bacterium
GCGCGTTGAAGAAGCGCCTGGATCCAAACGGTATCCTGAACCCGGGTGTACTGATCGACCCTTGAGAAATGCGCCGTCTGCGTCGCTAGTGCGCTCTCGTCAAGTTGGGTATTCCCGTTTTCTAGTAAGGTAAACCGTACCCTTGCTTCGTGTTGGTCGGACAAGGGTTGAAGAAAGATAGAGATTCGACGAGAGACGATGCGGTTGACAACCTGGAGACAGAAATTCATGTTCACCACAGTGGCGTTCGTCGCTTTTGGCGTGGCTTCACTCATGGCCGCAACGCTAGCCTTGGCACCTACCACGGTTGGTGAGGCAAAGGCTCCGAACCCAGAAACCTTCAGTGATGCCGTGGTTCAGGTATACGGCGCGGACGTATGGGGTGTGCGCGGACGTTTTGCCATTCATACGTGGATCGCAACAAAGGCGAAAAATGCCGATATCTATCGCATCTACCAGGTCATTGGTTGGCGACTGCGACGCGGTCAGTCGGTTGTGAGCATCACGGAGGGTATGCCTGACAAGCCGTGGTTCCGTTCTTCGCCGATGTTACTTCATGAAGTTCTAGGACAACCGGCAGAGGCGTTGGTCGCACGGATCCACGCGGCGGCCTTGAGTTATCCCTACCGCGACGAGTACACCATGTGGCCAGGTCCAAACAGCAATTCGTTTACCGCCTGGATTGGCTTGGAAGTTCCGGAGTTGGGTCTGTCTCTCCCAGTCAAGGCGATCGGTCAGTCCTGGATGACGGATGAATATCTCGCTGACTGACGACCAGCGCATTCATGCGCGGTTCACGTTCGCACCGTATGATGGCCGGCAGTCACGGAGAAACTCGCCAGCTCACCCGGTAACGGGCACAACGGAAAGTGGTGGACACGGTATTGGGCGCGCAAGGGCCGGTTACGAGCGCACTTTGCGATTGCCTTGGCGAATAGTTCGCACCATCCCCCGGATAACGTAAAGCGCCACAATCGCTCCCAAACTGCTTGAAGCGGCCGCTTCGTTTACTCGTCGAATTCCGGGTTGAGCACGGGCCTGCGCCCAGATACCCTAGAGGTACCGTAAGCGATTACGCCCAGACGAAGGAAAAAGGTCATGAGCGAAGCAACGCTGGACACGATGCCTGCGGATCCTTTCGCGGTGCCCCTCGATAAGATCAACGTCAGTGATCCCTCGTTGTTCGAATTCGACACCTGGGGTGGCTATTTTGCGCGCTTACGCGCCGAAGCGCCGGTTCATTACTGCGCAGAGAGTAACTTCGGTCCTTTCTGGTCGGTGTCCAAGTTCAACGACATCGTTTACGTCGACAAGCAGCATGATGTTTTTTCTTCGGAGCCGACGATTCTACTTGGTGATCAACCTGAAGATTTCACCCTCGAAAATTTCATTTCCATGGATCCGCCAAAACACGATGAGCAACGGATTGTCGTCCAGCCTTCGGTGGTGCCTCGTAATCTGACCAGGCTTGAACCGAAAATCCGGGAACGCGTGAAGAAGATTTTTGATTCGTTACCCGTGGGGGAGACGTTCAACTGGGTCGATCTGGTTTCCATCGAACTCACGACGCAAATGCTGGCGACGTTGTTCGACTTCCCGTTCGAGGACCGCCATAAACTCACCTACTGGTCCGACATTGGCATCGCAACGCCCGAGCTGACAGGCTCGGATGCGATGACCGAAGAGGCCCGTCGTGAAGGACTCAATGAATGTCTCGAATATTTCACTCAGTTGTGGCGTGAAAGGGAGAACAAGGCGCCCGGCTTCGACCTCATCTCCATGATGGCGCACAGCGAAAGCACCCGGGATATGCCTTCCCGGCCGATGGAATATCTGGGTAATCTGCTGCTCTTGATCATCGGCGGCAACGACACGACGCGTAATTCCATTTCCGGCGGAGTGCTCGCGCTCAATCAGTTCCCCGACGAATACCAGAAGGTGCGGGACAATCCGAAGATCATACCCAATCTGGTTTCCGAGATTATCCGGTGGCAGACGCCGCTTTCGCATATGCGTCGTACCGCAAAGGAAGATACCGAACTTGGCGGTAAGCAAATCAAGAAGGGCGACAAAGTAGTCATGTGGTATGTCTCGGGCAATCGGGACGAAGAGGTGATCGATCGTCCCAATGAGCTGATTGCCGATCGAAAAAACGCCCGCCACCACCTTTCCTTTGGATTTGGCATTCATCGCTGCATGGGAAATCGTCTCGCGGAGATGCAGCTCAGAATCCTATGGGAAGAGATCATTAGCCGATTCGATCGGGTGGAAGTGGTTGGGGAGCCAGTGCACCTTCGCTCTAATTTCATCAAGGGGTACGCCGAGCTGCCGGTGCAGGTGCACCCGCGGTAATTCGTATCCCCCGACAGAACGTTTCAGACACCCGCGATGCAGGTGCGAGATCCTCTGGTTGCACAGCCGTGCATACTCCCGAGTTGAGGAGCCCTGCTCTTCTCAGGTCAAGGTATGGTGATCCCATGACGTGGATAGATACTATTTCCTACGATGCAGCAACCGGACACCTGTCGCGTCTCTACGATCGCATCAAAGGGCCGGGTGACAACGTCGACAATATCATGCTCGCTCATAGTCTCCGACCTCACACAATGGAAGGTCATATGGCCCTGTACAAACAGGTACTGCATCACCCGCGCAACGAAGTGTCGAGGTGGTTTCTGGAAACGATAGGTTTGTACACAAGCTTGTTAAACCGTTGTGAATACTGCATCGAACATCACTATCAGGGGCTTCGTCGAATTCTGGACGACGAGGCGCGTTGCGCTCAAATTCGACAGAGTCTTGTTGCCGATAGCTGGGCTTCGGCATTCGAAAAAGCCGAATGTGCGGCACTTGGTTACGCTCGAAGGCTCACTTTGCAGCCGGCAGAAATATCCCAATACGATGTTGGCGACTTGCGCACATCGGGTTGGTCGGACGGCGAGATTCTGGAAATCAATCAAGTGATCGCCTACTTCAACTATGCCAATCGAACGGTTCTGGGACTAGGCGTGGATACCAAGGGCGACATTCTGGGGCTCTCGCCAGACGGTGAGGTCGGCTCGGAGGACTGGACGCATCGGTGAGCGGAATCGCCGACCTTGAAAAAAGAGCACAATTCCTCAATGGAAACCCGTGGCTACATACTCCAGGCGAGTTACCGGATTCAAGCTGGCGCGCCGGTTGTCCATCTCTATGGTCGCCTCGAAGACGGGTCGACTTTTCTCGTACGCGATCACCGTCAGAGCCCGCATTTCTATATCAAGACCGATGCTGTCGGAGGCGCTTCAGCCGTCGGGCCCTTACGCCTGACAGCCACGGACAAGACGACGTTTACCGGTGAACGTGTCACCCGGATAGATGTTGCGACGCCGCCTGATGCCCCGGGGATTCGCGACAGATTGCACGAGGCTGGAGTGGAGACCTTCGAAGCGGACGTCCGATTTGCCATGCGCTATCTCATCGATCGAGGCATCAAAGGAGGCTGCGCTATCAAGGGCGTGGCGAGACCGGGTAGAGGGATCACCTGGGTTTTCGATGATCCTGAAGTTTCCCCCGCCCTCGTTGAAGTACGTCCGAAGGTGCTCTCTTTCGACATCGAGACGGATGCCAAGGCCGAACGACTGTTGGCGATTTCCGTGTACGGCGAGAACCTCGATGAGGTGTTTGTGGTCGATCCACAACAGCGAGAGATGCCGGATCGCGCACACGGGTTTCTCGATGAAAAGGCGGTGCTCCAAGCGTTCTGCGAGTGTTTGAAATCTTTCGACCCGGACGTACTCACTGGCTGGAATGTCGTGGATTTTGATCTTAGTGTGCTGGCGCGTATCGCCGCCCGTGTTCGGCACCCGTTTCAACTCGGTCGCGATGTGGGAGATATCCGAATTCGTGCCGCTGAAGGTTATTTTGGAAGCGGGAGCGCCAACATCCCGGGGCGCCTGGTTCTGGACGGCATTGATCTATTACGCGGAGCCTTTATACGCATGGACGAGTACTCCCTCGATGCGGTAGCGCGTAAGGTGCTCGGCGAGGGTAAAGCCCTGGATGGCGATGCTCGCGACCGCGTCGGCGAGATACTCGAACGTTACAACAATGACCTCGAAGGATTTGCTTTATACGCACGTACAGATGCTCGCCTGGCTCTTGAGATCCTGGAAAAGCTGAACCTCATTGACCTTGCGTTCGCCCGAGGTGCGCTGACCGGCATGACCCCGGACCGAGTGGCCGCGAGCATTGCCTCGTTCGACTTTCTCTACCTCTCAGCATTGCATCGGCGCAATGTAGTTGCCCCGTCGGTACGTTCGGGAGATTCACGTGTGCATGTAGCCCAGGCGGGCGGGCACGTATTCGAACCCTCGATCGGGATACACGACAACGTATGGGTGCTCGACTACAAAAGCCTGTACCCCAGCATCGTGCGTACCTTCAACATCGACCCCTTAGGTTTTCTCAACGAGGCGCAAACCGTTGAGGCGGGTAACGCGGCTATCGCCGTTGTTACAGGCGTGGGCTTCAAACGTGAACCGGCCATCCTGCCGCACATGCTGGATGATCTTTTCCCCAAGCGCGAAGCGGCAAAACTTGCCGGGGATGAAGTGGCATCACAAGCCATCAAGATCCTGATGAACTCGTTTTACGGGGTACTCGGTACCCCGGCCTGCCGGTTTCATAACCCGGAGATAGCAAATGCCATCACAGGTATGGGTCGTCATTTTCTGCAGTGGTCAAAAGCCTGGTTTGAAGACAAAGGATATACCGTGTTGTATGGCGATACCGACAGCGTCTTCGTGTCGTCTGGCATGCGGGATCCGATTGAGGCCGAATCCGTTGGCAATCGCCTTGCATCCGAAATGACCCGGGAAGTGGCGCGTTACATCCGCGATGAGTGGCGCCTCGAAAGTCGCCTCGAACTCGAGTTTGAAAAGCTCTACGTACGCCTTTTCCTGCCTTCAGTGCGCCATGGCTCGACCGGTGCGCGCAAGCGTTATGCGGGAGTACGCCACCGCAGTCCGGTGGGAGAGATTGAGTTTGTCGGCATGGAGGTGGTGCGCCGGGATTGGACGGAACTCGCCAAGGTGGTGCAGCGTGAACTCTATAGCAGGCTGTTCTCGGACAAGCCGGTGGACGCCTACCTGGCCGACCTGGTTGGGCGCGTGCGCAGTGGGGAGTGTGACGACCTGCTCGTCTATCGCAAAGGATTGCGCAAACCCGTTGATCAGTACACCGCAAACACCCCACCCCACGTTGCGGCAGCTCGAAAATCCAACCAACCTCTGGGTAGAGTTGTCGCGTACCTTGTCACGACTGCCGGTCCGGAACCTCTGGATGCGTTGTTGCACGAACCCGATCGCGAGCATTATGTAGAAAAACAGATCAAACCGGTGGCAGAACCGGTGCTCGGTATGCTGGGGCTAGACTTTGACCAGGTCATTGGGGATGACAGGCAACTGGGACTGTTTTAGCCGATCTCTCGTTTCGGGTGCAATATCCGGCTCCGTAGTTCGTTGTAGGAGCATTGGAGGACAAAATGAAGGATCGTGACGTCCGCTCTTTTGTTGCAAACGAACGCCAACGATTCGTCAACTATGTACGTTCTCTGGTCAAGGAAATGGCGGAAATGGACGCGGAGGACATCGTCCACGACGTGCTTGTCAACGTCCTTGAACGGGCAGATCAACCAGCGTCGGAGTACCTGGCGGTCTATGTTTTTCGTTCGCTCAAGAATCGCGTGATTGACCGTGTCAGAACCAGAAAACCAACCGTGTCGCTCGAGGCTGAGCCAGATGAGAGCGGTCGAAAACTTATTGATCTTCTTCAAGATCTAAAACCAGATGCATTGGAAGTTTTGCAGACCCGGGAAGGGAAAGAGGAACTATTCAGGGCGTTGGAGGAATTAAGCGACATGGAAAGAGGGGTCATCATCGCCCATGAACTCGAGGGAGTTCCGTACCGGGAACTATCACGGATACGGAACGTTCCTCTCAATACACTGCTATCCCACAAATCGCGTGCGATGAAAAAGCTCAAGAAACATTTTCTTGAATCGCAAGGAGATAAACTATGATTTCAATTCAATATTCAGAAGACCCGAAGATTCGCAAAGCACAGAAGTTTGTGTTTTGGACCGTTGCAGGGTTGGCTGGAGCGATCGTATTTGGGCTGGTTTTTGGATTTTTGATTCAATTTTTGTGGAATGCGACGCTCGCAGCGATGTTCGATTTTCCCACTCTTTCATTCTGGCAGGCTATCGGGTTGTTTATTCTGGCGAAACTTTTTTTTGGATTTGGCACCGGTGGTAACAATTCAGGCAGGAAACGAAAGAAAAAGGCTGATGTTCAAGAAGTTTGTGTGGATGTGGAAGATGTTTCGGAATTCACCGACGATGAAACGTTCAGAAAATTCTGGCGGGAAGAAGGTAGAGAGTCTTTCGAGGCTTTTCGCAGAGAGGGTGAGAAAAACGATTCTCAAGAATCATGATCGATTCGATTCGGTGGGTTTACGGCTTGCTCAGTGGCGATCGGTTTCTTGCCGATCTCAAAGAAAAAGCGATGCGCCGAGGGTGAGGTATATGGACTTGGAATACCTGGAAGTAAACAACGACAGCGTGGCGGTGGCCCGCTTTGTCAGGAGAAACGGCAGCGGTGGCCCGCTTTGTCGGGAGAAACGGCAGCGGTATCTATATGGCAAGCGTGGAAACCGACGAGATCCCGTTGCTCAGGGAACGCGTCACCTCAACCGGTGGTGGCTGGCAGGGAACGGACTTCGGCGGCTTCATTCACCCCGGACGCCTACACGGCCTGCTGCCGGGGTTGGTCACGTATGAAACCTGGAACGGGCGTCGTCCTCTTCCGGATCAGACCAACCAGTGGTGAGTAAACGAGCAGCAATAGCCACTTCTCTGTCGATTGCGGTTATCTCACTGGTGTACTGGCTTTTCGCGACACCTCGCGTTGCAGATGTGGTGATACCCGCAACGGCTGAATCAATAGAAAGAGGTCGTTACCTGGTTGTTGCGGGTGGCTGCGTCAGTTGCCATGAGGGAACGGAACATCCTCGTTCGCTGAGCGGCGGCCTGGCTCTTGAATCTGAATTCGGGACTTTTTACGTTTCCAACATTACCCCGGACATTGCGACGGGGATTGGTGGCTGGGACGGAAGAGATTTTCTGCTGGCACTCAAGCACGGCCGCAGCCCCGGCGGCGGGTTTTATTATCCGGCCTTTCCGTATCTTTCGTATGCTGGCCTGACACAACGTGACGCGTTGGATATCGCCTCCTATTTACGGTCGTTACCCGCTGTGGAATTCACGCCCTCCAGTCACCGGGTTCCATGGTGGTTGGGTCGGTGGACGCTTGCCGGATGGAACAAGCTCGCGGCAGTTACACTGCCCCGGCTGCCGGAAGAAGCTGATGGTAAAATCGCTCGCGGTGCCTACCTCGTACGCACCCTGGGGCATTGTGGTGAATGTCATACGCCGCGGAGTATATTGGGCGTTCCCGACCGCCGACGGGAATTTGCCGGTGCGCCGCTTGGTGATGGCGAAGTGGAAGCGATTGATGCGGAGGCACTTGCCGGGTGGACGGAGGAAGATCTGGGCTATCTGCTGTTTCTCGGAGTGAAGCCCGACGGCGAATTTGTGGGCGGTGAAATGGAAAAAGTGGTCGAACACAACACCAGTAAGCTCACGTTGGAAGATCGCCAGGCGATCGCTGCTTTTCTAAAACGGCGTTAACCGATTCAAACGAGTCAGCTCACGCCCTGGTTTGATTCCCTCGCAGCAGTCTGTCGGACTTAGGGGATCTTGGCGAGGGAGCGGAAAAATGAACCGCTTTCCCACTTCCGCAGCCGATTCATCCTAAGTCCGACAGACTGCTAGTCGTCATCGACTCTGAAGGTATCGTGGCAACTACCGCACGCGCCACCTAAGGATCGAAGTCCACCCAGTGTCGCCATTTGATCCCCACCGGCGGCCACATCGGCAAACGTATTAGCGGCTTCTACCAGGTTCTGCGCTTTGTCGGCAATTTCATCCAGGTTGTCCCAGATAAGCGGCAGTGCGGCGGTTTCGACATCAAATTCCCGCGTATCCATGGCGCCAAGCAACTCGGGAATCATGGGGGCAAGCATCGCGATGCGTCTGGCGTTTCGCTCGGCGATTGCAGCATCAAAGGGGACCTGATCTCTTGCCATGCCGACGATGGCACCTATGTTGACCCCCAACAGTTTGAAAACTGCCTGTCGATTTACGGTCGCCGTTTCGGCGCTCTCCTGGGGTGACGGTGCTTCCTGAGCAGCCGTCGTCGCCACCAGGGCGATGCTCAACAGAACCATCGTCGAGACCAGGATTTTTTTTGTCATATCAAAACTCTCCATTTTTGACTATCCGTGTTGGCTGATATTCGCCCACTTGTCACGTTGCTGTAAACAACATCCGAGATTCTTCATTCTAACCTGGAGCGCGACCGCGCTCCCCCATTGCCTACCGCCTATCCACTCAACATCCGTTCGCGTCGATTGGCCCGCATAAAAGCCAGGCTCAAGATGGCGACCATCGCCAACAACATGCCTATGTGGTTCTGCAGGGTCCAGGCGAAGAGTTCCGTTGGGTCGGCATCTGTCAGGGCGTAAGGGTTCCAGAATGGTGAGATCCTGATCTGGTTGTCACCAAAGCCGGTGATAAGACCGTTCAGCCCCAGCACCAGTACCGTTGCCATGGCCCCGGCAGCTTCGCTTCGAAACAACGTGGCGAAGGCGAGTGCCAGAATCAGGTAGAAACAGGACGCTTGCAGCGCGCCGTACAGTGCAGCCAGCGGGTACGGAGTGAAGAAGACATAGACGCTCACCGCCAGCAGTACTTCGCTGATGAGTAACAGCGAAACTGCTGCGAAAAGTTTGGCGTACCAGAGCCGCTCGCAGCCTCCGGGAACGGTGTAGGCGATTTCCAGACTGCGGTCGTCTATCTCGCCACCAATGATCCGTATACCCATGAAAATGGCCAGTGCCGTCATCGGCACGGCCAACAGCACACCCTGTGCCTCTTCCGGTGCGATGACTTCGCCGTCAAGTGAGAGCACGGTGCCAAAAACAACCAGCCACACAAGTGGTAGCAGAGGCAATACCCAGAAGAAGCGACCCGCCAGCGTCAACATCGCCAAACGCAGTAGCGTTAGATCGGGGAGGAAACTCACACGGTTACTTCCTGCCAGGTGTTAACAACCGTTTCACGCGTGGCCTCGGTTTTTGCTCTCGAGCTTGCGACAAGCCACATATACCCGTCTTCCAGCGTTGCGTTCAATTCGCGCGCGGAGTCATCAGGCTTTTCGGCCGTCACGATACGATGCACGATCGAGCCATCTGCGGTCGCCGACTCCTCTGCATGAATTGCCCCGGGTGGCAGATGAAGCTCGGCATCGGCTGACGTACGCATCTCCCAGACGCACCCTTTGGCCACACGCGATAGTTCGTCGGGTGCGCCGTCGAACAGCAAACGCCCCTCCGCCAATACGAGTACCCGTTCACACGCGACCGCCACATCCTCAACGACATGGGTGGAGAACATGACGATACGGTCCTGAGCTAATCGGCCCAACAGATTGCGAAAACGGATGCGTTCTCTGGGATCAAGTCCAACGGTCGGTTCGTCGACGATGATGACCGGGGGTAAACGCAGCAGCGTTCGTGCGACGGCTACCCGTTGCCGCATCCCGCCGGACAACGTCTTGATCGGTTCATCGACCTTGGAGGTCAGGCCAACCTCGGAAAGCAGGCTGGCAACCCTTTCTCCGCGAACTTTCTTTGGCAAATCGTACAGTGCAGCCCAGTAAGTCAGATATTCTTTTGGTGTCAGCCCCGCCGGTAGGCCAGCATCCTGGGGCAGGTACCCCACCCAGTGGGCGAGATAACGTTGGATCTTCGGATACGGGATGCCACCTAAATGAATGGTGCCGCGAGTAGGGGAGAGTATCCCGGCAAGCTGTCTGAGCAGTGTGGTTTTACCGGCACCATTGGGACCCAGAATTCCGACCATCCCGCGTTCGACGGTGAAGCTGACGGCGGCGAGAGCTGTGACCGGATTTGACGGAAGATCGAGCCCGGCAAATCTTGCGCACGCGCGACGCCAGAGGCTGCGCAGGGGCCGCAACGAGCCTCGGTTTGCGCGGGGCTCCAGCGAACCCGCCGCCTGCCGGCGGGCACTTCGACGTGCACCTTGTACGATCGCCAATATCACACCGCTGGCAATCGGCAGGAAATACCCCCCGCCGCTGCCCAGCGATAACCAGGTAAATATACCGATAGCGACCCAGGGAATGAGGGCAGCGATCCAGTTTTCAATGCCACCGGCGAGTACCGTGCCTGTCGCATCCGCACGCCCGCGAGCGCGGCGAATCTCGATGACGAGCCGAGCGATGATTCCCGCGGCTATCATCCAGAACACCAATGTCCAGAAAGACGTTTGGAACTGATAAGCCAGATATCCCATCGCGATACCCGCGATCAGCAACGGTCCCAGCCGATCACGCGCATCCCCCGTATGAAAAGCCTGTCCGCCACGCGCAAGGACACGCTTTGCATATGCTTTTGGCGCGATCAAGGTGGCACGAATGGGTCCCGGCAGCCCGTAGATCTTGTGCAGATAGCGAACTTCGAGCTTCGGAGGACCCTGGCTGCAGTCGGGCTCGGGAAGGTCGCGAGGCCGAAAGACAAGTACCACAACGCTCAGCAGACCGCCGCCGATCAGAAAGGTGAGCGCCACCTGCCAGAGGGTAGAAGTAACCGTATCGGTGAGAATTAGAGCGGTTATCAAGGCAGCGGTGCTACCCAACCAGGCGAGTACCAACCAGGGTCCCACGCGGCCGAAAATACGGTCGAGATTCCGCAACAAGATGAAACCCACCGGAATCATGACTAACGTGAGCAGGCTCGAAGTGATGAGCCCGCCAATCACAATCGTCGCGAACGGCGGCCAGATCTCGTTCTCGCGACCGGTGACAATTGCCAGCGGCCATAAACCCGCAATGGTTGTAGCCGTTGTCATCATCACCGGCCGTGTTCGTTCACGCACGGCAGCCAACGCCGCCGAACCCGAACTCCAACCGGCACCGAGCACCAGTTGCTGCATTCGATCGACCAATAAAATTCCTGGGTTTACGGTCAAACCGATCAAGGCCATTGCTCCCAACATCGCCATCGGACCCAGTGGCATACCGGCAAAAGCCAGTGCCCAGGTGGCGCCGAGCAACGTAAGCGGAAGTGAGATGAGCACCAGTACCGGAAGTGTGAGCGATTCGAAGGTCATCGCAAGAACGAGGAACAGCAACAATATGGCCGGCAACAGAACCTGTTGAAGTTGGCTGGTGGTCTCGTCTGCGTCGACGGTCTCGACCGTATAACCCCGGGGTCGTGGCACCGATCGTACCGCACCGAGAATTTGTTCCTCGACCGCGAGACGACCGGGTCCGGTGCTCGGTACGCCGTCCGATAATCGATAGAATACTTTGCTCTCCCGACGGCCATTGTGGTGAACGATCGTTGGCGGTGCCGGCATTCGACGCATCGACACCAGTGCGGCTACCGGCACAACGCCTGCGTCGGTTTTTATGCGCAAGCGGCGCAGATCTCGGCTGCCACTGCGCGCCTCGCGCGCGCCGCGCCGCTCGATCACCAGAGGCAGTTCCCGGCCGCTGGGCAGCACAAATCCGGTTTGCATTCGTTGACCTTCGCGCCCGGCGATGCTCAGGAAGGGTAGTACCTGATCGAAAGTCAACCCGAAAGCCTCAAAAGCACGTTGGTTGGGCTCAACCCAGATCTCGTTCAACCCGGGTCGGGACGACATCCAGGCTTTGGCCACTTCAGGCATCGACTGCAACTGGGCGCTGACGCTCTTGGCCAACGTCTGTAGTTGCGCGCTTTCGGGTCCGGAGAGAACAATTTCCGCGGGTCCTGCCTCAAACGGCCCTCCACCCCCGCGGTTGTCGCCTTTTCCACCATCCATCTCAGCTTCACCCGGGCGCAGGATTTCCAGGCCGTCGACCTCTTTTCCTGCTTGTCGCACAGCGTTGCGAACGTCTTGAGATCGAAATCCGGCAGGTCGATCATCTTTGAGATGTACCGTGAGTGAGCCCCCGTCTTCGCGAGCCAGTGCTTCAACCATACGCACGCCTTCGAGGTCCAGCACCGCTCGTTCCAACCGCCCGAGCGCAGTACTGATGGCGTCGACGCCTCTCTGACCGGAAGGGAAACGCACAGAAAGCTGCACGATATCGCCGTCGGGGGGTTCCTGAGACGAGGTATTTACCATCACCCAGGGCAAGGCGATCATGGCGGTAATCAGCACGGCGAAAACCGTGCCGGAAATCCAGGCCGGTGGATGTCTGAGCGCCCTGGCGACGATGCCACCAAAAAGCAGTCGTGCTCGATCGGGTGGAACCAGGTCGCCTCGTAGCAGGCGCCGTTGGCGAGCTTCGGCAAGTTTGCGAAGGGCCGCGGGTGCGGCGAGACGGTGCGCGAGGAGCGGCACCAGGCCAACGGCGACTACTAACGACGCCCCGAGTGGTAACAATACCGACAACGTAACCACTCTCACGAGCGCGGTTATCTGCTCGTTATCGAACTCGACCATTGTCATCGGCAGGAATACAACGGCGGTTGTGGCACTCGCCGCGATGATGGCTCGCACGGTTCGCCGCAAGCCTTCGCGTACCGCTTTTTCTATGTCAGCACCCTGCTCGAGCTGACGTTGTACGGCCTCATAGACGACAACGCTATTGTCCACCACGAGTCCGATGGCAACGAACATTCCGAAAAGCGTGATCAGATTGAACGATTGACCCACCATAAAAAGTAATGACAAAGACGCCAACAAACTTATCGGGACTGCAATGCCCACCACGGCGACTGCTCGCCATTGGCGCAGGAATAGAAAGAGCACCAGCAAAGCGATGGCAAATCCAGATGCTCCGAGTTTTGCAAGGCGTGAAATCTGGTCTTCCACCATCTTCGCTGCGTCGAAACCGATCACGAGGTCCAGGCCGAGTGGCTTGAGTTCCTCCCGCACGTCTTCGAGTCGGTTTCTGAGATCGGAACCGAGTCGTACTAAATTGGCTCCCTGCTCCTGGAAAAGCACCAGACCTATGGCAGGTTTCCCGTTCACCCGGAAACGCGAGGTTTCGCGGGCGTTACCGTAAGTCACTTCGCTTACGTGTCTCAGCCGCACCGGTTGACCGAACTGCACCCGAGCTTCACCCAGCGAAGCCAAACCGTCGGGCCTTCCGTCGAGGATGACCGATGTGCGTCCGCTTTCGTCTTCCAACGCACCGACAAACTGGAGGTGACCGACGTTACGTTGTACCGCCTGGCTGACGGCCTCGGTAGTCACGCCGAGCGCGGCAGCGCGATCCGGGTCGATCGTAACGGTAACCTGACGCGGAGCGCCCCCATTCACGAGTACCTGGCTGATGCCAGCGACCGCTGCGAACCGCGGTGCAATCCGCTCCTGCGCGAGATCGTGGAGGGTGTTCAAGTCACCGTCGTCTCCACCGACCACCTGAATCATCATGACGAAACTCGACATCACCGAGGTGTCTGAAGAGGTCACCGTGATCGAAGTTCCGCGTGGTTGTGCCCGCTGCAGGGCGGAGGCTAAACGCTGCAGTTCGAGTTCGCGTATTTTGATGTCGGCGCCTGATTCGAAACGCACCTGAAAACGCCCGGAGGTTCCGCGAATCTCCCCCCAGGTTTCAGAGACATGGGGCAGTGTGGAGGTTTTCGCCTGCAGCGGCAGCAGTATCTCGCGTTCTATCACCTCGGGTTCGCTGCCGGGTCGATTGAAATTGACGGTCAGGCGGTCTCCAGACAGAGCAGGGAACAGTTCGACGGGCATGCGCTGCCAGGCCACCCCACCCATCAACACGATGCCTAGAAAAAACATCCCGACGGCGACCGGTCGGCGGATGGAAAGCATCAGGAAATTCATTTTATCGCCAGCCGCTCATGGCCGTTTGCCAAGTCGCTCATGGCTGGCTATCAAGCCGCTCATGGCCGTTCACCGACTATGCTGGCCTTGACTGTTGGAACATTTCCTCCGCCAGGTCGAAACCTGTCGAGAACGAGATAGAGACAGGGCAGTACCACCAGTGACCCTAAGGTGGACATGGTGATACCGCCGATAATCGTAATCGCCATGGGTACGCGAAGCTCCGATCCCTCACCGCTGCCGAAAACCAGCGGTAACAATACCAGTACCGTGGTGAGTGTCGTCATGAGGATTGGTCGCAGTCGAATGCCTGCGGCTAAGACCAGTGCATCGACCCGTTCGGTCCCCGAGGCGATGAGCTGGCGAGCGGTGGACAACAGCAAAACGGCGTCGTTTACGGCAATACCCGCCAATACGATCAAACCCAACATGGCCATGACCCCAATCGGTTGTCCCAGCGGGACCAGCATCAAGGCCACTCCGATGAGGCCGAGCGGAATTGCAGCCAACACCGTCAGCGGATGTATCAGCGATTCGAATGACCCTGACAACACCATGAAAACCAGAACCAGGGCAAAAATACCCGCCAGTTGCAGTTCACCGAAAGTTCGGGCGCGCTCGGCTTCTTCGCCTCGAAATTGGGCTCGTAATCCTGGAGGCAACTGCACCACACTCAACGTATCAACCACAGCGGCAATTGCACTTGGATAATCCTCGCCTTCGGCAATATGCGCGGTAACCATTGCAGTACGTCGCTGATCACGTCGGAAAATCTCGCGCGCACCCTCCGCTTCGACAAAAGACGCTACTTCGCCGATCGCCACTTTTTGACCCTGGGCAGTCAGAAACACCACATTCTTGAGATCCTCCCGGGTCGGCGTTGCCAGCCGGATGGTGATGGGGCGGTCCTCGTCACCCGTGGACAACATCGTGACGATGCGTCCGTCCAGGCTCGCTTCCAGAACCCGGGAGAGGGTTTCGAGATCGACGCCGAGACCGTCGGCCATGGGTCGATTCAACACGATGCGTAATTCGGGTGGACCCCCCTCGAATGAAGTGCGGACGTTCCACAGCTCTTTTCTTTTCGCAAGGCCCGTCTTGATCAGCTCCGCACCACGCCTGAGGTCGAGTAAAGACTGGCCCGAGACTTCAACGACTATCGCCGGGCCGCTGGTGCCCAGCGCATTGGACAGAGCCGATGATCCAAGTTCCCAGTTGACTTCCATGGATTCCATGTCATCGAGTATTGGCGCCAACCGCTTGGCAAACTGGCGCCCGGTTGGGCCGGATGGAGCCACCCGCACGGTGATACGTGCGGTGTGCTCTTCGGTAAGTTCGGTGCGAACCATGCGGCTGTCTTCCGGCAACCGGCCAACCTCGGACAGGACGGCGCGCAGGCTGCCCTCGCTTGCCTGTTCGAGTAGCGATTCAATGCCTTCGACCACCCGCGCGGTGGATTCCACCCTTTGTCCTGGGTGGCCGATAATTCTGAGTGAGAACTGGCGCGGATCGGCCGACGGGAGCAGCTCTGTACCGAGACCAACCAGACCCCATGAACTCAAGGTCGCCAGGATTATTGCGGCCAACACCGTCAAGCCTGGACGGCGAAGCAACGTCCGCACGAGAGCCTCGAGTTTGATGCGATAGCGGGGCGGGGTAGTTTCGGTGTTGTGCCGAGTTGGCATGAACCATCTGGCCAGCGCTGGAATGAGCAACATGGCGACGCCCAACGAGGCGAGCAGGCTGACCACGACCGTAAAAGCAATACCTTCTATGAGTCGGGCAGCGAGCCCTTCCACAAACAGTACGGGTAAAAAGACGACGCATGTCGTCAACGTGGATGCGGTTATGGCGCCGGCCACCTGGGCGGTTCCGGTCGCCGCGGCCGTCTCGGGTGATTCGCCCTCCGCCAGCCGCCGGTAGATGCTCTCGACGACGACAATGGCATTGTCCACCAACATGCCTGCGCCCAGTGCGAGACCCGCGAGTGTGACGATGTTCAGGCTCTGGGAGCCGAATCGCATCAGAAAAAGCGTTGCCAGGATTGAAACCGGGACCGCGGCGGCGATGACAAGAGTCGCGCCGGCCGAGCGCAGAAAAATGGCAAGTACGACAACCGCGAGTAACAATCCGAGTCCCGCGGCGGACTGCAGATCGGCCAACGCATCCACAATGAGCGCAGCGTCGTCACTCACCTCGGTCAGTTCGACACCGGGAAGGTCTTCAGCCAATCCAACCATCGCTGCGCGAACCGTTCGTGATACTTCGACGGTGTTGGCTCCAGCTTCCTTGTATATCGCAAGCCCTACACCCTCCACGCCGTTCACTCGTACGAGATGATCGATCTCCTGGTCAACGAGTTCCACCGTGGCGACATCTGAGATTCGAATCGCCTGTCGATTACCGTCGCTGCCCGTGATATATCGCACGACAACTCTTGCAATATCTTCGACACGGCGGAAGCGGGCCATGCCCCGCACGAGATAAACCTGCGAACCTTCTTCAAGCGTGCCGGCGGAAATATCGACGTTCTCATCGGTGAGTCGCCGCTCCACCGCGGCTAACGTGATATTGAACGCTTCGAGTCGGTAAGGGTCCAGGGTCACGCGGACCTCCTTCTCACGCCCGCCGGTAACCCAGACTTCCGCAACGCCGGTGAGCTGTTCGAGCCCGGGCGCCACCTGTCGCCGTGCCAGACGTCTGAGCTCCGCAAGATCAGGTTGACCCGAGGGTGCGGTGAGTCCGAAGGTGAGAACCGGTGCCTGGCGAGGATCGAACCGTCTCACCAGTACCTCATCGACCGCGGGGTCAGCGGCCATGGGTCCAACCGCCTTTTGAACGTCGACGAGCCCCAGCTCCAGATTGGCATCCCAATCGAATACGACGGTTGCAATGAGCTGCCCGGTTCGCGCTACCTGGGAAATCTCGCGAATACCACGTACGGTGAATAATCGTTGTTCGAGTTGCTCGCCGTAAATGCGCTCCATCTCGATGGGGGGACGATCGCCGGAACGTATCGAAACCGCGACTGTCGGACTTTGCAGGTCGGGGAGTAGATCGACCGGGATCTGCTGCCAGGCGAGGTAGCCAACCAGGGCGATTGCTATTGCGAGAACCGTGATGGCTACGGGGCGACGGGTCGCAAGCGTCGCGACCGAAGTAGCCAGGTTCAAGGGCTGATCACCCGCACCCGGGTCCCGTCAGTGAGCGTCTCAAGTCCCCGTACTACGACGCGCTCACCGGGAACCACCCCATCGGTGACTTCGATCTGGTCGTCATCGCGCAAACCGAGGGAAACAATGCGACGCACCGCCCGTTGACCGTCGATCACAAACACGACGTTCTGACCGGCCCTCTGGGTGACGGCGTCCCTCGGTACGACAGCGACATCGGTGCGCTGTTCGGCAATGATCGCTGCCTCCACGAACATGCCGGGACGAAGCAAACCCAGGGAATTGTCGACCTCGACCTCCGCCCGGAAAGTGTGCGTCTGCGGATCCATGGAAGGCGACAGACGCAGAATTTTTCCGTTCATGGTTATGTTTTCGAATGCATAGTGGCGAATGCGGACAGCTTGACCGGGTCGGACTCGTGCGAGTTCCGGGCCTACCAGGTCGATCTCGGCGATGAGAGTGTCAATTGGTGCGATCCGAGCCACCTCGAAACCGAGATTCACCTTCTGGCCATCCGCAACCGGTCTGCCGTTTTCGTCGCGTGCCAATGCGAGCACGATACCGGCGATTGGTGTGGTGATATGCGCCTTTTCGAAAGTTCGCTCGCTTGTTTCGAAGTCGTGCAGCGCATCTTCATACCTTGCTCTCGCTTGCCACAGGTTTTCTTCCGCGATGAGTTGACGATCGAATAGTTGCTGACGGCGTTCCATCTCCCGTTTTGCGGATTCCAGATGACGTTTTGTCGCATCGAGTCTGGCCGCAAGCCGCGCGTCCTCACCGGTAATCTCCGCAATGAGCTGTCCACGGGTGACGCTGGAGCCTTCTACCAGACGAGCGCCGGAACCATCGCGGCCCAGAATGAGAAACCCCGGGGTCTCGACGTTCAATACAACGCTTTCTCGAGTGCGTAGCGTACCGGTGGTGGTGATTCGGTCCTCGACATCACCCCTTCCGATGCTCTCGACCTCCACGGGAATACGGAACTCGACCGGAGCGGTAGTCGTGTTACCGCCGCATCCCGCAACCGTCGACAGCAACAGGGCCAACGTGGGAAGGTACAGGCTCGAATTCATCAACCAATCCTAATTATTTAGCAGCAGAGATCAGATTTCCGGACGGGTTATCCGATTCCGAGGGTCGCCAGCGAATGGCGTCAGCGATCACCACGTTCCCCGAGGTTTCATCGGTAACGACAACCTGGGTTTCACCTTCTTGGAGCTCAAACCGACCGAGGTCGTTCCATCCGGGTTCGGCCACCGAGCCGTCGAATTCGAGCGGATAGGTTTCGCCACCGGCTAGCAGAGTTAGATGGTAGTTGCCGAGATTCAACGGGATTGGCGACCCTACCCCTACGCCGGTATTTCGAGGCTGCGCGGTTGCTCCGGATGCATCATTCCCCGTTGCCTCGGGAATATGATAGGCGAGTTGCCAGCTTCCCGGATGAGGCAGGGCCGCGGTAAAAACCGCACGTCCTTTGCCTGCGCCACTCTTTACCAGGGCTACGGTACGCCGATATTTACCCCAGCTCGATGGCGAATCGCTGCTGCGGCTCCACACCGACGGCAGCCCCAGAATACCTTGAAATTCGGGCAGGCCCTGATCCATGTCGAGTTTAGGTAGGAAAAAGGAGGACTCACCCGCAGGCGCGTCGGCTCGAGAGTCGTCGTAGGCAACGGAGAAACCCTCGTCGAGATCATCGATGACGATGTCTGCCTGAAAACGGTAAGAGTTCGGATCCCAGAGGCTCACTCGAGCGCCGATGAGCGCTTCGTCTTTGAGCTTAGCCTGCTCATCGATGCGAGGCAGGGCTAATCGAATATCCTGCCGGTTGAGTGCGAGGTAAGGCTGCAACCACAACTCCGTGGGTGGAGCCGAACTCAAAATCCCGATCTCTATCGACTGGTATCCCCCGATCCGGTGCGGCTGCGTCGTTTCCCACCGCACCTCGTTCGCCGATTTTAAATCTGAACGTGCGATGGTGGCGTAACGCATGCGCACCAACCCCGGGGTCGGTTCGTCGTTGCGCACGTGAACGCGCGTCTGATATCGCGGAATGCCATCTTCATCGTCAACCAATCGGTCAACGACCACGGCCGATACGAGAAAGCCAGGAAGAGCGGCAACGTTGAGCCAATCACCGATGAGTAGCTCGAGGTCCGCATCGAGATCTATGCCGATTTGCTCAAAATCGGCAGCACTGAAATGACCTCCCCGGTAGCGCGCCAGAACCTCGGTTACCAATGCCGCGGTCTTTTCTCGTCCCAAACCGTCGAAAATCGAGTTCGCAATAGCCCGGCATTTGAGTGCGAGCACATTGAGCGCTTGTTTGGGATTGTCGGTGGGGTTGAGCTCGGCCAATGAGGTCCCCAACGCCCGATCCCAGACGGAAGGTCGCTCTACTGCTGCTCGAATAACCGCTTCGACGACGGAATCTGTGCGACCGGTGGCGATATCCGTCATCGTCTGACCGATTAGAAAACCGATTTGCTGATTGAATTCATGAGCCGAAAAGTACCCGCGCTTGCCGGTCAGCAACAGGTTGACGAGTTCGTCCAGAACAAAATTGATGGCTAACGCTCCCTCACCGGTGGCCGAGGTCTGGAAACGCAGAAAATTACGCGAAGCGCCTAAAAACAGATTACCGCCGCTGAAATCGTTTTCGAAATAGCGCTCGATAGCGAACAATTTTGCACCGAGAATTCCCCCTTCGCGGTTCTCGAGGGCCTGGGGATCGCGAAACTCCATTTCAAAGCGCGATGTTGGAAAACTGGTTTCGCGCAGAAGCATCAGGCCGGGCATCGCCTGGACGCTGTCCATGCGCCAACCGCCACCATAGCCCCTCAGGTTGGCGGGCGATTCGACGAGGGAGAATCCACCGTAGGGGTAGGTGAACCCCAACTGATTGGCATCGTTGAGCAACTCTTCGAGGCGATCCTCGATAACTTGACCCGCGTCGGCGAAGAGTTCGAGATTGCGACTGTGACCCGGGTACAGGAGCAATTCGAATTCGACGCCCGCCACTTCGAGGGCACGTCGTTCGAAGCGCGATGCCAGCAAACCAACCTCGGGTAGCGGGGCCCCTGGGTGAAAACGAAAGCGAGCCCGATCGCCGTCAGCCTCGAGAACCTCTCGTCGTCCTGGTCCTGCGACGAGCCAATCGGCGGGCACTTCCACTTCTAGCTCGACCTCAAAATAGTCGGGTGGATGGGTTCGCGCATCGCTGCCGGGCACATCACTACCCGCATGAGGCAGCCATCGGTTACCCGGCATCAGCGCGACGTAACGCGAATCGAAGACGCCGACCTGGATTCCCAACAAGATGAGTTGTGCATCCATGACGCTGCCCGTCATCAGGTCGATCGCCGAATCGAGATAACCAAACATCGTGTCCGGGCGACCCGCTGCAACCAGTGTCACCAGCATTTCCGCATTGGGTGCCAAGGGGGTATCGAGTGGGATTTCCAGCAAACCGGAGGTATGTGTCCAACTGACCTCTTCCCCATCAGCAGAGATTTGTTCCACTGTGAGTCCAGGATTAAAGGTAAACAGGAGAACGTCGAGTTGTTCGTTCGCAGGTGCCTTGAGGCGCACCTGGAGATCGAGTTCGAGTTGACTGCCGGGTTCGATAACGACGGACCCCTCGATTGCCAATATGTCGGCGCGTGGTTCTTCGCGACGTGCTTCGTGATCTCTCAGCCAGGAGCTGCGTTGGTCGATGTTGCCAATCGCCACAGACGCCTGGATACCGATACACACGCAGGCGAGCGCCACGAGACCTGCACCCAAACTCACTTGAAGGGTTTTCGAACCATCATCGCGACGAGGATGGAACGCCACAGCCAGAACCAGGAACCCCGCCGCGAGAATCCACATCGCCAGACGCTGCAGAATTTGGGTATCGGTAAGCAGCAAAGGCATCACGTCCGATGCAAGCCCCATCGAGAACACGCTGAGTAGTTCCTGCAGGTAAATGGGTAATTGGAAAACGCTCCAGATCTGCAGGCCAAATAGCGCCAGCGCCGCAACCACCACCAGCAAACGATTGCCGATCAAGACAGCGAGCAGCACGATCACCGAACACCACATGACAAACGCACATAGTGCATAGAGGATGAAGTTTGCCAGGGAATACGGCTCGATGGGCTCACCGATTGGCAGGTCGAGTGAAATCGCAATCAGCCCGAAAGCCTGTACAACCAACCCAAAAACGAGCACCGGGATCCATGCCATCAACACCAGGGCGAACGTGCGACCGATGAGGAATTCAGCGTTAGACACGGGTCTCGAGTCGAGCACCTCGACCATGCGTTCCCGTATGTCTCGCGCTCTGATGTCGAACGCCAGAAAGATCAGTCCGGTTATGAAGATGATAACCATGTACAGACCAATCTCTGCCATGAGGTAGCGAGGCCCCATGGAGCCAATGGTTGCTGAGAATCGCGAAGCGAAGCCATGCATCGCCGCGTACTGCAGATATATGAGGAAGGAAACCAGAACCGAAAGCACCGCGAAGATCCAGTAGCGAGCCATACGACGGGTGGAACGGGTTTCCGCACGGGAGATGGCGAGAATCATCGGGAGCCGAATCATCCTGCTTGCCTGTTCTCGGCTGCTGCCGGGTCGACGCCTTCGACCTTGTCGGCGCCTTCGACCCTGTCGCCTTTGCCGGGAAGGTGTTCGTCATCCTGTCTGGCGGCCGTGGTCCGGCCACGCTCCGCCATAAACGCCATGTAACTCTCCTCCAGGGTAGGTTCTTCGACTACCGTAGCGGATGGTGGCAGTTCACGACCTTCCGAGACGCACCGTAACGTTACCTTCCCGTTTGCGATACTGCGCGACACGACCTCGTGGCGGCTTTCGAGGGCTTCGGCTTCGGCGGAAGACGTTGTGATTTCGAAAACCCGTCCCTTCGCAAGAGCCAGGAGTTCTGGCGGCGGGCCTTGAAATACGATTTGCCCGCCATCGAGCAGGGCAATTTCTCTACACGCCGCGCCTAAGTCGGCAACGATATGGGTAGACAGCAAAATGGTGCGCTCACGACCGATATCGGCCATCAGCTTTCTGAATCGGATTCGTTCTTCCGGATCCAGACCGACCGTGGGTTCGTCGACCACCAGCACCTTCGGTTCGTGCACCAGCGCCTGGGCAACGCCTAATCGACGTACCATGCCGCCTGAGAGTTTTTTCACTTTGCGGTGCGCGACGTCACTCAAGCCGACCTGGTGCAACACCTCGGCGACCCGAGCGCGTCGCTTTTTCTTCTCCAACATGCCGGAGAGTTGAGCCAGCGTGTCGAGTACTTCCTCCACACGATGTAAACGCCAGCCACCAAAATCTTGAGGCAGATAGCCGAGCATCTCGCGCACGCGGCGTCGTTCGCGGGTTACGTCATAGCCGCCAACACGCACCTGACCCGCAGAGGGCTCGATCAGCGTACAGATAATCCGCATGAGGGTGCTTTTGCCCGCGCCGTTTGGGCCAAGTAAGCCGAACAGTCCCACCCCACAGGTCAGATTGACCCCATCAAGTGCGGTGTGGCCGCTATGGTAGGTGTGACGAAGGCCTTTGATCTCAATGGCAGGAGTTGACGTCGTATTGCGCAATTGCGTACTCGTCACAGAAAAAACACCTCTGTCTCTCAGGTCTGGTTACCTAGCGGGTATCGTCGACTCAAGCCGCTCAGTATGTCACGAAAACGCACAAGTGTTACGGAAATACCCAGGGATCCCACAAGCTCAACATCGAACCGCTCCGGGTCTTGTGGATATTGCTAGCCTGGATTATTCAGTGCGCCGTGCAAAGGTGCACTCTCCCAGTGGGTGTAAGTCCCACCCGGCAAGTATCGTTCCAGCCGGTAGCAATTGGAACAATTGTGGAGGTAACGAAGCAGTTGAAGCTTCCGATGTAAAAGGATCCGAAGGGATTCA
>JACZXA010000056.1:0-4245 GCA_022571865.1 Pseudomonadota bacterium
AAGCGGATTTTCCAGAAGCCGGGCTGCCCATTCGTCCTCAAATAATTGCCAAAGATCCCCCGCCTCATCGCCCGCAGCAGGACGGGCTGGCCAGAACAAGACCAGAATTAAGACCAGAGAGACGGCGTATTTCTTCATGGCAAACCTGTTTTCTATTGTCCGATCAGAGCCTCAACCGCCCGCACTGTCAGGGTTTGAACCATCCGGGCCCGATAATCAACGCCCGCATGAATGTCACTGTTCACTTCGATGTCTGAAATCTCAAGCCCTTGAAGGACATCTATGGAGAATTCCGCGGTGAGTTTTTTTTCTGCTTCCAGAAAGCGAAAGGCGCAAGGCCCGACCCCTGTCACAGCCACCCGAACAGCGTCTTTAAAGCGTGCCACAAACACTCCCGCTATGGCAAACCGCGATGCGGGCTGGGATAATTTTATATAGCTGGCAGACCCGGGCAAAGGAAACCGCAGTTCCAGAATAATTTCGCCCTCTTCAAGAGCTGTCTCAAAAAGATCAATGAAATAATCATCAGAAGTTATTTCTCGCCGGTCGGTCTTGATGATGGCATTCAGGCCGAGAACCGCAGCCGGATAGTCTGCCGCCGGATCACTGACCGCCAATGCTCCGCCAAGGGTGCCACGGTTCCTCACGGCGGGATCGCCAATCATCCCGGCGAGATCGGCCAGTGCGGGACATTTTTCCCTTACCAGTTCAGAGGCATGGACCTCGGCGTGCGTGGTCATGGCACCGATAACGAGATCGCCGCCATCCACTGAAGTCCCCTTGAGCTCATCCAGCCCCGAAATATCCACTAATCGGGTGGGATCGGCCATGCGCTGCTTCAAAACCGGAATGAGCGTCATGCCACCGGCAATCAGGGTTGCTCCCTGATCGGATTTGAGCGCCCCCAAAGCCTCATCAAGGCTGCCTGCTTTCATATATTCAAACTCGTACAAACTCTATTTTCCCTCATTCATGGCTTCAGCACCTGCTTTCACGGCTTTGATTATGTTGCGATAGCCGGTGCAGCGGCAGAGGTTGCCGTCCAGCTCCCGTGCAATCAGGTCTTCGTCCAGGCGCAGCCCGTGACGGTCCACAATTCCAAGGGCCGTCATGACCATGCCCGGTGTGCAATATCCGCACTGAAGCCCGTGATGATCCTTGAAGGCCTGCTGCATGGGGTGAAGCCGGTCACCATCGGCCAGACCCTCAATGGTGGTGATCGCGCAACCGTCCACCTGAACCACCAGCAGTGAACAGGATTTGACGGGTTTGCCATCGAGTAAAATCGTACAAGCCCCGCACTGGGAGGTATCGCACCCCACATGAGTGCCAGTGAGGCGCATATGATCGCGCAGGAAATCCGACAGCAAATGATTTGCCGGAACGTCTGCGGTGGTCGCTTTGCCATTCAGAGTAAGTTTTATTTTCACTTATATCATCCCACTTTGAGCCGCAGTTTGTCGGGCAAAAACCCATTCGTCAAGACAGAGAGATCAAGGTGGCTTCTCAGGCCAGTTGCCCCCAGATCAGAAAAATAGCCATGGTCCACATAATGACGCCCACGCCCATATCCAACATACGCCAGGATTTCGGGTTCTGGAAAAATGGTGTCAGGAAGGTAGCGCCATAGCCGATCCCGTAAAACCATGCACCCGAGCCCATAACCGCCCCCAATACAAAAATATTCCGCTCGCTCTCCCCATATTGCGCGGCCAGACCACCCAATATAACGAAAGTATCCACATAAACATGGGGGTTAAGAAGGGTCAAAAACAGAGCCATGAAAATAGCCCCAAGCGCCCCTTTCCCTCGGGCTTCCTTGCCGGCCTCGTCAATATCCTGATCGCTGAAGGCACTTCCCTGTGAGGCCGAACGGAAATTACGCCAGCCATACCAGAGAAGGAATGCGGCTCCACCCCAACTCAGTAAACTACCGGCCAACTGGTTATGCTGGGCCAGGTGGCCTACACCCGCGCCGGCCAGTACAATCAAAAGCACATCACCCAAAAAGCAAGTGGTTGCCACCACAAAGACATGTCGTCTTTTCAGGCCCTTGCGCAGCAGATACGCATTTTGTGGGCCGATGGCCACCAGCAACCCCACCGATATGGCAAAGCCATTGAGCAAGATGATTAAATTTGAATTATCCAACAGCGAAGCTCCTAGGCCCCATCAGGCATGTTTCGGCGCGGACGCCTTTGCAGTTCTCCGCCGCAATTTGGACAGGTCATATTGTGAGTATTCCCAGCGCAATCCCCACAATATGTACATTCATGGGAACAGATGTAGGCTTCCCCGTCTTGCTCCAATGCAGCCTCACAGCTTCCGCATTTTTCTTTCATCTCCAGGCTCATTTCAAACCCTCAATCCTAGATCAGATTCACCAGGAAAATTGCCAGAATGACCAGCGGCGCAATAAAACGAGCCGTTATAAGCCATGCTTTATAGAGAAGTCCACTGCCAAGACCCAGTTCCTGCATACTGCGGCTTTTTGGAAGCACCCAACCGGCAAAGAGCGAAAAGGCCAACCCGCCAATGGGCAGCCAGATATTGCTCACCAGATGGTCAATAATGCCAAATACATGGGCTTCTTCGAGCGTTGGAATAAACGACAATGGGTGCCAGTCGGCCCAGATATTAAACGAAAAGATTGTGCCAAAACCGACCAGCCAGAAAACCCCGCCCATGATGGCCGCTGATTGCATGCGTTTTCCGGGATAGCGCTCCTCCAGATAAGAAACTGATACTTCCAACAGGCTGATAGTAGATGTGACAGAAGCAAACAGGAAAAGCACAAAAAATGCAATGCCCATCAAATTACCCCATGGCATGGAAGCAAAGGCAATGGGCAGGGTCACAAATAAAAGACCCGGACCTTCAGCCGGGTTCAGGCCATGGGCAAAAACCACCGGGAAGATGGCAAGTCCGGCAAGTAGAGCCACAAGCGTATCGCTGAGGGCAATGGTAAGTGAGGCCTTGCCAATATTGATCTCGTTTCCAAGATAGGCACCAAAGATCAATACGCCCCCCACTCCCAGGCTCATGGTGAAAAAGGCCTGACCAAAGGCGGCCAACACAACGCTTGGGGTCAGATCTGCCACATCGAAGGCAAAGAGGTAATTGACCGCGCCAGCCAAATCTCCATTCACCCCGGCATAAATAACCAGCAGCACAAGAATAACCAGCAGGGCTGGCAGCAACATTTTAATGGACTGCTCAATGCCGCGCCTGATGCCCCTGCCCACAATCCAGATATTGACGAGAACGAACAGGGTATGCCAAAGGCCAATAGAAAAAGGATTGCCCATGAAGTCGCGGAAAATAGTTGATATTTCTGCAGCGCTCGCACCCGTAAACTCGCCTGCCGCACCCTTGAAAATATAGGCAAAAGCAACCCCGGAAAAAACACTGGCAAAACTCAGCACCAATATGGATATCACAAAACCAATCCAGCCCACATATTGCCAATGGCTTGAGCTTCCCGACTCCAGGGCCAGTTTCTTCAGGGATTTTGCCGGACTCATGCGGCCACAACGGCCAATGAGCGTCTCATTCATGAAAAGCGGGGTGGCAATCATAAAAATCGCGATCAGATAAACCAGTACAAACGCCCCGCCGCCATTGGAACCCGCGGTATAGGGAAATTTCCAGAGATTGCCAAAACCAACCGTAGCGCCGACCGAGACCAGGATAAAGGTGAGCCTGGATGACCATGTTTCATGCAATGATGATGACAACAGAACTTCTCCACTTTGAGGAAATCACAAACCTGAACCTTAGCCTTTGAGTGCGCCGGAGAATGCGGCCTTCGTCCTTTATTTGCAAGAAAAAGGCTTAAGGCTTGAACCGGTTGTCATTCCCCTTAAAGTGCTGGGAAATATTCGGGGGAGAAAATAACGTGATGCCGAGAGCCAGAATAAAAATATTTACGGCACTAATTGCGTGTTTCTTTGCTTCATTAGTCCTTGGTGCCTTGCCCGCCATGGCCCAGAGTTCAATCGACCAGACCCTCGCTGAAATTTTGGGACCCATAGGAAGCGCGCTCGACCAAGTGGTGTTCATGGAATTTGTCATCGGCGGCGTGGCCATACCCTGGATTGTGGTCTGGATGGCGCTGCCCATGATCTATTTGACCTATTATTTCGGATTCATAAATCTTCGCGGTTTTGGTATCGCCAAAAAAATCCTCCGAGGAAAATTCTGGGATCCGACCGCGCCGGGCGAAGTTTCACAATTCAAAGCCCT
>JACZXA010000056.1:4255-22789 GCA_022571865.1 Pseudomonadota bacterium
CCGGATATTCCATCTCCGGTAGCCGTTCTGGAAACCGCCGCAGCGACGGTGCGTACACACTCGCTGGCGTCGCCATCGCCATTGGTTATGGGGGGCCGGGTGCCACCTTCTGGATGATCCTGATTGGTCTGCTGGCCATGTCGGTCAAGTTTGCCGAATGTACGCTCGGGGTCAAATATCGTGAAATTCACGCCGATGGTACTATCTCTGGCGGGCCTATGTATTATTTGCGCGATGGATTGGCAAATCGTGGCTATGTAAAGCTCGGTTTTTACCTGTCCATGACCTATGCCATCTTTGGCATTCCGACCATTCTGCAATGGGCCACGGTCGATCAAATGCACTCCATGGTCTCATCGGCAACCGGGCTTTTTATGGGTCAGGAAACATTCTTTGGCGTTTTTCTGGCCATTCTGGTGGGCCTGATCATCCTTGGCGGCATCCAGAGCATCTCCAAGGTTACCTCCAAATTGGTGCCCTTGATGGTGGTGATCTACCTCTCGGCAGCGTTCGTGGTTTTGCTCTCGGATATCAGTGCTATTCCGGCAGCATTTCTGACAATATTTCAGCATGCCTTTAATCCGGAGGCGGTCGAAGGCGGCGTCATAGGTGTCATCATCATTGGTATGCGCCGGGCGGTTTATTCCACCGAAGCGGGTCTGGGCACATCCTCTATGGTCCATGCGGCGGCAAAAACCCGTGAGCCTGTCTCGGAGGGTATGGTTGGCCTGATGGAGCCTTTTATTGATACGGTGGTGGTCTCCACAATAACAGCCTTGGTGATCGTGACTTCAGGCGCCTGGCAAACCAGCGGCCTGACCGATGTTCAGCTCACCTCCGCTGCCTTCCAGACAACTATTCCCTGGTTCCCCTGGGTGTTGGCCTTGGCGGTATTCTTGTTTGGTTTCTCGACTCTTATTTCCTGGGGCTATTACACCGAAAAGATCTGGACCTTCCTGTTTAAGGACAGCAAATTCTCAGTCTGGACCTTCAAGGCTGTCTTTGTGCTGTTGCTTATTCCGGGTGCGGTGTTTCAGCCGGAAGATGTTTTCAAGATCATCGATAGCTTGTTCTTCATGCTGGCCATACCCAATATTATCGGACTTTATATTATGGCACCCGAGATCAGGTCCGACCTTAGAGACTATCTGGCTCGACTGAAGTCCGGGGAAATAAAGGAAACGGTATTAGTGCCTGAAACTGCTGAATAGGACCTATTCGACGATTCCTTCATCGCGCAGGTGCTTGATATCCTCGTCTGTATATCCGGCCTGGAGCAAAATCTCGTCCGTATGCTGTCCTAGCAAGGGCGGTGGCAGATCATAGCTTGGCGGCGTTTCACTCATTTTAATCGGGTTTGCCACCTGCGGTACCTGGCCTGAAAGCGGGTGAGGAAGGGAAAATATCAGCCCTCTCGCTTTTGCCTGCGGGTCGGCAAAAGCCTCCGGGATTGAATTTATTGGCCCGGCAGGAATTCCACCTTTTTCCAGTTTCTGGAGCCAGTGTTTGGATGGTTTGGTAAATAAAATATCCTGCATTAAACCAACCAGTTCATCCCGATATTCCAGCCTGGCTTTATTTGTGGCAAATTTCGGATTGTCCTGCCATTCGCTTCGTCCCAGAATTTCAGCAAGCCTGCCAAATTGCACATCATTGCCAACGGCAATTATGATGGCTCGATCCTGGGTGCCAAAATCCTGGTAGGGCACAATATTTGGATGAGAATTACCCCGCCGCCTGGGTTCAACCCCGCCTACCAGATAATTCATATTTTGATTGGCTAACCAGGACAATTGGGTATCAAACAAGGCCAGATCGATCCACTGCCCCTTACCCGATCTGGTCCGATGATGGAGGGCTGCCAGAATGGCGATGGCCCCATACATGCCGGTTGAGAGATCAGAAATCGCCACACCGGTTTTCAATGGGCCGGAGTCCTCCGTGCCGGTCACACTCATCAAACCCGCCATTCCCTGAATCATAAAATCATAACCCGGCTGGTCGCGGCGGGGTCCATCCTGGCCAAAACCCGTAATCGAGCAATAAATGAGTTCCGGGTGATCTTTTTTCAGACTGTCATAATCCAGTCCATATTTCTCCAGTCCCCCGGGGCGGAAATTTTCGATCACGATGTCGGCGGTCTCGCATAACTTCAGAAAGATCTCTCGCCCCCTGCTGTGCCCGAGATTCAGGCTCACGTTTTCTTTGTTTCGATTCACCGTTTCGTTCACGACCGTGAGATGGGAATCAGGAATGATTGGCGGTAATCGGCGGATCACTTCACCGTCTGGATGTTCCACTTTAATCACCCGGGCGCCGAAATCGGCCAGTACACATCCAGCCATGGGTCCTGCCCAGGTGGTTGTGGCTTCGACGACCGTCACTCCGTGCAGTGGGCCGTTGAGGTCGTTGCGGGCATTGGCGTAAAACTCTGATTTTTCCATGTGGTTTTTCCTAAGGCACTATCACGGTCGAGCCGGTAGTGGCTCGCGCCTCCAGGTCGCGATGTGCCTGTATGAGTTCGTTCAATGGATAACGTTGGTTGATGTGGATGTTGACGGCCCCGCTTCCAATCACGCTGAAAAGCCGATCGGCCATCATCTGCAGATCGGCTGGTTTCGCACTGTAGTGGGCAAGCGAAGGCCGGGTCAAGTAGAGAGAGCCGCGATTCTGCAGTTCGTGAGGTTCGACTGCGGGTGCGTTACCTGAAGCGTTGCCAAAGCTGACGAACATCCCCAGGGGAGCCAGGGAATCGAGGCTCGCTTGGAAGGTGTCCTTCCCAACGGAATCGTAGACGACGTCGACGCCTTGACCGTCGGTCAACTCGCGGACACGGGAAGCGACGTCTTCGCTGCGATACAAGATGGTGTGGTCGGCACCGTTGGCCTTGGCCAGGTCAGCCTTCGCCTCGTTACCCACGGTGCCAATCACGGTTGCCCCGAGGTGCTGTGCCCACTGACAGAGAATCAATCCTGTTCCACCGGCTGCCGCGTGTACGAGAATCGTGTCTGAGGCGGACACCCTGAAGGTCCGGGTGAGCAAATAACAAGCGGTCAATCCCTTCAGCAGACAGGCTGCAACGATCTCATCGTTCAGTCCGTCCGGGATCTGTACAAGGCGACTGGCGGGCATCAGGTTAGCTTCGCCATACGCACCCAGACCGCCCGCATAAGCGACATGGTCCCCAACCGAAATACCGGAGACTTCCTCCCCGATCGCCTCCACAATTCCGGCGGCTTCAACACCGAGTCGAGTAGGCAACGGCAAGGTGTACAACCCGCTACGGTGATAGGTATCGATGAAGTTCAGTCCGATCGCGGTATGTCTGATCAGCACCATTTCTCCATTTGGCGCATCCTGATCGACCTGCTCCCATAACATCACCTCAGGCCCGCCGGGTTCGTGCATACGATAAACGCCAACCATATTGTTTCCTCGATCGAGTGGATGGTCAGTCAGGCTAGTTTCTTCGATGAACCTTTCAGGCGCAAATGCCAGGCGCCCTGGTCACGCCAACTTGTAGGAATGTTTTCTACCGCGCAGACTCCTAGGTAAGGATTATTCATGAAGAAGCGTAGCGAGGTTGGCTCGCGGGCAATTCGCAAGCGAATTGCTAAGCAGTTTGCGAAGCAAACTGCCAGAGTAGTAAGACGCCGGGCCTCGCAGGCTGGGTGCGCGGACTGGAGTGGAGCGGGTCCCGTCCCATTGGGACGGGCGCGTGCATCGACAGCACGTCGAGCACCCGGAGGGAGCACGCCCTGTGTTCTTGCTGCTATCGGCGACCGCAGTAGCTTGTTCATGAATAATCCAGGCTAGACATCCTATAGACCCCAAAAGAGCGGCAGCGCCCAACTCGTGTACAAGAACAATACGAGCAAATAACCGCACTGGTAGAACAACCGAAAGGTGGTAGCGTGCTCGCCAAAGTAGTGCTGGCGGATGTAATCCGTACCGATGGTCCACATGCCTATCCACGCGTGAGCGACGGTGGCGAGAACGGTCACGGTGCTGAACAGTTTCATCGACGTCGAACCGAAATAGCCTTTGAGCTCACCATGGCTCATATCCGGGTTCGCGAGAAAAAAGCCGAACACACATATCGCATACAAGGCAATAATCACCGCGGTGACCCGTTGCACGAGAAAATCTGCAAGACCGCTGCGGGTGAGGCTGGTGACGTTGGTTACCATAACCACGCCCCAATAGCGGCGACAGCAATCGTGCTGAGTGCAAATACTATCCACGCACTCAAACTGGCTGCCTCGAAGCTACCTCCCACATGAATATCCATGAGCATGTGTCTGATACCGGCAAGGAGGTGATAAACGAGGTTGGCAAGAATAAAAATTACCCCGAGCTTCGCCAGAGGAAGGTTCATGACCCGCCCCGCCTCCACAAATCCGCCTTCGGATGACAGCGCGAGATCAAGCAGCCACAGGAGAAACGATATGCCGACAAACAGCCCAACCCCCGTCAGACGATGGGCAATTGATGCGAGTGCCGTGATCGGCCAGTGAAACTTGTTTGGCGACAATGACAAGAACACCGGGCGTTCGGTTCTCATTTTTCCTGATTCGTCCGTCCGTTACGCGGTTGGTAGTATAGCTTGGGGCACACGTCATAGCCCAGGCTTTGAGCCCGTTCAGGCACTTGCGCGATGCCCTTTATGCATCACGCAATTGACAATGCAAACGACCGTTAATAGGCTCAGTGACCTAAGCTGGAAGGCCGGGCACCTCAAGACCTGGCGATCAATGTCTGACGGGAGGACGTATGGCCGAAAAGGGTGGCAAGGTAGCCCAACTTCATATTGGTGATCTATGCATCGAGCTGCCCATTTTGAGCGGTAACGAGGGTCCTGACGTCATCGACGTCAGCAATCTCGCAGCCCAGGGATATTTCACTTACGACCCGGGATTTGTATCCACCGCAGCCTGCGATTCCAACGTCACCTACATAGACGGTGACAAGGGCATACTGCTGCACCGCGGCTATCCGATCGAACAACTGGCTGAGCATTCCGATTACCTGGAGCTGTGTTACCTGTTGCTCAACGGCGATCTGCCTACGGCGGATGAGAAGACTCGCTTCGTGAACACGATCAAACACCACACCATGGTCCATGAACAGCTTTCGCAGTTCTTCAAGGGCTTCCGTCGTGATGCCCATCCCATGGCAATCATGTGCGGGGTTACCGGCGCCCTGTCCGCTTTTTATCACGACTCGCTGGATATCGACAACTGGGATCACCGGCGTATCACCGCGCACCGATTAATTGCCAAAATGCCGACGCTCGCGGCAATGAGCTACAAATATTCCCAGGGCGAACCCTTCATCTACCCACGCAACGATCTCGACTACGCGGAAAATTTTCTGCACATGATGTTCGCCACGCCCTGTGAGAATTACGAGGTCAACCCGATCATTGCAAAAGCGATGGATCGCATATTTCTCCTGCACGCGGATCACGAGCAAAACGCCTCGACCTCCACGGTGCGTTTAGCAGGCTCGACGGGCGCCAATCCGTTTGCCTGCATCGCCGCCGGAATCGCGGCTCTATGGGGGCCTGCTCATGGCGGTGCCAACGAAGCGGTATTGAACATGCTCGCTGAAATCGGCGACGAAAAGAACATCGGCAAATACCTGAAGAAGGCCAAAGACAAGAACGACCCGTTCCGGATAATGGGCTTCGGTCATCGGGTATATAAAAACTACGATCCCCGGGCGAAGGTGATGCAGCAGACCTGCCGTGAAGTCCTCGATGAGTTAGGCGTGCGGGACGATCCGATTTTACAGTTGGCGCAAAAGTTGGAGAAGATCGCGCTGGAAGACGAATATTTCATCGAGAAAAAGCTCTACCCGAACGTCGATTTCTATTCAGGCATCATTCTCAAAGCCATCGGCATTCCAACGGAGATGTTCACGGTCATCTTCGCGACGGGGCGAACCCCGGGATGGATTACCCACTGGAACGAGATGATCAGCGGACCATACAAGATCGGTCGCCCACGACAACTCTACAAAGGACCGAGTCGCCGGGACTATGTGCCGATCGAGGATCGGTGATAACAAGGCCATAGGCGCCTCAAAACCTGCTTACGCGACTCGCCGCGTCTTACGCGACCACGGCCTCGCGGACGAATCCTTCCCCAGGTAACATTCCCTTGAGTTCCCTCAAGGCATCCACCTGGATCTGGCGGACCCGCTCGCGAGTCAGCCCGATGGCTTTCCCAACGCCTTCCAGGGTAGTGACGTCATGTCCACGCAAACCAAAGCGTCGCACGATGACGTCGAGAGACTTCTCTGGCAGTCGATCCAGCCAGGTACCGATGCGCTCTTTGAGCTGACTGCTCTGCAGCAACTGCCAGGGATCTTCGAACTTGGTGTCTTCAAAGCTGTCCCACGGAGAACGTTCCGGCTCCAGCACGGAAATCTCCGTGCAGCCGATGTTTTCCGACAGTTCCAGGAGTCCCCGAACGGCGTCCACACTCTTGTCCAGCAGCTTCGCGATGTCCTCCGCGGTCGGTTCGTGTTCGAGCTTTGACCCAGTTCCCGTTGTACCCGTAAATAGGAATTGAGTTCCTTGGCAATGTGGATTGGCAAACGGATCGTTTTTACCTGATTCATCAGGCCACGCTCGACGGCCTGACGAATCCGCCAGGTGGCATAGGTTGAGAAACGAAACCCTTTTTCGGGATCAAACTTCTCGAGCGCACGAATCAGACCGAGATTACCCTCCTCGATGAGATCGAGCAGAGGCAGGCCACGATTCAAATATCGTCTGGCGATCTTCACGACCAGGCGCAAATTGCTTTCGATCATTCGCAATCTTGCCGGCGCGTCACCCGCTTGAACTTTGCGGGCGAGTTCTTTTTCCTGGTCCGCCGTCAACAATTTTGAGCGCCCTATTTCTCCTAAATACAGATCGGTCGGATCGGTCGTCTCTCTCTTGCGCCCGGCCCTGGCTGGAACCGCCTTCGTGCTGGCAACACGTGCGCTGGCAAATTGGCACCACCCGGCCACTTCCGTGCTGGCTTCTGGTGTTTCGAGGTACACAGTCATCCTCGCGTCATGCAATTTCAGACGGCAGGGTTGTTAGTTCGGCAAAGCCGCATTCCCGAACGACTACTTCACTGGGGAACGGTTTGCGCAGAAGCACGTGAGCTCCTTCGGCCAACATCTTCTTCTCCAATTCCGGGGAGTGATAACCGGTCATAGCCACCACTCGGATCGAAGCAGTTTCCGGATCGCTCTTCAGACTGCGGCAAACCTCGAGTCCATCGATATTCGGCATCATGAAGCGCGGCATCGAATTGCCGGCACCACGGCGAGGACAATTTTTTGCTCTTTTGGGGCGCATGAGTGGCGCTAAGCAACGAAAAAGAGCGCCAATATGGACCGCCGTGGTGCTTTCGTAGTAGGAATCTTTTCTACCGCGCAGACTCCTAATCCCGTCTTGGGGGCTTCGGTTCGGGCCGCGAATCCGATCTGGATTGCGGACGCACATCCGTTCTGCGTTGGGTGCGACCATCCGGTCTCGCTTGTCCACCCCGGTTACTTCGCGCGCGACGCTTGAGTCGCTCGAGCGCACGGGCACGGTCCTGGGAAGGCAGTTTCTCGAAACGATTCCTGAGTTTTCTCTTCTGGCCCGCAGGCAGGTCATTGAAAGTTCTAAGACGGTCACGCATCAGTCGCTGCTGGTCAGTGGTCAGCTGACGAAATTCATCCAGACGCTGCATCAAGAGTGTCTGGCGTTCATCAGGCAACGCCTGCCAGGTATCAAAACGACGTATCATCCGCGTGCGTTGATCCCGATTCATGTTCAACCAGTTCTGTGCTCCGAGTGTAAGCCGGTCCTGGTGATCGTTCGAAAGTTCCGACCACTGAGACTCGTATTGAGCAAGTACTTCTCGTTCGGCTTCGCCGAGCTGGCTCCAATTCAGGGCGTTTGCCCACCCACCGACCAACAACGCTGCGACAAAGAGCAAGACTCTATAATTACCGAAAGTTGCAGGCCTATTGTGAATTGTCATCACTATTCCTCCGCTTTGTCGTCAGCCGTTGACGACCTGGTCGACGAGCTTGCAAGATCATCAATTTCTGGCTCGATCGTTTGTCGCGTATCGCCATCCGACGACTCGCCATCATTCAGTTCGAGCGCATCCACCCACTCGCCTTCCTGATCCACCAACGTCGCGAGGTACTCGAGGAAACCTTCGGGTAACCCGGCACCTGCTTCGGTGGCGTTACAAGGTGCGCATACCATGGCTGTCGTTAGCAGCAAGCCACCCATGACGCCAGATCTTCGCGAACTAGCCCGCATTGCTAACCTCTTCTTCCAACCAGGCAAGAAACTCGAGATCTTCGAGCAATTCCATATCCCGGGCTGCCGCCAGGTGCGCTACGTCGAAATCATCGAACATCGGTACCGGCGCGTTCCCCGAATACAGGAACAAGCCAAGTGACAGAACGACAACGGCAGTGGCGGCTATTGGTGTCCACAACCACCGTGTCTGCCATTGACGACTCGTGGGCGATTCCATTTCTAGAATCGCCGCGCGCCGCATGGCAACAAGTCGTTCGTTGACCTCGGGCGGTACATCATTCTCGACCGCCTGCAGAACTTCTCGCGCCCGTTTTTCAAATGCCGCGTTCGGATCTTGCGGTGTCTCGTTATTCATGACCAATGCTCCTTGAGCACCTCACGTAAACTGTGCACAGCGCGTGAATAATGTGTCTTCACACTTCCGTCCGAACACTTCATCGCCCGGGCGGTATCGGCAACGCTCAAACCTTCGAGCGCGCGCAATAAAAACGCCTGCTGCTGTCGGGTCGGCAAACGTCCAACCGCGACAACCAACTCCTCCGCCGCACCATCCAGTTCCGCACGAATGTCGGGAGCCGCGCTTGCTCGATCGGGCACCTGTTCTATGGGATCAAACGTCTCACCCTCATCCGTTGTCGGTGTGAAGAAGGCAAAAATCCTGGACCTAACGGTGTTGCGTCGGTGCCAATCGGTAATCCGATTCTGCAAAATACGGTAGAACAAGGGTCGCCACTCGTCGTTGGGCTTGTTGGCATACTTGCGTACCAGAGTGAACATCGTGTCCTGCACGATATCCAAGGCTTCATCCGCGTCTTTCACTGCCACTTGTGCCATTCGAAAAGCTCTCTTCTCAACGTCCGCCAGGAACCGGTTCATCTGTGCCGCTGCGCTCATTACATCCTCACAGCGACGCCGGAGGCTCGCACCTCCGGCGTTGATCGGTGATTAGCTGTCGGTTGCCGTCGGTACTCCAAACTCAAAGCTTGCACGTCCAGTGGTCAATTCACCCGTGGTGCTATTGTAGCCACCATGAGCGCCAATGCGATGCAGCCAGTTCCCAGCGTCGAGCTGCGCATTCAGCTCATCAACCAGGTCTGCAAACGATCGAAACAGACGAATCTCGTCGGTACCGCGAACCTTGACCGCATAGACACTTCGGCTATCGGGTCCCGGGGCCACCAAAGCGAGCATTTCAATCGGATTGTGGATGTCGATAGAAACACCGCGTAATTTCAAGACAACGCGGGCTTCACTCAAATCCAGGTCGATTCGATCGCTCGACAGAGTGGTGAACGGCATTGCCGCGCCACCTTCCCAGCCGACATGTAAACTGGCAGCCCGGGCATCCGTCTCAACATCGACAACAGTGCGAGCATTGTAATCAGGCGCCGCCATGCCGAAGTCGTTGATCAGACCGTAAACACGCACCAGATCACCGTTTTCGATACCGCCCAATCCGAGCGTCGAGGTATCAATCTGATAATAATCCGGGTCGGCATCTTCTGCGGCGGTAACGCCGGTACCGGAGAAATCGAATAGCTGCGGGCGGCGGCCATTCAGGTAAAACAGGTCCACGGCAAGTGGATCCGCTTCGACAACCTGGGCCGTCAGCTGGTTCATGGTCATGCGTACCCGACCTTCGCTGGCATCGAATGTCTCATCATCCAGGACTTCGCCAAATACGATGACTCGCTGCCCCACCGAGATCGAATCCAGATTCAGGTCCGCGGTGTCGACGCCCAGAGCGCTGACTGTCGTGTTCTCACCGACTATGACCGAATGAGAACCGCGAAAGACGTCCCGGCCGTCGCTGAATTCGACTCGCGCACCCTGGAGGATAAGCACATCACCGCTTCGCGCCGTGACGATTCCTCGAATTACATCGCCGTTCGACCACGGCACGCTGGATCCTGCGAGAACCGTCTTGGCCAGCAAGCCACTATCGGTAATCTGTCCCTGAGTGATCACGGGGGTGTTCTCAGCGAGCATTCCCATCGCGCTCAAACCCGGACTTCCCGTGTAACCCGAGCCATCCACTTCGTATTGGGTGTCTTCGTCCACGGAAAACGTAAAGCGACCGAAGTCACCATCGCGATGCCGGAACGGTCGCACCTTCAACGTGACGGTCGAATCGATTTCATCAACGGATGCCAGCACGCCTCGCACCCGGTGCTCACGATCCCGATCCAGTTCTGGTGTCGCCAGCAGAAACGGCTGCACGGTAACTACGGGCGGCGTGGTCGTCAGGTCGATTTCATTGGACGCATCCAGGTCAAAATCGAGGCTGAATGCCGCCGGCACATTTGGGGATATCCGTATCACGTCGGAAGTAGTGAGACTCAAACGCACTTGAAGCACGCCGATGGGATTGCCATCCTCATCCACCACATCAGCATTAACGCCGTTGCCGTCTGCATCCTGCACGACGATATCAGCCGTGGTGAAGTCCATCGTGAGGACCGCGCTTTCGTATATTCCTTCCGGCACGGTCGCAATGGTCAGGAACTCGGAGACGTCGGTCAGCTCGGTAAAATCGATACGGGTACTGAGTGGAATCGTCTCCACGGTAACGCCGTTTGATTTCTCGAGCAGCAGCGAAGTCACATCTACCGCGTAAGTCACGAAGTCTTCTTCAGCGTCGGTAAAAACGATGGAGATTTGCCCCTCACCAACCGGTGTGACGGGATCAGGCTGAGCGACGGAACTTCCTCCGCCGCCACCGCAACCCTGAGTGAATAAGATCAAGCTGAAGAGAATGGTTGCGAGGAATACCGACCACCATTCACTTTTATTGCGATTGCGTACGGGAACCTGGGTTAGTCGTGTTGCCGCTGAAACCCGAATCGGGCAGGTGTTAATGCTCATCTCGCTACTCCATCGTTAAATCGAACCATGCAGGACCAACGGGCGAGCAACGTTTGCGTTGACGGCTACAGCCTGGCTATTTCCGAGACGGGACGTTGAATGAGAACTGTGTCACATATCCCGATGGGATATGGTCTAGCTAGCTAAGCTAGGAATCTGCGCCGTAGAAAAGATTCCCACTACGAAAGCACCACAGCGGTCCATTTTTCCGCTCTTTTTCGTTGCGTAGCGAAACTCAGCGCCTCAAAAGAGCGAAAAACTGTCCTCGCCGTGATACTTTCTCGTGACGGAATTTTCTACCGCGCAGACTCCTGGGAGCAACTGTGGATATTTCGTTCAGTCAGGAACACGAAACTTTCCGGGAAGAAGTCCGGGGGTTTCTGGAGGAAGCGTTGACCGATGAGTTGCGCGAAGCGCAACGATTCTGCCCCGGTATGTTCCTCGACTACGAGCACAACATTCGCTGGCACAAAATCCTGTATGCGAAAGGCTGGATCGCTCCTTCCTGGCCTCAGGAACATGGAGGAACGGGGTGGGACCTCACCCGTCGATACATCTTCTCGACAGAGTCGACCCTGGCGGGTGCGCCGAGTCTTGCACCGATGGGGCTGGGTATGTGTGGCCCCGTGTTGATAGGCTATGGAACCGATGAGCAGAAAAAATATTACCTGCCACGCATTCTCTCAGGCGTAGACTATTGGTGTCAGGGCTACTCCGAACCCGGTTCGGGATCAGATCTCGCTTCGCTCAGGCTGCGCGCCGAAAGCGATGGCGATTACTATCGTCTGAACGGCACTAAAATCTGGACCACTCACGCGCACTTCGCCAATCGCATGTTCTGCCTGGTGCGCACCAGCGACTCCGGCAAACCCCAGGCTGGCATCACCTTCCTGTTGCTGGATATGGATAGCGATGGGATCACGGTAGATCCCATCGTTTTCGCTTCGGGAACCCATGAGGTCAACCAGGTGTTCTTCGACGACGTGCGAGTCCCCAAGGCCAACGTGGTCGGTGAGGAACATCAAGGTTGGACGGTTGCAAAATATCTCCTCGAATTCGAGCGCGGTGGGGCAAGTAGCGCCGGACATCAAACCGCGCTCGGCCGACTACGGCAACTCGCCGGTATCATCGAAACCGATGAAGGCTTACTCGCGGACGATCCAACCTTCAAGCGCAAGCTCGATGAGGCCGAGATCGGCATCCTCGCGCTTCAATACACCGAGTTCCGCACCATGGCGGCTTTATCCCAGGGTCAGAATCCCGGGCCTGAGTCATCCATTCTGAAAACCTTAGGCGCCGATATGGGTCAACGCCTGGCCGAACTCGCGGTAGAAGCGTTGGGCCTCTATGCTCTACCGCACCAACCCGAAGCGCGCAGTCCGGGTCAAAATACGGCCCCGGTGGGTCCTGCCGAAGGGGTGGTCGCATTTTCCCGCTACTTCAACCTCCGAGCGAGTTCCATTGCCGGAGGCACGAACGAAGTCCAGAAGAATATTCTTGCGAAGTTGGTGCTCGGGTTGTAGCCACCCTAGTCCTGGCTACTTTGTCGCGTCATGTTTGATGCGCGGCTTTACCTTATGATCAGAACGTCAACTGTTGGGGAGTTTTGAACATGGAACCACTGGTACTACGCGAAGACGTCGATGGTCTGGCAATTCTGACCCTGAATCGACCCGACGCCCTGAATGCGTTGAATCCGGGCCTGTTTGTCGAACTACGCGATCACCTGGACGACATCTCGAACCACATCGATGAGATAGGATGCGTAATTCTCTGCGGTAAAGGTCGGTCATTTTCGGCGGGCAATGATCTGAAAGCCATACAGGCGGGTGAAACAGCACCGAGCAGATACTTCCAGGCGGAAACTCTGGAGGCGATCGAACACCTTCCCCAACCCGTCATCGCGGCGGTGCAGGGTCACTGCTACACGGGCTCGCTGGAGCTGGCGCTCGCATGTGACCTCTTGATCGCGGCGGAAAACGCAAAGTTTGCGGACACCCATGGCAAATGGGGAATGTCACCCAGCTGGGGAATGAGCCAGAGACTTCCACGTCGGGTGGGTTTAGCCACCGCGAGGGAACTCATGTTCAGCGGACGCGTGGTGTCCGGCGGGGAAGCCGCCCGTATCGGGCTTGCCAACAAGTGTGTTCGAAATGACGAACTCATGGACGCAACGATCGCGATGGCACGTACATTTCTCGAAAACTCCTGGTTTACTCTTCGTGCGGACAAAATGCTGATCAACCGAGGGCTGAACTACACCCTTGCCGAAGGGCTCGAGTTCGAAAGAACCGAAAGCCCTGGCCGCGGACCAGATCTCGAAGAGCGGTTGAAACAATTCGCCGCGAAGCGATGAAAACTCTCCTGGCGCTGGCACTCCGGTGTTATTCGGTCAGCGGCAATGCGACCCAGCCTCCACCGGAAACCGAACACTTCACGCCAGAAAGAAAATCCCCATCCAGCGCTCTGGCGCTTCTATCGAATCCTCAATGGTCATGGAATCCAGGACGATTGGACCGCACCTGCGCCCCACATTGAGGTGGACGAATCGGCTCGCACGTATCCTACCAACATCCGCATTTTCGATGACGCACAAGGGCAGTGGGCGATGGCGTGGATCGGCTCGATGAACCGGACGCTGCAAACCTTCACGGCAACTTCGACAGAAGATCAGCTCGTCATGAACTCGATAGGTGTGGATCCCCACGGCGAAACATCTTTCACGACATGTCATCCACTGGGTTCAGCTGGCGCCAGGAATGGACGTTCGACGAAGGTAAAACCTGGGCATTCGTGGCCTATCTTGAAGCGACGCGATGGAACGATAAAAACTAAACGAGTCCGATCAGTCGAGATGCCGATCGACAAACTGCGCCGCCACTTCCGCCATCTCCGCGAAGACGTCCGGGGACGCGGCGCGTTGCCGTTTTAGAATCCTGTAGGAATGGTCCGCGGTTTCCAACCAATGGATCTCGGCCTTTCCTTCAGGTTCTCCGTTCAGTGACGCCACAACTTGTTCCAGAAGCGCCCGCTCAGCCAGCGCATCACGGGTACCACTCAAAAATAACATCGGCACACGAATCGCTGCTAGATGTGCGGCACGATTCACGCCTGGTTTTTTTAGCCGGATGTAAAGGGAACGAACAGAAAACAAGGCCGCGTACATCGAGCCCGAGTTCAACCACCGCATGTGAAGACATACGACCGCCGAAACTGTGGCCGCCAAGAAATATCGGTAATTCCGAAACGCCACGGGCGGTTTCCAGTGCAGCCGCAATCGTTTCGATAGACACTATCTTCGAATCAACGCGACGTTTTTCTGCTTCCATAAAGGGGAAATTGAATCTGAGCGTGGCGAGATTTCTGGATTCAAAGGCGGAAGCGATGTTCTCCATATTTGCATGGCGGTATCCTGCTCCCGCACCATGGGCCAACACGACGAGCGCACGTGCACCACCCGGCAGAAGCAGCTCGGTGCTCAATGGGCCTTCCGTGCCCTGCACAACGAGCACCGATGGATTCAAGCTATTTGATATCCTCGATGGAATCGACGATCTTGCCAACGATACCGTATTGCACCGATTCTTCAGCACTCATCCAGAAATCGCGATCGGTGTCGGATTCCACACGGTCCAACGGTTGTCCGGTCTGAGTCGCTATGATGCCGTTGATACGTTCCCGGGTCTTGAGAATTTCCCTGGCGTGAATTTCGATGTCCGATGCATCTCCGCCCATTCCGCCAGCCGGCTGATGGATCAAGAAACGGGTATTAGGCAGACAGAATCGATGCTCCAGATCCGGTGCCAGATAGATGTGCGTGGCGATACTTCCCACCCAGCCGGTGCCGATGGTAAATACCACGGGTTTGATGTAACGAACCATATCGAAAATCGTATCGCCAGATTCTACGTGCCCGCCTGGCGAACCGATGTATAACGTGATCGAATCATCGGATTCGTAGGCAAGAGTGAGGAGTTTCTCCACCATGCGCTTCGCAACTTCCTGAGTCACTTCGCCGAACAGGGTAAGCGTTCGGTTCTTGAGAAGCGTGTTCTCGAGGAAATTGAACTGTTTGGCCGCCTCTACGACTTCTTCCACGCCATCCAACTTGGTCATCTCATTGCTCCAGATATGCACTTTAATTATCCCTGATGTGACAATAGTCCACGACGTAGAGCGCGTACGGCTCGCGCTGCAACGGGCAAACACCGCACTCGTGCTACGCGGGTGCTGATTTTCACTCAGGTCACATACGAAAGTCGTACGCGCCCATCACCGCATACGCGCAAATTCTGTGCGAGCACTGCGCACGTACGCATTTTGCCTGTTCCAACATGCCCGCGCTCGCGCATTATTGTCACATCAGGGTTACTCTTATAGCCGCAATTCTACATGGGGAAAGAAAATGCCGTTAGCACCCGAATACCAGGCCATGCTCGATCAACTTGCGGATACACCCGGACCGGCGATCAGCGAGATGACCCCAACCGAAGCGCGTGAGTTGTATCGCATGATGCGCCCGGCAAACCCTGAGCTGGCTGTGGGCGGCGTGAGCGACCGGGCGATACCAGGGGTGGATGGTGAGATTCCGTTGCGTATCTACACGCCTGAGGCAACGGGTCCTCATCCCGTACTGGTCAACTTCCATGGGGGAGGCTGGGTAATCGGCGATCTGGATACCGCCGACGGGGTTTGCCGTGATTTCTGCAATACCGCCGAATGTGTCGTGGTATCGGTGGACTACCGTCTCGCGCCTGAACACGTTTTTCCAGCAGCCGTGGACGATGCCTACACCGCTACCTGCTGGGTAGCGGACAACCAAGCCGAGCTCAACGGTAATGGCAAAATCGCCGTTTGTGGCGAAAGTGCGGGAGGCAATCTGGCCGCCGTCGTCTGCCTCAAAGCACGGGACGAAGTCGGTCCTCATATCGATTTTCAGTTGCTGCTCTATCCCGTTGTCGACTGCGACATGACGCGCCAATCCTATGTGGACAATGGCACCGGCTATATGCTCGAAACCGATACGATGCACTGGTTCTGGGATCATTACTGCGCAGACCTCGAGCAGCGCAAAGATCCTGCAGCATCGCCGCTACTTGCTGAGGATCATGGCAACTTACCACCTGCGCTGGTGGTTACCGCACAATTCGACCCATTGCGCGACGAAGGGGGCATCTATGCCGAGACCCTACGGGCTGCAGGCGGCAATGCAGAAGTCGTTTGTTACGACGGACTCCTACACGACTTTTTTGCCACCGCGGGAATATTCCAGGCGAGTCGACCGGGGTTCGAGCATGCGTGCTCGGTTCTGCGCGATGCCCTGGCTGACTGATCTCTTTTGGTGGCTGCTGGATCGACCTAAGGGTCGACCCTCGCACAGGCATAACCCGAAATAACGGTCGCGCCATCCTGATTGGTGGTTTCCACTTTCAGATTAACGACCATTTCGCCGTCTTCCTCCGTCACTTCCTCGACGGTTGCCGTAGCGTTCAACGTATCTCCCGGCCATACCTGGCTGGTGAAGCGCACGCCAAACTTCTTCAGTCGGCCATCACCCACATAATTCGTGATCATCCGGCCGGTCATCCCCATCGAGAGCATGCCGTGGGCAAACACGGAAGGGTACTTGGCTACCTGTGTGGTGAAAATCTCGTCGGTATGGAGCGGATTGTAATCACCCGACGCACCTGCGTACTGAACGATCTGGGTACGCTTGAGATCCTCTACCACGCACTCGCTATAGGTATCGCCAACCTTGAGTTCGCTTGCTTTCAAAGCCATGAGTTGCCTCCTCCTATTGATCCACGGGGCGTTCGGTTCTGACACCAACGCCGCGGGCAGTTACCACAAGTTCACCATTCTGATCCCGGTACTCGGTGATCGACTCCGAGAAAACCAACTTGCCGGAACGCCTGCCTTCCTTCTCCCAGGTTTTGCCCGGTTTGGTTTCGCCGGTCAGTATGTCACCCGGTTTTGGATGACGGTGATACTCGTAGTGTTGTTCGGCATGAAGCCCGCCACCACCGCCTCCCCCACTCCCGGAGCCTTCGCGTTTGATGCCGGTAGCTTCCTTGCCCGAACCAAACCAGGGGGCGCCAACTTTGGGTCGCAGGGAATAATCCGGATCGAATTGAGCACTCGCCTGGACGAACGTCGGAGGCGCAATAATTGTCCCCGGCTCCGTTTTTTTGGCGTACTCATCATCGTAGTAAATCTGATTGTCGTCCGCCACGGAGCGAGCAAACATCATGATGTGACTCGCCTCCACGGGAAACTTGCTCACAGCCATTGTTCTCTCTCCCTAATCGTTATCGAAAGTCCGAAGGAGGAGCAGTATCCCTTATGGTCTGGGGAGGATCAACCAAACGGCTAGGCGGTCAGCATGGGTCAGCGTCCTTTGAATTCCGGCTCCCGCTTGTCGAGAAATGCCGTTATTCCTTCCACCTTGTCTTCGGTTTGCATCAGTGCGCCTTGTGCGTACTTTTCGAGCATCAGCGCTCCTGCCAGGCTCGCCTCCATACCGAAGTGCACCATGGCTTTCATGGTTCTCGGTACGAACGGAGCAAAACTCGCCAGATGGTCCGCCATACGGCGCGCCTCGGCCAACAGTTCATCCGACGCAACGATTCGCGTAATCAAACCAATCTGTAAAGCGCGCTCCGCATCGATTGGATTCCCCATGAGGAGCATTTCCATGCCCCACCCACGACCCACGATGCGGGGTAAACGAGCGGTGGCGCCACCACCGGGGATGATCCCGAGCTTGCCTTCCGGTGTCGCGAAGCGCGAATCCGGCGTGGCAATTCGTAGGTCGCAACCCAGCGCTATCTCCAATCCGCCACCCATGCAGATTCCTTCGATCGCGGCAATCGTCGGTTTTGGCGTGCGTTCGAGTTGTTCCGCCAGACCCTGCACGATGGGCTCCAGTGCTTTCTTCAAGTCTCGGTGCAGGACTTCGGTCAGATCCGACCCCGAAGCAAAAGCTTTCCCACCGGCGCCCGTAATGGTGATGACCCGCACCACATCGTCCGCGCTGGCCGTCGCGACCGCCGCCTGCAGCTCGCTCAATGTATCGAGCGATATGGCGTTGTGCTTATCGGCCCGATTGATCGTAACCAGTGCCATCGGACCTTGAACTTCGTAAAGGATGTTCGCGAAATCTTTCATTGTTGCTGCCCTTGCGGGTCCCGCTTGGCCACCATCGGGCAATTGTTATCACCTGTGCGAGCAGTCAGGGTAGGTCAACCTTCTGACCTTGTACACCCCGTGAATAGTGGTGCTCCAAGCGTCAGCACCCTGCTGCGCCATCGTTTAACTTAAACCGCAAGCGGAGAAACATAGGG
>JACZXA010000057.1 GCA_022571865.1 Pseudomonadota bacterium
GAACCCCTTCGATGAGCACATGACCACCCGCAAGCAAACAGATCAACACTTGCCGGACGATCTCATCCTGCCCGATGACGACCTTGCCAATTTCGTCTAGCAGCTCGTTGGTGCGTCGTCCGGCCTCTGCAAATTCTCCGTGTTCTTGAGAATCAAACCCCATACGTTCTTTCCTTTTTACTTATTCCTTGTTCGTTATATAACACTGGAGGCACCTTTAGATGTGCATCCGTAGAGTCTGCAACTGCTTGACCACTGCAACGAGACTGGAGGTGTCTTTACCAATCGTCCCGAACAGCGCCCAACGAATACGTTCCACCGGCACCCCCGAACGGGCGGATAATCCAGCAATCAACCTCTCACACTCCGCACTGTTACCTGCTTGCGAGCCAAGCACGCTGCGCCTCAGTGCTTCCAGCAACGAATCTGCCTGCCTCTGCTGCCAGAGAAAACGCGCAACACCATCAACGTGCTCCATGAGTTCGCGCCGAGCCGGATCCTCCTCGGCGGACTGACGAGTGATGCGAACACCACTTCGCCAAACCCACAACACCACTAACACGATTCCCAACATCACGATTATCGACCAGCGTTGCCAGATCAAACGATAAAGTGGTGGCATTTCGGTGTTGTACAGCCACCAGAGGATCGGCCTGTCCTCCACCAACCAGCGCAGCAGGTGCGCATGATCAAAACATCCGATGACTCGGTTGCGCCACAAATTAAGGGTGGTTGTTACCACCACCTCACCTTCGCCCACCACAAGATAGAGAAGCTGCGGACCCGCAGCATTGATGGCATACGAAACCTCGAGATCACCATCGTAGGAAAGGAAACGGCGGTTATTGAACGAAACGGTAATATTCTGCTCCTGCCCCGGCAGGCTGACCTGGCTCAGCGATCCGGATGTTCCGCAAAGACCGACCCCATCCAGCGTGTCGAGCACGATCTCGGTGATATTTCTGGTTACCTCATCGTCGCCAATTGTTTGACCTTCGTCCATTTCTTCATCGTTGAGCTCAAAGAGTCGTATGCCGAGATCGTCGAGCAACCTATCCCCGCTACCGGCCAGAGAGTCTTCCCAGAGTTCGCTGGCCAGCAGAATCAAGCGCCCCCCACCACGAGCCCACTCCAAAAGGGCGTCGCTGCGCCGTGCGCTGAGTGCCCGACGCGAACTCGCGATAAGCAGCGTGTGCTCCTCAGGTGGTAAATCGTCCAACAGCTCCAGGCCATCTCGAGCCTTAACCTCTACCGAAAATTTCTCGAGGAATTGCTCGGCAGCAAGATACGGATGGCGCAATGCTTCAGCGGTATAACCGTCATCGATGGTTTCCTCCACCCATTCGGCAAAGTAGAGCGCAACACTTCCCGCCGCAACGATCAAACTGAATGCCACCCACACGAACGTACCCGAACTAATTGGCTTCGGCACTGTTTGCCATTCCATATCGATTGGCATTGAAAACGTGCGGCCACTCGTCACATAACCTCGAGAAATCCTCTTCCGTGGGGAGGTGGTGGGCGTATGCTGCGAACAACCACATACGCGTGAGCTTGCGAAACAGAGCGACAACTTCTTCAGGACCGATGAGCACCTTGCGAAGACAATCACCTTCAGTATCGCCTTCACTGAATTCGCAGTGGAAGTCGTGCATCAATGCGCTCAGCGATGCCCGGTAAATCAGGCTGATTGCGTTTCGGTGTTCGCCATTCAGCCACTGCCTGCGAGCACTGCCCAGCACATCTTCAGGCAGACTGTCCTTCGCGACTGATAAACCCATGATCCGAGTGGGTCGATGTTTCGGCCTTCGTTCTCGATGGCCCAACAGGCCGATTTTTTCCAACAATCGTACTTTGTGGGCAATCCAGAGAACCAGTACCACAACGGTTGCCCATAGTAGAACTTCGGCGATACCTGCCACGAACCGTAGAAAGTCCCACAGCCCTTCCGGCTTCGGTTGCTCTTCGGGTTGATCGAACAGGTCTTCCAAAAACTTCGGATATCGTGTGGTCGACTCGCTATGAAAGTCTTCACCCTGCAATATATCTTCAATGGCAGTGCGCGACTCTTGCCGGATAACCGAGAGGATATCGGCAGAAAATTCAGACTTCTCAAGCAGAACTTCTTCGTACGCGGGACCAAGGTGCGGCTCCGGGTCAGCCGGAACGATAGCGTGGACATCGACGCCTGAAATCAAACAGGCTACGAGGACTATTGGCACGCCAAAGGTCGGTGCCAGCGCCCGCTGCGCGAGACGTTTGAACCCTAATTCAATATCCCAGGCTTCAAGCTCGATTCTTCGATTCAGATACAACGCGAATCCAGAGCTGACGTACACGGGCGCCACTACGGCCATCGCCATGAACATCAATCCATTCACCAGCCAATCCTGTTCCCCACTCGAGCCACTGACAATTACACTCCACCAGTCAATTTCAAGTTCCGCAGGAATGAAGAAGTAAACGCCGACAATCAGACCGATAACCAAAAAAGCTTCGATGTGCACAGCTAAGAGAGTCAACCAGAAAGCTGCCGATCCGGCTTTAGGCTGTAGTACGTCAAGACGCTTGCGACGTACCTCTCCTTGCAGACCCTCCAATACCAGAACAGGCGCCTCAAAGGATCTGTTGGGCGACAAACGACGAAACGTCAGCGCGCTGAGAATGCCGGGAACAACGCACTTGTACGTTTCTCTCAGCGCATCCCGCAGGGTAGGGACCGAACCGAAAATTGCGGTGCTCAATACCTTCAGCGGTACACGTTCATAAACCGGTTTCAACCACCAGACAACCACCATGGCAAGTCCAGGACTTTCCGGCAGCAGTAACCAGCACGAGGCAAAAACGGGCAGCGCGAAGCAGAGCCAGCTCGTTAGCAACAATCGATACCACCGCCTGGCGATCAGGAGCCCGAGGTCCAAAGCCTCCCAGTGGCTGCGCGGCCGCGCGACGATCTGCAGATCTTCCAGATTCACACTACACCACAACTCTCTGGCGACCACTGAATATGAAATAGCCGAGAACAAGAGCCCACAAAATCACACCAACACCGTATTTGACCCAGGAAGCCACGAAACTTGACGAGGACCAGAACGCCTCGATAAACGCCGCAATCAGAAGCATGCAGCCTGCGCCTATCAGTATCTCTACCGCACCGCGCGCCCTGATACGCAGAGCCGTAAGCCGGCCCAGTTCCTTGGGCGCTATCAGAGCGTGGCCCAACATCAACCCTCCGGAACCAGCAAGCACGATCGCCGTCAACTCGAAAGATCCGTGTCCAGCCACGAAAGACAAAAACGTCTGAGCATATCCGACATGCAGCAGGTGCCCCGTTACCGCACCGATGAATACGCCATTGAAGACCAGATAGGCAACGCTGCCCAGCCCGAACAACAACCCACTGGCAAAAAGCTGAAAGGCGATGGATACATTGTTCAGGATGTAGAAGCCGAACATCTGAAAATCGCTATCCGACTGCCGTTCACGACCGAAACTGTCTACGCTTGGATCGTACATCGCTTCGAGGCCACTGACCTGACTGGCGGACATCACGCTGTAAACCCACTCGGGAGCCTGCAAGATCGTGAATACCATAGCGAGCAAAGGCAACGTGAACATCGCTGCCGCAACGAAGACGTAGCCCCGTTCACGACGAACACGTTCAGGAAACCCCGACACCAGAAACTTCAATGCCGAACGAAAGAATCCCGCGCGATATACATAAATAACGTTGTGCCCACGTATGACCAGGGCGTTCAGCGAGGCAATCAACCGACGACTATAGCCGCGTGCCTTGGCTACCGACAAATCTCGCGTTAAACGTTGGTACTCTTCGATGAATTCCACAGCTTGTTCGCTGTTTTGCATGCGGTAGCCCCGCTTAAAACCGTCGAGCTCCTTGCTGAAACTGGACCATTGCGATTCTCTATGTTCTTCGAAAATCCGCTGCTTCACGTTCAACTCGCGCCGCGTAAACCGTTCGCAATACGTTTGATCTCAGTGCCGGCTTGCGCGGGCGGACACTGCAAAGTATCTGCCAATATCCTTGCGAGCTCCTCCGTTCGTTCGTTCGTCAGTTTCACGCTTCGCTCGAGAAAATCCACAATAACGGTCTGCTCTGCCAACGAAAGCGGGAAGGGTGGTGGGCGCGTACCCGATGTGGACGCAAACGGAGGTTCTGTGCTGACCGGCTGATACACTACCATGGTGCCGCCAGCAAGATCTCCCAAACGGCGGAAACGATTCGTCAGCAGCATGCTCACAATGGCCGCCGCATAGGCTGCGGGTAACAGATCGATGTACAGGACGAGGTTACGAATCATCGAGGCAGGGAGTCGAACCGGCGTACCATCGTCGTGTACTACCTGTAAACCCTGCATCTTCTTACCCGGAGTAACTCCGTTGTTCAGCACTTCGAACCCCACCCCGTACAACCAATAGGTAGCAAACGCCAGAATCAAGGCGATACCGGTGCCGAACAAACCGGCCAAACCGCCCAATGAAAAACCAATCAGTATGATCGTCCAGCGAATGAGCTCATCGATCAGAAAAGCCAACCCGCGGGCAAACAGGCCAGCCGGATGCACCTCGATTTCGGTGCCTTCGGGTGTTTCCAGAGTGACGGCAGTGTCTAAAGCTTCAGGCATGTTCGGATGAGAAGAGGACTCAAATTGCTTGGAGTTCAAACCCATTGTGCGGTGAGTGCCAACAGAGTGCCATGGGATCTTGAGAAAAAAGAGGGGAAGAGAACGAAAAAAAGGGCCACATCTGGCCCTTTTTCTTCACATCCGTTGTGAACTAACGCGTACCGAAAACCACCATGGTTTTTCCTTTAACCGAGACCAATCCTTGTTCTACAAGTGTCTTCAAAACGCGTCCAACCATCTCCCTGGAGCAGCCTACAATGCGACCAATTTCCTGGCGGGTAACCTTGATCTGCATCCCATCCGGGTGCGTCATTGCATCGGGCTGTTTGGTGAGTTCGAGTAGCGTCCGTGCTACGCGGCCTGTCACGTCCAGAAAGGCCAGATCACTCACCTTCTGCGTGGTTCGACACAGACGTTCCGCCATCTGTCGCCCCACTGCATAGAGTAGTTCTGGGTGTATGTCTGCGAGCTCTTTGAATTTCCCGTAACTGAGCTCGGCAACTTCACATTCAATTTTGGCTTTTACCCAAGCCGACCTTGGGGCATCATCCGTGAACAATGGCATCTCGCCGAAGAAGTCGCCCTTATTGAGGTACGAGACGATGATTTCCTTTCCAGATTCGTCTTCTACCAGCACGGTGACTGAGCCTTTGAGGATGTAGTAAATGGAATCGCTCTTGTCACCCGCATATATAAGCGTGCTCTTCGCTGGATATCTACGGCGATGGGCCGCAGCCAAAAAGGCATCCAGGTGAGCTTTTTCCTGGGTAGCCGCATTCGACTGAAATCCCTTGGCAGTCAGAGGTCTGTTTGCAGCCATACCCGGCATTAGTGAGTTCTTAGTAGCCAGCATTTCGATAACGCTCCTTCGTTACACGTTGCGAAATAAATACTGGCACACAGTTGTACTCCCATACGAGAACTGGTCGACAAAAGGCGCTTTTTCACGGTGTGAACGGTCGCAGTTCACGATTCTTTCTTGGAGAATGTCACGTATTTACAAAACCCGACACGAGAAATGCCAACTATGCAGGCAAAAATACAATGGATTGACAAATCCCACTTCATTGCAAGCGCAGGCTCCGGGCATGAAGTTCCGCTGGATGGCGCCCCTGAAGCAGGCGGGAAAAGCCGCGGTTGCAGACCGATGGAATTGCTGTTGATGGGCCTTGGTGGTTGTACGTCATTCGATGTCGTCAGTATCCTGGCGAAATCACGGCAAAATGTCGTCAATTGTGTGACGGAGATCACAGCCGAACGTGCGAGTGAAATCCCGCAAGTATTCGAATCCATTCATATTACTTTCAAGGTGAGCGGGAAAAATCTAAGCGCGACGAAAGTAGCTCGTGCCACATCGCTTTCGGCCGAAAAATACTGCTCCGCATCAATCATGTTGGAACGCGGTGGTGTGAAAATTACCCACGACTACGAGATCATTGAAGTCTGACGCCAACCTACCACTGAAGCATTAGAGAACAGGGAAGCAACGTGCAAACAAAAAAACCGAGGCCTCATGCAGGAATGCGACATATCGCGCTGTCCGTCAGCCGACTCGAAGACTGCGTGGAATTCTACACGACGGTGCTGGGAATGACCGTCGAGTGGCACCCCGACATCGATAACGTCTACCTCACCTCCGGTAACGACAACCTGGCATTACACCGTCGTTCAGGAGACGAACTCCTTCCAGGAGACGAACGCGTCTCAACTCAACGGCTCGATCACATCGGCTTCGTCATCGACGACATCGATGACGTCGATGTGTGGCACGCGTATCTATCCGCTCACGACGTCAAGATTTCCGATACCCCGAAGACCCACCGCGATGGCGCACGCTCGTTCTACTGCGAAGATCCCGATGGCACCAACATACAGATGATCTTCCATCCGCCGATCTCCAAACCTTCCGGCTAGCGTCCTGCCAAGGTCCCCTGTAACGGCAAGCCTTCCTCGGAAGCGCCATCCTCGGAGGCGGAAACGGGATACGGGGCGATATCCACGTCCTCACATGTCTCTCAGACTTCAATGCTGGAAAAAGCGTCAAACCCGGTAAGTCGTTTCCGTCATGACTTTGGAAATCAAAGCCATCGTTCTCTTCACGGGTTCAGGAAATTCTTTGCCACCGGCTTGTAATGCATCCGACCCGTGTCGCGTTTCGTCTTCATGCATACGACGTACGATCTCACGACTGCGCTCATCACTTTCCGGTAGTGAGTCGAGATGTCTTTCGAGATGTTGACATACCTGGTCTTCAGTAGCTTCGACAAAACCTAAACTGATTTTGTCACCAAACAGGCCAGTCAACGCTCCCATCGCGTACGAGGCAGCGTAAAAGAGAGGGTTCAACACGCTCGGTTTGCTGCCAAGTTCACCCAGGCGTTGCTCACACCATGCGAGGTGATCACTTTCTTCATCGGCCGCGAGCTTCAGGGATTTCCTTACCTCGTCTTCCTGGGCCGTGAGGGCTTGCCCTTCGTACAAAGCCTGGGCACAGATCTCTCCGGTGTGGTTGACTCGCATGAGACCAGCCGCGTGTTGCTCTTCCTCCTCGCTCAATATCGAATCGACCATATCCGCGGCTGGATATTCCCGCCGTGGCGTATGTTCACCAGTGAGGGTTTTGAGCGCCCGATCCACCTGAGCGATGAAGTCATCCAACAAAGCCATTACCCCATACCCTTGAGTTGCCGACCACCCAGCAGGTGAAGATGAATGTGAAACACCGTTTGGCCTCCTTCGGCATTACAGTTCATGACGAGTCGGTAACCAGGCTCCGCAAGACCGCGTTCGGCAGCAATGGCTTTGGCTCTCAGCACCAGCTTGCTCACCAGATCGCAGTTGTCTTCGGTTAACTCGTTTACCGAAGGGACGTGGATTTTCGGAATAATCAGTACGTGAGTGGGCGCTTGCGGGCCAATGTCGTTGAACGCGATGAGGTCGTCATCTTCGTAAACGATATCTGCAGGTAGCTCGTGTTGCGAGATCTTGCAGAAAGTACAATCCGAGCTCATGGGTGTTCCGGTATTATCGACTTTCGAGAGCCGACTCTAAACGACCCGGAAGCTAACGCAAGGAGAACGCATGGCGCAGACCAAGGACCTCGGTTTGATCCTCGATGCGAAAATACCCATCATCGTGATCGAATCGCCAGACGAACGCAGGGTATTGGCTCTGCTGCTGCGTTTTGCCATTCATCGCGGATTGTCGTTCTACGAGTGGAGCGTGACCAAAGGATTGCATCTCGGAGGATTCGGATCCGAGCCAAAAAAAGGCGACGAACTCACCGAACCCCTGGAACTGCTGCAGCATATCGCGAACCGAAAAGGACCGGCACTCTATGCGCTTTGTGACTTTCATCCTTATATCGTCGATGAACCTAAAGAACGTTCGTTATCTGAAAGATATCGCCCTGGAATTCGAGAACTTGAAGAACACGGTAGTACTGATCAGTCACGAGTTGAGCGTACCTCGAGATATTGGCCGGTTGACGGCAACCTTCGATCTTCGATTACCGAGCGATGAGGAACTGATCTCGCTGGTACGCCTGCAGGCGAAAGATTGGTCTGAACAGAATCATGGCAAAAAGGTAAGGACCGACACCAAGACGCTCGACAAGCTCATCGCAAACCTGCGGAGTGTTTCCCACGCGGACGCGACGGTCCTGATTCGTCACGCAATATTCAGCGATGGTGCAATAACCGAATCCGATATTCCTGAAGTAAATCGCTTGAAGTTCGAACTGTTGGATTCAGAGGGCGTGCTGCGCTTCGAGTACGATACCGAACATTTCCGCGACGTAGCCGGGTTGAACAATCTGAAACGTTGGCTCAAGTTACGCAAGGAAGCCTTTATCGGCACCGATGTTGACAGACCAAAAGGCGTGTTGTTGTTAGGTGTACAAGGCGGAGGCAAAAGCCTGGCCGCCAAAGCCATTGCGGGGTACTGGGGCCTTCCTCTGTTAAGGCTCGACTTCGGTACGTTGTACAATAAGTTTTTCGGCGAAACCGAACGCAATCTACGCAACTCGCTCAAACAGCCAGAGCTAATGGCTCCTTGTGTGTTGTGGATGGACGAGATCGAGAAAGGCTTGGCCACGGGCCATTCCGACAACGCAACGTCTCAACGAGTGCTGGGAACGCTGCTCACCTGGATGGCCGAAAACCAGAGTTCAGTGTTCATTGTTGCCACGTCCAACGATATTTCCTCGTTACCTCCCGAACTCGTGCGCAAAGGGCGTCTGGACGAGATTTTTTTCGTCGATCTACCCGATGACGCAATCCGCCGGGAGATCTTCAGGATACACCTGCGCAAAAGGGATCTGGATCCGAAGTCGTTCGACCTGGCCAGCCTGTCGGCAGCGACGGAAGGATTCACGGGCGCCGAGATCGAAGAGGCCATCGTATCTTCCCGATACCTCGCATCATCGCGGGGCGACGTTGTCGGCAACGAAGACGTGCTCGCCGCAGTGAACCGCACCTACCCGATATCGGTACTTCGAGCGGAAAGCATCGCCCAGCTGCGAAACTGGGCCAATGGCAGAACGGTTCCGGCTTAAGGAACGCCAGGTGTGGCAACCGACGTTTCTTCCGCCAGGACGCTGGCGTCGAACCCCTGTTGGGTAAGGAGAAATGCGGCAAGAAAACGTTCTTCCAACGGACCTTCGGCCAGGAAGTAGCGCGCCTGGGGATCGAGGCTGCCGGTGGATTCTCGAAGTTTCTGGATCGGCAATGCAATCATGCCTTCGCTGGGATCTGTGCACACGCTGACCCGAATCCCTTTTCGGGTGCCGGTCGCTTCCCGAACAATTCGTACCGCCGCACCCAGCAGCAGCTCGGTGAAATTCGACTTCGGTAAAACCATGACAACACCGTCGCTCAGCATGGTAACGGTGGCATTACGACGGGCACCCGAGATCAGAGCGTCTTCCCCGAAAAAGTCACCGGGGTTGAGAAAGCTCAACGTCCGTCCATTTGCATGAACCGAAGCGCGGCCCGAGCGCATAACCAGAAACTCGTCACCTGTGTCGCCACAGCGCAACACGTCCTGGCCACGCTGCACTTCCTGGCGGGTCATGCATCGCAGCAGCTGTTGCCAACGCTCGGGTCGTAAACGCTGCATGACGAGCGAACTCAAGAACCGGGTTTCCCAACCTTCGGCGACCACATCCATGCCGTAGGCGTCCTCATGATGTCGATCGAGCAAAAACGCAATCGGACGAGTATCGACCCGCAACAGCTGCACCGGCGCAAGCGTAACGATTTCCGTTGCTCCCGGGTAAATGGGCCGCTCTCGGGCAATGTGGGAATCCTGGTGAACGACGCGGTCTGGTCCACCGCAGCGCACACTGCCCCGCAGCAGGTAATAACCACCCGAGAGTTTTCTGCCCGACCGCAACAACCACCGGTTCGACGGCAGGCTCAACAGCTGGGTGTGTTGGGCTACCGTATTGAGCTCCTGCCAATTGAGGTCGGCAAACGGGTGAAACAGGCGCAGGCTCTTGGTAAACATACCCGAAGTGTCTGCTCTATCGGCAACGCGATGAAGCGCTGCTTGGCTCATCGTGATGTAGGCGATCGGCGGGTTGGTCGTTTCCGAAGGAGTACGGCTTGTCCCCCAAAACCAACCAGAGGAAATCGGCCGAGCAGGAAGGAAATTTCCGGGTAAGGCTCCTAACGATCTATAGCGCGATGTCCAATGTCATGACGATAATAGCGGTCTGGCCAATCGACCTGGGCCACGCCTGCGTAGGCGACCTGCTGAGCCGCGGCTACGTCGTCGCCGAGACCCACCACGCAAAGCACCCGACCACCGTTTGTGAGCGCAACGCCTTCTTCGAGGCACGTGCCCGCGTGGAATGCCTTCATATTCGGATCTGTGAAGGTATCCAATCCTTCGATGACGTCACCCTTGCGATAACTGGCTGGATAACCACCTGCGGCAATCACGACGCCCAGTGCCGTTCGCTCGTCCCAGGACAAAGTTACTTCGGCGAGATCTCCTGCCAACGCCCGCTCGCACAACATCACCAGATCGGTATTGAGACGCATCAACACCGGCTGAGCTTCCGGATCGCCAAAGCGGCAGTTGTATTCAATCACCTTCGGGCCGCCATCCGGCATGATCATGAGTCCGGCGTAGAGGAACCCGACATACGGAGCCCCATCGGCCGCCATGCCAGCCATGGTTGGCAGGATTACCTCATCCATGATTTTCTCGTGCAATTCGGGAGTGACTACCGGAGCCGGCGAGTAGGCTCCCATACCTCCCGTATTCGGTCCTTTGTCACCGTCATCACGAGCTTTGTGATCCTGCGAAGTTGCAAAGGGCACGGCATGTTCACCGTCGCATAAACAAATAAAACTGACTTCTTCACCATCCAGAAACTCTTCTATCACCAGCTTTTTCCCGGACTCGCCAAACGCGCTGCCACTCATCATATCCCGCACGGCCGTAAGCGCTTCTTGCTCGGTCCGAGCAACCACCACGCCTTTACCTGCCGCCAGGCCATCGGCCTTTATGACGATCGGTGCACCTTGCTGGGCGATGTAGGATTCAGCTTTCTCGAGAACGGTGAACGCCTCATAGGTCGCCGTAGGGATATTGTGGCGGGCGAGAAATTCTTTGGTGAACGCCTTGGATCCTTCGAGTTGCGCTGCACGTTGGCTCGGCCCGAAGCAGGACAATCCAGCCGCCTTGAAACGATCGCAAATGCCATCGACAAGCGGTACCTCCGGACCAATGATGGTGAGGCCCACGCTCCGCGCTCTGGCAAATTCGATGAGCCCGGCAAAATCCCCGACCCCGATATCAACATTCTCGACGCCCGGTTCTCTCGCCGTACCAGCGTTACCCGGAGCGACGTAAACCTGATCGACCATCTCGCTCTGCACCGCCTTCCACGCCAGCGCATGCTCGCGACCGCCACTGCCCACCACCAACACTTTCATTCGCACACTCGCTTACAGTCAATGTCGAAAATGACGTATTCCCGTGAACAGCATCGCCATGTCGTGCTCGTTCGCGGCTGCGATTACCTCCTCGTCACGCATCGAACCGCCCGGTTGCACCACGGCTCGGATTCCCGCTTCCGCGGCCGCATCGATACCGTCCCGAAACGGAAAAAATGCATCCGAAGCCATCACGGAACCTGGCACCTCTAAGCCCGCTTCGTTCGCTTTGAGCCCTGCGATCTTCGCGCTCACAATCCGAGACATCTGCCCTGCACCAACGCCGATGGTACGACGGTTCTTCGCATAAACAATCGCGTTGGATTTGACGAACCACGCGACTTTCCAGGCAAAAAGCAAATCGGTCATTTCCGCTTCGTCTGGCTGACGGGTGCTCACCACCGCGAGGGAGTCTTCATCCAGGCACAACTCATCGGCCGTTTGCAACAACAAGCCACCACCAACTCGCTTGAACTCCATACCCCTCGAAAATGCCGTGAGGTCTCCTGCTCGAAGTAAGCGGACATTTTTCTTTCGCTTGGCGAATTTGATTGCGGCATCACTGATATCCGGCGCGACAACCACCTCGACAAACTGCTGACCGATGATCATCGCCAGTGTCTCATCATCGACAGGGCGGTTGAACGCGATCACACCGCCGTATGCAGAGGTTGAATCAGCAGCAAACGCAAGCTCGTAGGCAAGGGCGATGGAATCGGCTTCAGCAACCCCGCAGGGATTCCCGTGTTTTACAATCACACAGGTGGGTTCGTTGAAAACCTTAACGCACTCTAATGCTGCGTCGGTATCCACCACATTGTTATACGAGAGTGTTTTACCTTGCAGCTGCTCAAGGTCTGCTACCCTGCCTCCTACCTTGTTGGAGACCGTTGCTTCTTTGTAAAAAGCCGCCTGCTGGTGCGGGTTTTCACCATAACGCATCTTTGCAACCCGCTCGAAACCGAGCGTCAACGAGTCCGGGAAAATATCATCCGCACCAAGATATGCCGCCACGATGGCGTCGTAATGTGCCGTGTGCCGAAAAGCTTTGACCGCCATTCGGTAACGCAGCTCTATATGACTTGCCGCGTCGCCTTGCAACTCATCCAGGATCTCTGCGTAGTCCGACGGCTGCACGATCACCAGCACGTCTTTGTGATTCTTGGCCGCAGAACGCACCATCGCAGGACCGCCGATGTCGATATTCTCCACCGCCATCTCCAACGTGCAGTCTTCGCGAGCGATCATCGCCTCGAATGGATAGAGGTTCACGACAACCAGGTCAATAGGCTTGATGTTGTGCGCTTCCATCACCTGTTCATCCTGCCCCCGGCGACCGAGAATGCCACCATGGATCAATGGATGCAGGGTTTTTACCCGCCCGTCCATCATCTCTGGAAAGCCGGTGTGTGCGGACACTTCGGTGACCTTGATGCCGGCGTCGTCGATCGCCTGAAAAGTCCCACCTGTCGAAAGCAAGGCAATACCCAGAGCGTCGAGTCCGCGCGCAAACTCTTCCAAGCCGGTTTTGTCGGAAACGCTGAGTAACGCACGTCGAACAGTACGTTTGTGTTGTGGATTCACATTAATCCGTAGGTTTTCAGTTTTTTCCGCAACGTTCCACGGCTCAGCCCCAGCAGATCTGCGGCACGACTCTGATTCTGATCGACGTGCTTCATGACAACGCACAACAATGGACGTTCCACCTCCGTCAACACCAGGTCGTAGAGATCACAGGTTTTCGCCCCATCCAATTGCTCGAAGTAACGCTCGAGTTCCTTTTCTACAGAATTGGCGAGCGTCAAGTTTCCCCCGCTCACGCTGCTTTTTTCCCTCCCAGTGCGAGAAGGTGAGCAAGCTGAGCCGATGCGTCTTCTAGCTTGTTAAACACGCGCAGCTCTTCGCGCAGATTTTCCTCGAGTGGGTCGTGTTTCATTCTGGTCAAATACCATTGCACGTGCTTGCGGGCAATGCGCACACCGGGATCACCGTAGAACCGGTTCAGCGACGCAACATGCTCCAACATGATGCCAAGTTTCTCTTCTATGCTCGGCTCTGAAGAACAGCCGGAGGCAATCTGACCGAGTAGCCAGGGTGCGCCAAGCGCGGCCCGTCCAATCATCACCCCATCGGCACGCGTGTAGTTGAGCACCGCTTGCGCGTTTTCCTGTGAGTTGATGTCACCGTTGGCAAAAACGGGTATCGACAACGTTGATTTTATCTCGGCCACCGTGTCGTATTCGGCGGTTCCTTTGAACCGGCACGCTCGCGTACGCCCGTGTACGACAATAGCGGCAATACCTTCACCTTCGAGTATCCGGGCAATGCGCGCACCGTTTTTGAGTTCCAGCGACCAGCCGGTACGCATCTTCACCGTCACCGGAACAGGTACTGCACGAACGGCCGCTCGGGCAATTCGCGCCACCAGTTTCTCGTCTTTGAGAAGTTGCGAGCCTGCGGCCTTCCTGCATACTTTTTTCGCTGGACAACCGAAGTTGATGTCGATGATTTCAGCACCAGAGCGCCAATGTCGAGACGCTCCTTCGGCGATTGTCTCAGGATCGCCCCCCGCAATCTGCACAACAAATGGACGCGCACCGGCCACCCGCTGTCTGCGCAGGCGTGACTTGTCGGTATTCCAGAGATCGGATTTTGCACTGACCATTTCGGATACCACGTACCCAGCCCCGAATCTCCAGGCTAACTCGCGAAAAGGTGCATCGGTAATTCCCGCCATGGGAGCTAGCAAAATGCCATTACGAAGCTGATGGGGTCCGATGGAAACCACTTGAGTTTCAGTACGTCTGATTAGCGCAGGCAAAAAAGCATCATACTCTCTCGACAGATGACCTCAACAATTCACTTGCACGAGATTCAGCCTTCGGCTAGGAGTCTGCGCCGTGGAAAATTCCGTCACGAGAAAGCACCACGGCGAGGACGGTTTTTCGCTCTTTTGAGGCGCATGAGTCGCGCTACGCAACGAAAAAGAGCACAAATATGGACCGCTGCGGTTCTTTCGTAGCGGAATCTTTTCAACGGCGCAGACTCCTAGCGAAAATCCAGAAAGTAATTGACCGCCTCGGGGCCTGGGTCTTCAAACTCGAGTTCGATGTGCACCGGAGTCATGGGTTGGATCTGCTCGGCACCTTCGAGTTCACCCGCCAGATACTGGCCTGGTTGGAAATTTCCACCCGCAACCAGATTTCCATCGAGCGAGGTAAACCGAAGCACCAGCACAGGAAACGGTTGGGCGAAAGGTGCCTCGTTCACGATAATGGCATCAACGATAAGCGCTTCATTCACGTCCGGGTGACTGCGCACGACCAGTCTTTTTACGACGAGCTGATCGATATCGCGCAGTACCGGCAACTCACACCCGATTAATTTACAGACCGTTTCATACACCGGTCGGATCGTGAGATCTTTCGTCCAGGTATCGAACTGTTGATACATCACCTGGGTGACAAGCGCGGCAATCGCCAGCAACATGGCCAGCGGAACCCACCAACGTTTCCTCCTTTCTATCACGAAGCTGACCGGCTCACGCGACGCCCGGGCGTCGGCAATCTCGTCCGTCGACAATTGAAACGACGCGGGGTTATCGATGGGTACCAGGCCATAACCGCGAGTGTCCGCCGATTCCACCTGTTGCCCGATGTCTTCGGCCGGAACCGGGTCAGTGACAACTTCGGCCGATGGCGCGGCCTCGTCTGCCGCTACACCCGCGTTGGCGTTATCCGCATCCACGTCACTACCTTCTGCTTCTACTTCTGCTTCTACTTCTGCTTCTGCTTCTGCTTCTACTTCTGCTTCTGCTTCTGCTTCTACTTCTACTTCTGCTTCTGCTTCTACTTCTGCTTCTACCTCTTCGCCTGCGGCCACGGCTGGATCCGCATCATCCAGCCCGGAATCGTTCAGTTCCGCCTCATCAGCCACGCTACCGAGTTCTTCGCCAGGCTCGAGCATTAGTGGATCCCGTTGCGCTTCTTCATCGATTCCGCTGTCCGCGCTCGAATCGATTTTGACGTCTTCGACACCCGCTTCAATCTGCTCATCCGTTGGATCGCTCAGCTCATCCAGCAATTCATCCAGCATTTCCCCAGCGTGGCCTTCGGGCAACTCCGGTTCCCGTTCCCATAACAAACGGTCGACGCCCTGAAACACGGTCAAGCACGCTCCGCAACGCACTCGGCCGGTGGCAACCTGCAGCTGAGTTTCGGTTACCCGAAAACGTGTGCGGCAATGTGGGCACTCGGTGACAAGTGGTTCTAAGTCGTCGTCGAGCATTTGGCTGTTTAGAGAACCTCTGATTATTTCTCAGCGCGTTGATCGCGCTTCAGGGAGCTTCTCTTAGAATTATTCAGTGGTTCCCTGGTTCCTACAAGCCTTATCCAGGCTCCTTCCTGAACAGACTCATCAAACCTGATATCCGGGTAGGCGGCCATGACACTCCTCACCTGGTCCGCCAGCAGACCCGAAAGAACGAGTTTTCCCCCGGGCCGAAGCATGGCAACCAACTTATCCGCCAATTCGATCAGCGGATTGGCGAGTATGTTCGCCAACACAACGTCACATTCGAACGGTTCTTTCAGTTCATCCGGCGCAAGTACTGAAAGCCGTGAATCGCTCACGCCATTGTATGTGGCGTTTTCTCTCGTCGCGAGCAGGGCCTGAGGATCGTGATCGATTCCATACGCTTCTCGCGCGCCTAACAGGCATGCGGCAATCGAGAGAATTCCCGAACCACAGCCGTAGTCCATGATCGTCAAACCCTCCAGCGGCCATCCGGCGAGCCATTCCAGGCACAAGCGCGTTGTCTCATGGCCTCCCGTACCAAAGGCCAAACCCGGTTCCAGGCGCAACACGATTGAGCCTTCGGGCACCTCGGCATCCTTCGGGGCAACCCACAACCGACCGCCAAAAAGATGTTGTACGGCGTGAGAACGCCATACCTGCAACCAGTCATCGTCATCGACGAACCCGACATCGAGACTGGCCATCGCGTCGGCATCCACGCACCTCCCCAGTGCATTGCTCAGCCGGGTCAGATCGGCATCCAGAGGGAAAAGGGCCTGCAAATGATTCCGACGCCACAGAGGCGTCTCGCCAGGCGCCGGTTCTATGACCAGATCACCGCCCTGACCTGCACCGCTGATCGTCACAGAGACGGCTCCGAGTTCCTGGAGGCGATCCACAACCACATCCGCATCATCGGCTGAGACGTCGAGGACCACGCTGAACCAGCTCATCGATCTAGCCCGGATATTGCACGAGTACGGCGCATATGATGTTTAATATTTTGAAATTGTTAGAAATTTTCACTATTTCGGATAGGTTCGAAGTGTCGTTGATGCGCCTGTGCAGTTTTTGGCTGGATCTCGCGGCCGCCAAGACGCCAGATGTTCAGCGCGTTCGCTATGCGAACGCCTCGCTTCCGTCGCTACGGCTACGCTTTCGGTCACGAGCCGTCATGACGACCACGATCTCTCACCCAAAAACCTGCGTGCTCTTGCAATATCCCTGCAATATCCGGGCTAGGAGAGTTTTGCGGAGGCGCACTTTTTGCGAGCGCACTAACTGAGGCGAAAAAGCACTTGCTCCGAAGCGACCGCTTCACCATTCGCAACATCGATCGCAGCCACGGTGCCGGGAGTTTGCGCGGTAATCTCGTTCATCATTTTCATACTCTCGATGATGCACAGCACATTACCCACTTCAACACGTTGCCCCAATCTCACGAAAGGCTCGGCGCCCGGTTCCAACGCTTGGTAAAACGTGCCGGCCATGGGTGCCCGGACAACACTAGCCGAGTCTGTCGCTGTGGCTTGTGCGGGTGCCGGCCCGACCTCTTGCTCGGGGACCCTTCTCGCAACCCCACCGGCCAAAGGCCTGGCAATACGAATAGCTTCGTCACCGCTTTTCACTTCGAGCTCGGAGATACCGGATTCCTCCACCAGTTCGATGAGTTTCTTGATCTTTCTCAAATCCATTAGCCTACCCCTCCTTCTGCCCGGACCGAGCGAGCGAGTCCATGGCGGCTGTGAGCGCAAGTTCATAACCCCCCGCGCCTAAGCCGGTGATGACACCCACAGCGACGTCACTCAAAAACGAGCGTTGTCTGAACTCCTCACGCGCATGCACGTTGGACAGGTGAATCTCGATGAAGGGGATTCCTACACCCAGCAGCGCATCACGCAAGGCAATACTGCTATGGGTAAATGCACCGGGATTGATGACGATGAACCCAACCCCCTGTTGACCCGCTTTGTGCACCGCCTCCACCAACTCGTGCTCGGCGTTGCTCTGCAGGCACTCGAGTTCGTGGCCAGCAGTGCGCGCCAAGGCCTCGAGGCGTGCATCGATGTCTGCCAGCGTGTCCGAACCGTATATTTCAGGCTCTCGGGTCCCCAACAGGTTGAGATTGGGCCCATGAAGGACCAGTAGTCGCGCCATAGCGCCTCCAGCAGGTTAAGTCGCGGACAGTGTGCCTCGTTCGAGTACGTTTAGCTAGATACCTGCAAGTTACGGTATTTTAGCCGCAATTTCGACGAAGTTTATCTGTTTACGCTGCCCCAGTATGGCCCCCAGATGGCTTGCCATGGCCTTGACCCCCACCTCTCCCTGCAGACGAACTTCGCTCATCTCGCTGTTATCTTCCGCGAAAAACACCATGCTTGGCGGTCCGAAGAGTCCATATCGATCCATGAGCGCTTTGTCTGCTTCGTTGTTCTCCGTCACGTCCGCTCGCAGCAGCCAGAACTGTCGCAACTGGGATTCCACGGCCGGATCCGGAAACACGGAGCGTTCCATGACTTTGCACGAGACACACCAATCGGCATATAGATCCAGCAGTGCCGGCTGCCCCGCGGCCCGTGCGGCGGTGAGACCCAGTTCCAGTTCCTCGAGATTACTCACCGGGTGCCACTCGAGTTCACGCGACTGACCCGCGGCCATCGTCGAAGCACCACGATCGGCAAATCGCTCGAGAGGCTTGAGTGGGTTTTCCGCACCGCTCGCGGCGCCAATCATCAGCAACACCCCATACACCAGGCAAAGCGCCCCGGTCGCTTTCCACAACTGCCCCCAGCCTTCCCGACGAGAGAAGTCCAAAGCACCGAGATATACTCCGGCACCGACCGCCAGGGCGGCCCACAACAGGAGGGCGGCCCCTGCAGGAATCACCCGCTCCAGCAACCAGATCGCAACCGCAAGCAGGCCCACACCGAACACGGCTTTCACCGCGTTCATCCACGCACCCGCTTTCGGCAGCAGGTGTCCACCGCTTGCGCCTATGACGATGAGCGGTAGGCCCATACCCAGACCCAAAGCCAGTAGTGCGCTACCGCCCAGCAGCGCATCCCCCGTTGAGCTGATGTAGACGAGGGCTCCAGCAAGCGGAGCGGATACGCAGGGTGACACCACGAGGCTTGATAACGACCCCATGACCACAACACCGAGATGTTTGCCCCCTCCGGTTTTCCGGCCGAGTGAGTTGAGGCCGTTTTGCCAACTCCGGGGCAGTTGCAACTCGTAAAAACCGAACATTGAAAACGACAGCAGCACGAACACAGCCGCAAAAACGATTAGCACCAGCGGCGATTGAAGCGCTGCCTGCAAATTGAGACTGGCGCCGAAAAGCCCAACAAGCGTGCCAACCGCCGCATAGGTGAATGCCATGCCAAGCACATAGGCGACCGACAACGACAGCGCCCGACCGCGGGTGATGTTGTCGGACTCGCCGACAATGATGCTCGAAAGGATCGGCACCATGGGCAATACGCACGGGGTGAAAGCGAGAAAAACGCCACCGACAAAAAATAATGCCAGCGCCGTGAGTAGCCCGGCGTCTGCCAACGCCGCGGCTAACGCCCGTTCTTCAGTCTGAGGAATGGCGGGTAGCGCGGCTGCAAGAACAGGAGTCCCCGAAGGGAAACCAACTCCGGTGCCAGCCGAATTCTCAGCCAGAATAAACGCAACCCACTTGGTTTCAGGGGGGTAACACAAGCCCGCGTCCGCGCAGCCCTGATAACCGAAACCAACTTCCACCGCACCCGCGCCACTGTGCACCGGTATCCGGGCCTGAGCTTGATGGTAGTACACCTCTACGTCACCAAAAAATTCGTCTACCTTGCGTTTACCCGGCGCAATCTCCGCGGCACTTAAGACCAGCGGGGAATTCAAATCTTCCGCGCTTACCCGGTTCTGGAAATTGAACCGATGCCGGTACAGGTAATAACCGTCGGCGATTTCCCAGTACGCGAGGATGGCGCCATCTGCAGCGACCTCGGTAGACAGCACGAACGCTTCGTCAACCCGAAGGAATTCACGCTCTTCGTCGAGCCACGAATCCGCGGTTCGCGCAAATTCCGCCCCCTGGGCACTCGAACCGAGCACCATCAGGACAGCGAAGGCTGCCCCCCTTATTAATTGGAGAACGACCGAGACGCACCTGTAAACAAGATGTTGGAGGGGTCGTACAAAGTCCATATTCTGCGAGTTCATCGTCCTGTTGCCCTTTCGGACAAGTCAAATGCATTGGAGTTCGAGGCCAGAGCAGGCAATATAGCGATTCTTTGCGATCACATCCGTGAACTGAACCGTTGCAGTTTAGAGAAAAATCCACCCCCGCGCTCGTGTTCCCGCTGTTAATTCTGGTCTGTGTTCTGGCAATGGGGGGCTGTCAAACTGCGCCTGAAGCGCCCCCAATTGAGGTTCCCAGCGAACCGGAGCCGATTCCGGCCGATCCCGGTGCGATCGATGAGTTGCTCGAAAAAGCCGAGCATGCGCTCACCAACGATCGGTTGGCTTACCCGGAAGAAGGCAGCGCGCTCATGCTGTTCAACGAAGTCTTGGCATTGGATGAAGCAAACTCGGATGCCTTGCGCGGCATCGAACGCATTGTTGAGCGTTATCTGGAACTTGCCCAGCGTGCTGCACAGCGCAGGCAGTTCGCCCGGTCGCGCTCCATGTTGACTCGGGCAAGACTCGTCGACCCGGAACATCCCGCCATCGAGCCGACTGCGAGCCAGGTGCTGTTACTCACCAATGCTCGCCGCGACCGGCTCAAGCTCGACAAATCACTGGTAACCGCACGTAGCGAAACATTGCAGCAACAATTGGGAGATCTAGGCAAAAAAGCCCGGGGCGAGGGCTGCCGTACCACCATCACCGCACGTTCCGACGCCGAGGGTCGTTGGCTCTACCAGCAACTGAATCACGCCAAGGGTGAGCGGCGCATCCGCGCCACGCTCGAAATCGGCTCCCCACCGCAGGTGGAAGTGCTGTGTTTCTGATGTCTGTCGACCTAAGACGGGCATTGGGATCGATCATTACCCTGATAGGCGTCATAGGCGTCGTTGCGCCGATTTCGCTCGCAGCCGCAGAGCTCGCCCTCGAGAATCCACGGATACGCGAACTGATCCCGGGACAGAACCAAACCGTGGCCTACTTCGACATAACCAACGAGGGTACCGTAAAGGTGTCTCTGGTTGGCTTTGCCAGCGATTCGGCGGGCATCATTGAAATTCACACCATCGTGCGCGACCGGGACATGGTGCGTATGGAGCAATTGTCGGAGGTCGTTCTGCCACCTGGAAAAACCATACGCTTTCGTACCGGGGGTCTGCATCTGATGCTCTTGGAGGTGATGGACTTGCGAGAAGAAACAGAAATCCAACTTCTCACTTCGGATGGTGACATCCATCGGGCAATCTTTCAGCGGGTTTCCCTGTCGGATTCACTCGAGAATGAATAGCGCAGCCCGTCGTCAACTACTTGCCACCCGACTTGTGAGAACACAAACTACCCCCCCACATCGTTGATCCCTAAAATCTGTAAGGGTTTGAGCACGTTATGAACTGGAAAATCTGGCAGCGAAACTCCGACCTGACCTCGGGCTCTTCCGGTCCGATCATCAGTTCCTTAAGCAGCCTTGACGGTTCCTCAATCGCGAGAATTCTGCGGGTTACGGGCAAAATCCTGGGCGGGCTGATCGGGACGTATCTGCTTGTCAGCATAGGTTTCGCATGGTGGTGGGACTTCGAGCCCGATATGTTCGACGTTCGCGAATCGGCAATGGCGCATGCCGAAGACAAGGGCCATGAACTTGTCACTGGCTATATAACCACGGCAACCATGATCCGGATCTCGACAACGCTGCTCGAAAAACGCGGCGGTTACCTGACCAACGACATGTTCCCGCCCGGTATCTGGATGGACAACGTGCCAAACTGGGAGTTTGGCGTACTTACCCACGTACGCGACACCGCACGGGCTTTTCGCAACGAGTTCTCCAGATCACAAAGCCAGTCAACCGAAGACCCCGACCTCTCCATTGCGGAAGGTAAGTTTTTCTTCGACAACAACAGCTGGGTATTTCCTCAGTCGGAAGACGAGTACCTCGAGGGAATCGAATACTACCACTCCTATCTTGAAAGGCTCGCCGATCCCAGACGTCCGAACGCCCAGTTCTACGCCCGTGCCGACAACCTGCAGCAGTGGCTGAAAATTGTGGAAAGCCGCCTCGGCAGCATCTCGCAACGATTGTCCCAAAGCGTTGGTAAGCGGCAGCTGAACCTCGACCTTGCAGGAGACAGCGCGGCTCGCCAGGCCACCGAAGCCCCCCTCGAAATAGTGATCAAGACACCGTGGCTGGATATCGACGACGTTTTCTTCGAAGCGCGTGGGCAATCCTGGGCGTTGATCCATCTGCTGAGTGCAATGGAGCAGGACTTCGGTGACGTGCTGGACAAGAAAAACGCCCGAGTGAGCCTGCAGCAGATCATCCGCGAGCTCGAATCCACCCAGAACTCGGTGTGGAGCCCGGTGATCCTCAATGGCAGCGGCCTCGGGTTGGTGGCCAATCACTCGCTGGTGATGGCGTCGTATATCTCGCGGGCCAATGCCGCGATTATCGATCTTCGTACTTTGTTGACCCAAGGGTAGGAGTCTGCGCGGTAGAAAAAATTCCTACTACGAAATCACCACAGCGATCCTCGCTTTCCCACTCCCTCGCCAAGATCCCCCTAAGTCCGACAGACTGCTAGGTAAGGATTATTCATGAAGAAGCGTAACGAGGTTGGGTCGAGGGCAATTCGCAAGCGAATTGCTAAGCAGTTTGCGAAGCAAACTGCCAGAGTAGTAAGACGCCG
>JACZXA010000058.1 GCA_022571865.1 Pseudomonadota bacterium
AAACGCTTGCGCGGATTGCAATTCAGAATCGACATGGAACGTGAACGGTCCAAGACTCCGATGGACGCCTGTTTAACGTTATCCGAAATGATGCACGAATCCCTCGCAGAACTTCATCGAGCGTTGGTCGACCCGCAGGTTCGCGAGCCAAACCCGAAAAAGGCAGACGTCGTCGAGTTTCCAAAAAATAGCGACTGAGTACGGCCATTCGTCGCCCGAAATGTTTCTACATCAAGCTCAGATTCATGGGATAGACTAGGCAGTCAAACCCACGGCAGTTTGTTGTGAATATCCAACTCACGCTCAATGAAACTCGGGTAATTGGCTGTCTCATGGAAAAATCCGTGACCACGCCCGATCACTATCCACTGACACTCAACGCACTCACCAGCGCCTGTAATCAGAAGTCGAGCCGCAATCCCGTACTTACTCTCGAGCCCGGCCTCGTGCAACGGACGGCCAGACAACTCGAAGACAGGCACTTGATCAACAGCAAAGAGAACTTCAAGAGTCGGGTGGAGAAGTACACCCAGCGTTTGTGCAACACGCCATTTGCCGATTTTCAGTTCAGCGAAGCAGAATTTGCCATTATCTGTCTGCTGCTTTTACGCGGCCTGCAGACTCCGGGGGAACTCAGAACCCGCGGTAGTCGCTTGCACGAGTTTCATCATAACCACGCAGTAGCGGAAACACTGCAAGGACTCATTGACCGGGAAGGGGGTCCGCTGGTTGTGTGTCTGCCACGCAAACCCGGCCGACAGGATTCTGAGTATGCGCATCTGTTCTCCGGAGACGTCGTAGCGACCGAAGCCATAGAAACTTCCTACCCGTCAACTGGACTAGTATCGGAACCAGATGCCATGGTGGAGTTGGAAGCTCGGGTGGTCGTGCTTGAACAAGAGCTGAGTGAGCTTGGAAAAACCGTTCGACGGCTGGAAGATAGATGAGGTTGCAAAGGAATCTGTTGAGTTCAGAATCAGTTGAGAATCGGCGCGCCAGCATGCAGCTGCGTCCGAGTTCTGCCTGGGGACGACCGATCGAACTCGGCTACAGCCGCGAACACAACTTTCTGATGTCCCGAGCCAGAGGGAAAATCGTTCTGGCGGATCTGCTCGTGTTTCATGACAGGATGGATAAGCTGAATGTTGCGGCTGACTGTCGGTCGTTGGCCGACTATCGATCTGCGGATCTGTCGTCTTTGAGTAGCAGCGATATCAGACGCAGCAAAGAAAGAGGCAACGAAGTCGCAATATGACTCGGTGGTAACGATCGCTTTGCCCTCGTCGTCGATAAGCCGTTCGAGTTCGGCATGGGTCGCATGTACGAGATGATCGATGAGCGTGATGAATTGACAATGAGAGTATTCCGAAGCTTCGATGACGCGATTGTGTAGCTTGATGTCAGCAAAAAAACAGTTGGCGAGCTCTTGCGTCTTTTGAAGGGGCCAAGTTCGGGGCCAGTGCCTGATCAGGAAAGACTGATCTCCTCGACGAAGTGATATCCACGTCGATAACGCCCGAAGCTTCGCCTACTTTGGCTGACTGAGGATTATTGAGGAATGCCTGGGCTCGTTCTATTGAGGCAACTTCTAGAATGAAGAAAACGTTGTTGCTGTCCTCAACACCGCGCCAGAGGTTGACGAGTCGAAGCCCGGCTGCCTGAGCTGCTTCTTCTTGATCATCAAAGATCAACTTCCACTTTTCAAAATCTGCAACTCGATTGCGGACTATCATGTAGGTCATGAGCGTTGCTTCCCCGAGAGATTTAGAACCTTCTTTTTCTTATTTGATTATGCCCAACGTATTATCAGTGGGTACTCGGACATGAGAGATAGCTTTCTGCATGTGGATGTCTGAATCCGTAGCCGCTTTCAGCGGATTACTTCTGGCGTAAGAAATATCCTACCGGGTGTGAGTCTACGAAGGTGTGTGGCGAGTTCGAACGTACGAAGGTGTGTGGCGAGTTCGAACGTACGAAGGTGTGTGACGGGTTCGGACGAGTTCGGCTCGGGGGTCGAACAGCGCCTGTTCGATCGGATACTTTTGTAGACAAGATATATATCATGCATCGACATCTAGGTGTACTCGGGCATCCCAGCGGGACCCGCTACCAGGTGACTACGGCATGTAGTCGGCGAGCTTTAGAGTGCAACGAATTATGAGTGCTGACGTGAGAAGTAATCTGCATTTCGACAAAGATGACCTGCTGGCCAAGAACAAGGCTCACGCAGTGCATCCCTGGCATGAATTCGGACGTGGCGAGCATACGCTGTTGACCGATTCCGAAGGAATATATGTCCTCGACTCCGACGGTAACAAGTTTATCGACGGCATTGGCGGTATGTGGGCCGTTCAGATCGGCTACGGCAACGAGGAAATGGCTCAGGCGATCGCCGACCAGGTACGCCGGATGGTCTTTTATTCCCCGTGGTCCATGACGACCCCGCCCCATGCGGAACTATCCGCCAAGCTGGCCACGCTGACACCCGGCGACCTCAACCGGTTCTTCTATTCGACTGGGGGATCGACGGCGAACGATTCGGCCATCCGCTTCGTGCATTTCTATTTTAACGTCATGGAGCAACCCGAGAAGAAACACATCATCACCCGCGAGGACGCCTATCACGGCAGCACCTACCTTTCCGCGTCGATTTGTGGCAAGCCGGGCAATGACGATCACATGGAGCTGATCAAAGATTTCATCCACCACCTCTCTTCGCCCAATCCGTATCGCCGTCCCGATAACATGACTGTCGAGGAGTTCCGGGACGCCAAGGTGAAGGAACTGGAAGACAAGATCCTCGAGGTAGGACCGGAGAAGGTTGCGTGTTTCATTGCCGAACCCGTGCTGGCGTCTGGTGGAGTCATCGTTCCGCCTGATGGCTATCACGCCGGTTGCCTGGCGGTTTGCCGCAGATACAACGTGCTGTATATTTCCGATGAGGTGGTGACCGGCTTCGGCCGTATGGGTCACTTTTTCGCGTCGGAGCCGGTGTTCGGTATCGTTCCGGACATCATCACCTCGGCGAAGGGTTTCACCTCCGGTTATATTCCGGCCGGTTTGACGGCGTTATCGGAACGCCTGCATCAGGACATCGTCGACAAGGCCGGCGAGAGCGCCACCTTCTCAAACGGCTTCACCTATTCAGGTCATCCCGTGGCCATGGCGGCGGCGCTCAAGAATATCGAGATCATGGAGCGCGAACACCTCATGGAGCATTCCCGAGATGTTGGGGTTTATTTCCAGGACAGGCTCAAGAGTCTCGCTGATTTGCCCATGGTCGGTGACGTGCGCGGCATCGGTATCATGGGCTGCGTCGAGTGCGTTTCCAGCAAGAAAACCAAGAAAGCCTTCGACAAGGAACTTCAACTCGGCAAACGTCTTGATACCAAGTGTCAGGAATACGGCTTGATTCTGCGCCCGTTCATGCACCTGTGTGTGTTCTCGCCGCCGATCATCATCACCCGGGCGCAGGTCGACGATATGGTTGGCATCATGGATCGATCGATCCGGGAGGTGGCCGATGACCTCATCCGTGAAGGAATCTGGGACGGCAAGGACTGACTGAGCCCTTGCCCCAATCCCGAGCCTCTGGATTGAGAGGATTCACTCCTTGAGAGTAATCCACAGTAGCTCGATGGGCGTGTCGCCCGTGTTCCCGGATTCGTGGTCCTCGCTCAGGGACACGGCATCAATCCAGCCAACGGAGCCGTCTTCGGACACCGAAGTTTTCTGCCGGTCGCCATAGCGTACCGTCCATTCACCACCACGAATGTGTACGAAGAGTTGATTGCCGGGGTGTGCATGGACGCCTTCCCACTGGCCGGGCTCGATGATGAACTTTTGAACCACCAGCTTGTCGTTCTCGAAGAGAATTTCTCCGGGAATGTTGGGGTAGTGTTGGTAGGGGCCTTGTTGTGCCATGGGGCTTGCTCCTGCGTATGACAGCGAAGTGTGGCGCGTTTTCCACCACTGGGTTACCTGCAGAACGATGGAGGCGGATTAGGTGTTTGCGCCAGATTCGAACTCCCCTGACTTCAGGCGTTCCGCGCAGCCATGAACCCTTCATAAATTGCTTCTTCTGCGGATCGGGGGCTGAGGCAATCCCCGATCAGATGAGTTTCGACTGACAAGCCACAAAGGGCCAACTCCAGCGAGGTTTCAGGTTTGTGCCCCTGAGCCATAACAAGCGTGTCAGTGCCCTCGCACAGGATGGGTTCACCGCTGGCGTTGTGGTGGAAGTAAACGGTATTACCAATAGCCCCGAACAGGCGAGCATAAGGTATGACTTGAACTCCGAGTTTGTGTATCACCCCGGCCCAGTGCGTGCGCAGGTACAACTGCAGATTTTGAGCGAGCGTTTCACCGTTGATACAGAGTTTGACCGAACATCCATCCAGGGCCAGCTTTTCAGCCAGCCCGACACCAATCCAGTCACACCGCCAGTCTGCAATGACAACGTTTGTCCCCGTGTCGACTTCGTCGCGCAGGACCTGCCATGCATCAACCGTATGAACATCTTCGGAAACTTCCATCAGCAGATCTTTGTCAGGGCGGAATGGCGTTGCACCGGTGGCAATAATTACCACGTCAAATTTGTTATTTTCCACGTAGTCTTTTGTGACGGTTGTATCGAGCTGGACGTTGACGCCCGCTGTGTTCATTTCGTGGCGCAGGTTTTCGATGATCTGACCAAATTCAGAACGGTTTGGTAACAATTGTGCCAACAGAGCCTGGCCGCCCAGTTCCGTGGCGCGTTCACATAGAGTTACCTTGTGTCCACGCTCGGCGGCAACGCTGGCAGCTTTCATGCCACCGGGACCGCCACCAACTACCAGCACGTTTCGGGTTTTTGCGGCCTGTGGGTGATTTTTAAGTATCAACTCTCGACCGCTCAGCGGGTTCTGGATACAGGAAATCGGCACGCCCATATGGTAGTGCCCGATGCAGGACTGATTGCAGCCGATGCAGGCCCGAATGCCATCCAGATTACCCGCTTTAGCCTTGTTCGGCATTTCAGGATCAGAGATCATGGCTCTGGTCATGCCGCACAAATGCGCTTGATTTGCGGCCAATATCTGCTCCGCCAGCTGCGGTTGATTAATACGTCCCGCCACCATGATGGTTTTATCCACCACGGCTTTGATTTGTCCAGCCTGGGGAGCTGTGTAGGCTTGTTCGATCTCCATGGGCGGGACAACGTGGATAGAACCGCCCGGCCCCATCATGGAACCGACCGTGACGTTGATGAAATCGAGTTCCACTTCCTCGTTCAGCCGTTCGCAGATTTTGAGCCATGCTGGAGCATCGATGCCGTCCGGTTCGTATTCATCGGCGGAAATCCGCACCCCGATGATCTTGTCCGAACCAATCAACTTTCGAGTTTCGAAAATACATTCCGACAGGAAACGAAAGCGATTTTCTTCCGTGCGGCCATACTGGTCGTCTCGAAAATTCGTCAACGGATTTAGAAATTGCGCCATTAGCATGCCGTGGCTGGCCACCAGTTCCACGCCATCGAGCCCCGCTTCAACGATTCTGCGCGAAGCCTGGGCAAAGGCTTGAACGAGCATCTGGATATATTCCGTGCTCATCACCCGCGGCATGCAATGGAATCGGTGATCGGGCACCAGAGATGGCGCATGAGGCACCTGGTGCATGCCGTCGTGGGTATAAGCGATTCGCCCACCATGGTTAATCTGGGCGAAAACTTTGCAACCGTGCCGGTGAACCGCGTCGGCCACCATCTTGTAACCGGGAATACAGGCATCGGTGCTGGAGTCGATATAGTAGTCGGCAGACACATCGTCGCGGTAGGGGCGCGAGGATTCCATGATGATCAGTCCAGCCCCACCACGGGCGCGGGCTTCATGATAGGCGGCCATGCGTTCACCCGGTGCGCCGTTCTCAGCCATGATGGTTTGATGCGCGGTCGAACAGATCCTGTTGCTGATTTCCAGTGTGCGAATTTGATGAGGGGTGAAGAGATATTTGAATGGCACGAGAAAATTCCTTCAATCTACTAACAAGCCAACTCGAAGCTGCGCGCTGGGGTGAAAAGCGGATATCAACGAACTTGTGGTGACTATCTCTGCCAGCATCTCAAGCTTCAGCTTAAGGTAAAACAATCAGAGGCCGGATCCATCTTCCGAATAGATAATCCAGATTTTTTCGTAACCATCGGTATCCCAGATGCCGGTCCACTCCTTCGGAATCGTCACCGCCTCGCCCGCGTGTACCGTCATGACGCTACCGTCACTTGAGGTCAACGTAACGCTGCCTTTCAAGAAGTACATGAACTCATCGACACCGTAGGGTTCGTTAATTTCCAGGTGGGTCGCACCTGAACGATACATTCCGGTGCCAAACTTACCATCACTGCTCATCATGGTGGTGACGTCTTCGGTCTTATGACCATCTTTGTGAGTGATCGCAGACATATCGGCGCGCTTGAAAATCATCCCGGCGGTATCGTCTTTGTTGATCTTTGCGGGTAACACCACTTTTTCTTCCTGGTGTGCAGCGTGAGCAACGGTGTATATCGCGATCATCAGGAATATCACGGCAACTTTCGGGTTGATGGACATTGTTGATCCTTATCTTTCCAGTTGAAGCGAGGTGTCAGGTAGCCGATGGCCGAGATTACAACAATAGAGGCTCAGAAGGGCCGTTCGAATCCGTTCGTTTGAATCAGGCCCTTGGAATCCGCCACAGACTTTCAGCGGATTACGGTGACCTAGGAATTTGCCTATACGTCCTGTAAGCCTGCGAGAGTTTGTGGTCTTGTAGCTCATGTTTTCGACATCAGGATGCGGGTGTGTGGCAATGCACGCTAGAATCGAATCAGGAATCAACTGCTGAAGAGAAATCATGAACTATCCCGAGAACGAAGCCCTGGAGCGATGGCTATCAGAGGAGACAGCGGAAACGGTTCTTGAACCGGAGTTGCCAATTATCGACCCCCATCATCATCTATGGGACATCCGTAGCGCGACCATGGAGCCACACGCCAGTTTCCAGCAGAAGGTCTATCTCTGCGAGGAAATCACCAACGACATCCAGGCAGCCGGACACAACATTGTCCAAACCGTGTTCGCCCAGTGCGGGGCGTTCTATCGGGCAGATGGTCCAGATGAAATGAAGTGTGTGGGTGAGACCGAATTTGTGCAGGGTATCGCCGCGATGAGCCGTTCCGGGATCTACGGGACAACGCGTCTGTGTACGGGCATCTTTGGTACGGTCGATCTTAGACTTGGCGCCGGTGTCAAACCAGTCATTCAGGCGCATCTCGCTGCTTCCCCGAACTTCCGTGGCATTCGCAGCGCTTTCCCGAAGGCCCTGGGTGATGAATTCCTGCAGGGGTATGCGGTACTCGATGAATACAACCTGAGCTTCGACAACTACTCGCCTGATTTCGAACGCTTACCTGCCTTGGCGGAACTTGCGAAAACGTACCCGGATGTGCCGGTGATCGTTAATCACCTGGGTGGCAAGATTGATCCCGAAGCTGACTCGGCGACAATGGTGTCGTGGCAAAAGTGCATCGACGCCATTGCCGCGTGTCCTAATGCCGTCATGAAGGTGGGGGGTGCCCAACAACGGGTTGGGTCATGGGAGCCACCATTCCATATGCATCAACGTCGTGAGCCAATCAGTTCCGAGGAACTCTGTGAGTTACTCTACCCCTATTACCTATACGCCATCGAAGCGTTTGGCCCCGAACGCTGCATGTTTGAAAGCAACTTCCCGGTAGATAAGGAATGCGTCTCTTATCGGACTCTTTGGAACACCTTCAAACGTATTGTTGCAAAGGCGGGACTCAGCGAGCACGAAAAGACCGCGATGTTCAGCGGTACTGCGGTCCGCGCCTATAGACTATCCGCGAGCTGATTCGAACTTTTGCTCTATTGATCTAAAGGGTTTCGTAGTTCGATACCGCAATCCGCAAAGTCTCTGGTGTTGCCCGTTGCCAGTACATATGAAGAAAACGTTACTGCCGATACAACCACATTTTTGCGTGGGAGGATCCGGGCGGGACGGGAATGTCGATTAGGGGTTGGGGATGAGGGGATTTCCCCCATGTGCAACAGATTTCCGGTTGGGGTGTTCCTGTTCTGGGCGCAACGGCCTCGTATTGCGACATTACTCCAGAAACGGCCGGCGTCGAAAAACTCGGTCAACCAACGGACGACTGGTTTATTCAATCGCTCGGAGAGAGCAGCAGCTCCGGCCCTTCCACTGCAACCATCTCGTCCAGCCATTTATTTCGTTCAACATCGCCTGGGCAAGGAAAATGGCGTAGCAGCTTGAGATGCTGATGCCCTATCATGATCACTGCGACTTTGTGCACAATGAACCAAATTTGAAAGGAAGGATTCGCTTAATGCCGACCCTGCTATGCATGCGGGCCTGGATCAAGGGTTCGCTCTTGTTGCTTTGTTTATCCTCATGTCCATCGATCTTGAAAGCCGAGGAAGTCCTGCTTGGCGAGATCGAATTTCCAACTTCCGGCGCGCCGGACGCACAGCCTGCATTCATCCGTGGTGTTCTGTATATGCACAGTTTCGAGTATGACCACGCAGCTGTAGCTTTTCGACAGGCGCAACACATCGACCCGGATTTCGCCATGGCCTATTGGGGCGAAGCGATGACCTCTCATCATTCGCTGTGGCGTGTTCAGTCCCAGCAAGCCGCACAAGATGTGCTGAACAGGCTTGGCAACACGTCTGAAGAACGCGCCGTCAAGGCACCGACGCAGCGTGAGAAAGATTATCTCAGAGCAGCGGAGGTCCTGTTCGGCATGACCGAGAAAACGAAAGATCTTGGCAAGCTGGAGCGGGACATCCACTATCGCAACGCAATGCACCAACTATATTTGGCGAACCCGGATGATCATGAAGCACGGGTGTTTTTCGGACTTTCGATTCTTGGGGTTGGCAGCGCGAATCGAGATTATGCAACCTATATAAACGCCGCTGCCGTCCTGACACCGGTATGGGACGCCAACCGCTCGCATCCCGGCGCTGCACACTATCTGATTCACTCTTACGACGATCCGGTCCATGCCATCCTTGGTCTGCCCATGGCACGGGTATACGGGAAAATTGCCGTCGGCGCCTCGCACGCGCAACACATGACGTCGCATATCTATGTTGCGCTTGGTCTTTGGGACGACATGATCGCAGCCAACCTGACGGCGCTGAGCATTGAATCAAAAAAGACGGTTGGCGAGGGAGCACGTAGTCGCGAGGCGTGGCATCAGCGGTATTGGCTTCATTATGGACGTTTGCAGCAGGGTCGAATCGAGGATGCGGAAGTCATCATGCGAATGGCGCATGAGCGCCTCAGTCAGGATCCCTTGCCTCGCGAACCTGCCTATTACGGCGCGATGTACGCACGCTATCTGTTTGATACCGAGAAATGGAGCGAAGCCAAAAAATGGCTTGCGCCTGTTGGTATCGATATTCCGGGTCCGCACTACAATTTCGCGCGCGCGTTTGCGGCAACGAAACTTGGCCAACTCGACAAAGCGCGAAAACTAATGGCAGACATTCTTCCCGGCGAACAAGGCAACGCCGAAATCATTCTAGAACCCGAAGAAGTCGCCATTTTGAAATTGGAACTCAGCGCCCTGCTCGCGTTGGCGGAAGGCGACGATGAGGAAGCACTGAATTTGCTGAAGGAAGCCGTCGCTCGGCAAACCAGCATGCCCTTCCGGTACGGACCCCCGAGGATCTCCAAGCCGACTGCCGAATTGCTTGGTGACGTTCTTCTCGAGCTTGGCCGTGCTGAGGAAGCATCCCTTGCCTATCAGGACCAACTTTCGCGATCCCTGAGGCGCACTAATTCGCTATTGGGTCTGGCGCGCGCCAATGCCCGAACCGGCGATGCAACCGCATCTCGCGAAGCTTACGACGCACTTGCGGACATCTGGCACAATGCAGATATGGATCTGCCAGCACTTGCGGAAGTCAGAGACCAGGCCGATGGCGGGATTGTGCAACACTAGAACAGGAATTGTAGTACACCTAGCAAGATCCTTGTGCTGCCTACCTCAATCAAGGAGATCTGGAGTCTGTTGGGCTCGCCCGGTTCAGTTCATCTGAGCGCAATTCCGAAAGAATCTGTTTCACCTGCTCAAGATCGAAGTGTTTCACCCCCATGGCCATAAGGATGTAGACGAACAACTGGGCCCCCAGCGACCCGTTGTTGACCTTCGAACGTAGGTTGCTATCCGTCTGCACCACTCCTAACGCGCCGAGGTGGGCACTTAAATCTTTGTATTCAAAGCCCTTATAGGCCATCTGGGCACGGATATAACGACGGATTACCTCGCGCATCTCCGGCGAATCGAACAGCTTTACCACAGTTCACTTGTCCATAATTTATAACATGTGTGAAATAATAGGCGATATTCGAACACCGCATGAATTTGCGAAAACAAAATTGGTGCGACGTTTACGCCAGCGCTTACCGAAGTTAGAGACCAATCCGAACCACCATGATTAGCGCCCAAACTATCTGACTGACCACTTCCCTCCCCTATCCTCTTCTGCCGTGCACAACACGAGTTAGACGTGTTCCAAAACGTAGAATACGAAGACGAAAATCAACGGCAGAGCGATCAGCCTATAGCTCAACAGGTTGAGCAAATCGTTTAGCTGTGCACCATCTTTAATATTGAGGCGCGAACCCAATGCCAACCACACAGCTCCACCCGCTACGAAAGACGATACGGGCATCAGAATTACGGCCGCCATGGTTTTTTGAACGCCGGGTAAGAAAGCCGGTATCGTAAAGATACCGGCAAACCTGCCACGGATAACCTATCGGGTGTGAGCTGGAACGTCACTTGTTTGACTCCGGTTACGAACATGGGCGACCCGTTGGATCGCTCTTAAACTTTACGGACATTGGATTAGATGATTCCTTCCTGCCATAGCCATAGCACCAAGACAATAGTGGCCGCGAGCAACACGAGTAACACGAGCAACAACACGTCGAAGTAGGTCACTTCGCTGCCGTCTTTTTGTTTCCATTTCACTGTTCCCCAACCTTATGCTCGACGGCACACACCAATGCCCCGAATTGACAAACATTTGTTTAAGCAGGTAGCTACTGATTCTTGTGGCCTCGTTACTCGTCTCCGCTACGAAGCAGAAAGTAAGCTGGAGAGGACGTAGTAGAACACTACGGATAAAATTGCTCCGGCAGGCAAGGTGATGATCCAAGACATGAAAATTGTCCGTATCACATGCAAGTCGAGCGAACTAATCCCGCGAGCGAACCCAACACCCAGTACCGCTCCGACTAGCGTGTGTGTCGTTGAAATCGGTATGCCGGTCGCACTCGCAAGCACGACCGTCGACGCCGCTGCAAGTTCGGCGGCGAAACCGCGGCTTGGGGTAAGTTCTGTGATTTTACGCCCCACGGTTGCCATGACGCGAAAGCCAAACGTCGCAAGACCAACCACGATACCGACCGCCCCTAAGAACAACACCCACGGTGGTACTGCCGCTTCCTGCAACACCTCCCCCGTGTTGATGATGCTGACGATGGCGGCTACCGGGCCAATGGCATTGGCTACGTCGTTCGAGCCATGAGCAAACGCCATGGTGCAAGCGGTGACGATCATGAGGATCGCGAACACCTTCTCCACGTTCACAAAACGGAAATCCCCGCTTTTCTGAGGCGAAAACGATAACCGCCTTATTACCAGGAACCCGACAATTGCGACTGCCGCCCCGAATGTAAGCGCATAACCCACACCCATCATCGGGCTGACATCCAAGCCAACGTGCTTCAATCCTTTGAGGAAGGTTACGAGGGCAATCACCGTTGCAGCCGCGAAAATGTAAAATGGAACGTAGCGTCGTGCGGAGACCTCCGGGTCGGCGGAATCGAAGATCAACCGCTGCACGCTGAGTACCAACAAGAATGAGAGCGAACCCGCCAACACTGGAGATATCACCCAGCTGGCTGCAATCAATCCCACTTCGCTCCAGTGCACCGCATCGACGCCGATTGCGACAACCGCGAACCCAACGATGGCACCAATAATTGAGTGCGTCGTGGACACGGGCCAACCAAACCGCGATGCGATATTGAGCCACACCGCGGCCGCTAACAAGGATGCCAACATACCATGGACAAGTGTATTCGGTTTGTCAACAAACAAATCCGCATCTATGATGCCTTTACGAATTGTCGACGTAACCTCACCTCCTGCGAGAAACGCGCCGAGAAATTCGAAAACCGCGGCGATCAATATTGCCCCACCGACGGTAACCGCACCTGCACCCACGGAAGTCGCCATCGCGTTGGCAACATCGTTGGCGCCTATGCCCCATGCCATGTACAGCCCGAATAAGACAGCCAGAATTAACAGAACGGTTGTGGGTTCCACTTTTATTGGTTCCTTTTTTTGTGGTCGCCGCTACGAAGCCAGGAGTTGGTCTAACCGATGGCCGACCCGCTCGGCATGGTTTGCCAGATCACCAATCCACTCGATGACCCGATACATGAACACAACATCGACTGCGGATAACCCCGCCTCCAAACCGTAGAGCCTCGCCCGTAGTGCCACTTCGATCTCGTCGCAGCGGCGTTCGGTAACGTCAATTTCGTGCACCATGGTCCGCACCCGTTGCTTTTCGAGTCCCCGGAAACCGGCGTCGAGCAGTTCATCCAGTTCCCTGACTACCTGCTTTGCTTGCTGGCATGCTTTGATGCACTCTCGGGCAAATTCGGCGATGTCGGCGGTCAACGCAGACGGGAACGTCAATCTGCGACCCAGGATCAATCCCGCAATTCCCTTGGCCCGATTGGCAATGCGATCCTGTCGCGTCAACAGTTCAAGTAAATCGGGCCGGGGAACGGGCAAGAAAAATCCGCGCGGTAAGTTAGCGCGGATCTCGAGTTTTAGATCGTCGGCTTCGTTTTCTAGCGCGACGATTTTTTGTTGTAAGAGTTTTACTTCGTCCCAATTCTCTTCGGCGACGCATTCGAGCAGCGGTGTTATCAACTCCGCACACGCATAGCAGATCTCAATGTGCTGCTGGATCGGCATGAACGGAGAACGTCCGAAGATTCGTTGAACATAGGTTGTCATCTAAAGTTTCCCCACTTTCTCGGACACTCAAGTTAAGCCTTTTCCTCAGCCAGGTCATCGTAGAAATCTACGATGCCCGTCTCCAAGGAATATTCAGCACCCACAACCCGCAGCTCATCGCGTTGAATAAGTTGCTCGAGGATCTGAGATCCGTGACGCAGATCGTAAACAGCGGCTTGGATGTTTGCCCTAACAGCGTGCTGCAACAGCGCTTCTCTATTATGCCGAAGATCTTTCTCCCACAACGGTTCCACGGCAGGCCGGATGCGGTCTACGATTGAGCGGAGACTGCTTGACCGGTTTTCTTTCGGCCGCTCGAGTTCTTCAAGAGTTGCTGCGACGGCGCTACTCATGGAATGACCCAAGACCACGACGAGCCGTGTGCCGAATTGTTCGATGGCACATTCGATGCTGCCGACTTGGGAAGGTGCAACGATGTTACCGGCCACACGGATGACAAACAGATCCCCCGCGCCCTGATTGAAGATTACCTCAACTGGCACTCGCGAGTCTGCACATCCGAGAACGATGGCGAATGGCTCCTTTTCCGACACCAACTCACTTCGGCGTGTAGGGACAATGAACGTGCTAATACCTCGAACATCCGACACGAACGCGCAATTGCCCACTCGCAAGTGTTCGAGTTACGGCCGCCGAAATCATCTACGCTTCATCTGCCTGCGGGTATAATTGGTGAGCAAATAGCGTTCCAGCGGTGAGTTGAACATCAAACTCGTTTCGAGGGGAAAGTAAGTCATGGCTCGCATAACCATCGGGATCATCGTCGGCGTATTCGTAATACTCGCCATCGCGTGGCCTTTTCGCGCGGACCTAGCCATCGGTGCCATCGGCCTCTATATCGACTTGAACCGTGATATCGGGCCGAACCGGGAAGTCTCATGGCAACAAGGCCCGGAATCGCCCACAGCACACCCGTCGGAACGTCCACCCAACATCGTACTCATCCTGGCCGACGACATGGGTTGGAACGATGTCTCTACCAATGGCGGCGGCGCAGGCAACGGCACGGTCAAAACCCCGAACATCGATGCCATCGCGCGCGCGGGTGTTAACTTCACCTCGGGGTATTCCGCAAACGGTACCTGTGCCCCTTCTCGCGCAGCCATTCTTTCCGGGCGCTACGGCACACGCTTCGGCTTCGAATTTACGCCTACCCCTTCCATCATGGCGCCGATTATGGGAATCGTACGCTCAGCGGATGACACGCCTCGACGACCGCCCGTTCTCAACCCTGACTTTCACCTCGTGGAATGGGAAGACATGGGCATGCCGGCCAGCGAGGTCACGCTGGCAGAGACGCTCAAGACCGCCGGTTACCACACGGTTCACATCGGCAAGTGGCATTTGGGTGAAACCAACGGGATGGCGGCGTACGACCAGGGGTTCGACGAAAGCCTGCTCTTGCAGGGCACGTTGTTCTTACCAGAGGACCATCCAGATGCGGTGAACTCAAAACAGGAGTTTGATCCCATCGACCGCTTCCTGTGGACCGCGGGTGGCTATGGTGTGCGCTACAACGGCGGACCAGCTTTCGAGCCGGAAGGGCACGTCACCGACTATTACACCGATCAGGCGGTGAAAGTGATTGAAGCCAACCGCAACCGACCGTTCTTTTTATACCTTGCACACTGGGCCATACACACGCCACTGCAGTCGACCCGGGATGACTATGACGCTTACCCGCACATTGAGAGTCATACGGAACGCACTTACGCGGGCATGATTCGCGGCTTGGATCGGAGCGTCGGCCGGGTGCTCGATGCGTTGCGTGAACACGGGCTCGAGGAAAATACGCTGGTGATCTTCACTTCAGACAACGGCGCCGCCGGCTATCTGGGCCTGCCGAACGTGAACCACCCGTTCCGGGGCTGGAAGATCACCTTCTTCGAAGGCGGCATCCATGTCCCCTACATGATGCGCTGGCCGGCCATGATCGAAAGCGGGCAGACTTTCGCAGATCCCGTGCATCACTTCGACATCTACGCCACAGTCGCCGCCGCGGCCGGAGCTCCCCTTCCGAGCGACCGCGTGATGGACGGTGTCGATCTGACGCCGCACGTTCGCGGCGAAGCCGAGGACATCCCACATGAAACGCTCTTCTGGACCCAGGACCACTACCGGGTCGTACTCCATCAGGGTTGGAAGCTGCAGCGTAACGGACCAAATGACGAGTTCGTCTGGTTATTCAATCTGAACGAAGATCCGACGGAGCAAGTGAACCTGGCCGAACAACATCCCGAGAAAGTCAGCGAGCTCGATCGGCTGCTGGCCGCGCATCTTGCCGAACAGGTGCCGCCGCGATGGCCGCACCGCGCATCCGGCGCGGTTGCGATCGACAAACACCTGAATCAACCGGAAACGCCGGAGGATGAGTTTATCTACTATCCGAACTGATGGATGACTGAGTTATCTGGCTTCAAGCCAGTGCGTGGCGAATCGGTAGTCATGCCGGGATTGGTGTTTGAAATAGGCCTCGGCAATGTTGTTGCCAACCGTAGTCGTTGATATTGACGAATGCCTCGTTGGCTTGTTGGCTAAATTTCGCGGGTGAATGTCCGAAGTGCGCTGAATGTGTACGGTGATTGTTGTAATAGTCTTTGAACTCACCCAGTTTTCGCTCTAGATCCAGCGAATTCCAGAAAGGCACGTGATCAAGAAACTCGCGCCGGATGGTACCTATCACCCGTTCGACAAACGGATGAGACATGGGGAGGTAAGGCACGGACTTGATTTCCTCAACGTCCAGAATGCGCAAGTTTGCTCGCCATCGATGAAATCGAAATAGCGGATCGTTATCGCTGCTAAGGTAGCGGGGTGGATCGGATCCTGAGATCGCCTGGTTAAACATTCTGCCCGCGGCAATCCCATCGACAGGTCCTTGATGTATCCCGAAACCAATGATCCGGCGACTCCACTGGTCCATGATGACCAGGACCCAATATGACTTGAGCGTTATGGATTCACAGCGAAACAGGTCAATGCTCCAAAGGCTGTCTTTACTGTGACCAAGCAACGATAGCCATGAGGGACCTTGAGTGGTGCCTGGTTTAGGCTTGTAGTGATTGGCAAGAATACGTCTGACTATATCTTGGTTGATCTCAAAGCCGAAAGTGAGGGAGATGATGTAGGCAATGCGTGGACAGCCATAGCGGGGATTGCGCTGCTTCAACTCTACGATGGCCGTGATGAGTTCCCGAGATGGGCCTTTAGGCCCAGGTCGACTGTGTCCTTTGTTGCTGAACAAGCGGCGATATGTACGTTTGACCAACGCACGGTGAAATTTGAGCAGAGTCGCTGGTTTGATGATTATCGCAACCGTAGATAGACGTCTTGGTGAAACCAGCAAAGACAAAGCGCCGAACAGGAAGCGATCGCTTGTTTTCAGGTTCGGTGCCTTTCTTCTAGCTCGACTCAACACAATGAGTTGTTGTTTGAGCATCAGGTTTTCCGCAATGACGGCTTTGGCACCACCGGACTTGAGTGATTTTGCGAACAGCACCAAAAGATGCATGAAAAGGAAAGCGACAGACTTCATGTCGGGCATGCTAAGTCGGCATCCGGCAACTACAAGGCTAGGATTTGATCTGCTATTTTGTAGTGACTACCAATTCGCCATGCACACGCAGAGTGCTTGGTGTTTGGTCATATTGCGGATGGCAATCTGCACATTTTCGTCAGGCCACATAAGGACGGAGCGCATCACGATAAAAGCGACGAAATCGTTTATGGCAGTCTCTACGGACTATCCGGATCTCTGCCGAACACGGCATCGGTATGGAGAAAAAAAGGTGGCCCAGAAACAGCCGTAACGATAATGAAATTCAGATGATGCGTCGTCTAAAAGGGTTGCTGGACCCGAAAAACATTCTCAATCCGGGCAAAGTTATCAATTAAAAAGCCGGAGCCGCCGCGGCATCATCACCTGGCCGAGGCGAAAACTCCCCGTCCCATTTGATAGACTGCCACTATCGACCGAATGTTGCGAACACTCTCACCAGGATCGGCTGAAAGCAGAACAAAATCCGCATCCTTACCCGCGGCAATTGAGCCCGTTTTTTCGCCAACTCCAATCGATTGCGCGGCGTTCACTGAAGCGATTTTAATGACGTCGGCTGTCGGGATACCCGCATCTTCAAGCATTTGCAGTTCTTCGAGAAGTGACTCGCCGGGTTTGGTTGTCATTGACTCGTAGAAGTCTGATACGTCAGTTCCTGCCAATAATCTTACGTTTGACTCGTACATCCGATACGCGATTCGATTCATTGCTGCGACGAAATCGATAAACTCCTGAGGCATTTCCTTCCCGGCAGAACGACGCGCCGCAATAGCAGGGTAAATAATGAGAGTTGGTGTAACAGCAATGTTACGCCCTGCAAGGCACTCGTAAAGCGAATCCGCATCTCCGGAGAGCAGGAATTCAAATGCCTGTTGTGTCTTAGTGTCGCTTTCAGGCGCTACCGAAACCAACGCTTCCACGAATGAACCGATATGCTCAATACCGTCCATACCAATCTCGCACGCATCCACGGGATGAACTCCGAGTGGAATATGCCCGGTAACTTTTATACCGTGTTCGTGCGCCAGACTCACAACTAGCGGCAACAATTCCGGCGATAGCGCGCGATGTACTTTTATTTGATACGCGCCTGCATTTGCGAGTTCGTCAATTGCTAATTCGATCTCAGCTTCGCTCGTAACGGCTCTTTGATAATCAGCGAACGTTTCGCCGTTTAGCATGAAATAGGAGGAATAAATGTTTGGTCCTGGAATGGTGCCTTTTGCTACGTCGTGCTCAACTGATTTGAGCCGCTCAAGATAGCCACCCAAGTCATGAATGGACGTCACACCGAATTCGGCAAATTTCGCAAGATCCAGACCACGCTCTTTCGAGCTCCGAATATGAGCGTGTGCGTCCCATAAGCCCGGTATCATAAACAGACCGCTTGCATCGATTGTTTCGCTTGCGCGGTACGAACCTTCATCTGGCTGAGTAATGGCCAGGAATCTACCGTCACGGATCGCGACTGATCCAACGAAAGTTGATGTGTTTGATCCTGAGTAGACCGTTACGTTTTCGACGAGGAGATCTACCGGTACTGGTGCTTGCCCGCATCCAGCGAGACCGTTGATAATTGCGAGACAAAGCAATCTTGCGGTGCCTATGTCGCCGAGGGTCTGCAATCCTCCACCTCCATACCTCCACGAAAAAGCCTACGCCCTGCAACGGTAATGTCTGCTTCTTCTTCCTCCGAGGCCGGGCATATTAGATATTTAGGTAGTACAAACCCATCGTCGCTAAAACCGCAAATACAAAAGTCAATCCAAAGACTTTGTTCACTGCAGACCGATTGTAGGAGTCGTCCATTAGACATACGTACATTCCTACGGCGGCAAAATAAGGATAGGAGTGCAAAGCAAACAGCCGCACCGGCTTTTCTGAGAAGCTTTATTTCGTATGCGAAAACCTTGCAGGCCAGGAGTACCCCGACAAACGTTATTGCAGAGAGTTCGACAAAATATACTATTTGATTCAAGTCCAGCTCAGTCCATACAAATTCGTGGTTGGGAATGCTGCCAGAAGTCGTGGGTAGTACACTTCCCCGTCATCCCTAACGGTTGATGTCCTACAAACATACTCCCGAACGGGTGTACCATGCAATCGCACACCCTGGGTGTCTACGGTGCAGTTCGTGCCTAAGAGGAATGGCTTACGAGGGGTGTGGTTCCGCCAAATCAGCAAACACCCAGAAGTCCCGGTTAGGAACCAACAGCCACCAACGAGCGATTCAATAGATCGAGTTGCCGGACTTTGAGTGCCAGCTCATTTTCGAGCGAGGGAATTTCGGCCTTTATTCTATTTCTTTCCGTATTGAGCCTCTGGGTTCTGGCGAAGAGTTCAACGCGCTGACTCGTCGTCAACTCCGCATTCAGTTGTGCGGTAGCCGTGGAAACGATCGCAGCCTTCACTTGCTCAAGGCGATTCACTTTCTGAGCTATCGCTTTTTCGAGGTTAGATACTTCTACCCTCGCACGATACAGAGAGCGGCCTTCCTGATATGCGTGTATGAATCCTGTACGCATATCCGTCGGGCAGACGTTGTTATGCCCTTTGCCCCGCTCGCCTATCGAGAAAGCATTATACGGCTCGCAGTACTCCCGGATGCCTTCTTCCCAGCCAAGTTTATAGCCATACCGATCTGGAATGACACCGTATTTAACACACGCATCCTGGTGAGCAAGCAGTTGGGAGCTTCGATATCCACGAACACCATCCCGATAACCAAGCGTTTGCCAGTCACCTGCCACACACTGGCTTTCGCTGACGGTTGCACCACCGCCACAGCCAGTCAATAAAAAAGCAACGATTGAGATCCCGAAATACGATCGCATGAGCGCCTCCGTTGTCCTTGCGGCATTCGCAGGTCGAACGCTAGCGGACTGCCGCGAAAACTGTCGAGAACTCAATCACATAAAGAAAAATTCCACCCCCGAAGTTTTAACAGGTGATTTAGAATTCAAATCACTCGCACACCCTGTTCCACGACCGCATAGACACCTTTATCCGTTCTACATCCGAGCACATGCTTTCCTGGGTCAACGTCCATCCACGTTGCTCCAAAGTCACCCTGGTTTCCGATGCGACTTATCATCAGCTTTGCGGGTTTCCCAACGCGCGTAGCCCTATCCCGTTCGATGAACCCCAGCCATGGTAAGTACCGATATTCCCCATCCTTTAGGAGCACGCCCACTTCCTCACCGCGTGTGTCATGGTGTAGTTCAATGTTTCGGTGATTGAGTTTTCGAACAAGAACCAGGGTCATTGGGGACCAGCTTGTAGGAGCCCCGTACAGGCCGCTCAGGGCTATCGGGATTTCATACTACTGGATATCCATATAGTAGTCTAAAACAGCCAGAAACAGGGCGTCTGAGTAGGGGAGAGTTCAACTCACGAAGCAACTTAAACTATCAGATTTGGCATATCCCGCACCGCAACAAATAGCGGACCGCTAAATCCGGATCGTTTTCATGCCTGAACGGCCAGGAGCAGGCGAATCACTCACCTTTCGCCGAGCTAGATTTTCCCTCAGAGAAGTCAACTCTACATAAGCCAGGATTGATCGTTGAACGCGTTGGCGTAGACTTGAGAGAGACGTGTTTGGGAGGGGAACCTTGGACAAGCCATTTCCCGCCTATCAAGGCGATGAGCCTTACGTCTTTGTGTGTTGCGCACACGACGACGAGGACGTCGTATATCCGGAGATCAGGATTCGACGCAGCTAAACCGATTGTCGAAATTGCCTATGTTATCTGCGTTCGGACACAAACGTAGCGTTGACGGGGTCAACCTCCTGGATCCAACCTCATTCTATTTTTCGCTTCCAGGTCTTCCCGCAATGTTCTCGACGCAAAATAGTAGTGGACGGCAGCCCACAGGTTCCCAAACACCGCAAGTATGAGCAATGAATAGCGAATCGACTCTTCGCCGTAATCGGCTCGGAGATAATCACTTAACGCCCCTGCTGCCACAGGACCGAGACCTAATCCAATCAAATTTAGGACAAACAACAAAATTGCCGAAGCTAACGCTCGCATCGCAGGTGTGACCAGCGTCTGGGTCATTGCGAAGGTTGGCCCCAGGTACATCGGTCCTAGAATAAAACCAGGTATCGCCCACGCCAATGCCCAATATGGATCTGCGGTGGTGTAGAACATTGCAGCAAAAGGCACACTGGCGAGAGTGGCGATTCCCGGAATGAACATGTACCAACGTTTGTCTCGTTTGCCGTAACGATCTCCAAGATAACCCCCCAGAAATGTACCGATCATTCCCGTCAAACCGAGTAGGAAAAGATAGGTCGCCGTTTCTTTGAGGCCAAAGCCGTGCACACGCATGAAAAATGCGGGTAAGAAAAGACCAACCCCATAACCGACGAATGCATGCAACGAACCTGCAAAAGAGAGGTGTCGAAAGGACTTCAGTGACCACATAAAGCTGATCACTTGTTTGAGAGGCACTGTCGGTGCCACCGGCTCAACAAGTTCTTTCGGTGCGGGTGGTTCTGAAAAGCCCCTAGGTGGTTCTCGTAGTGTGAAATGAACCAGCACCGCAACCAGCACACCGGGAACACCGACGACAAAAAAAGCCATTCGCCAACCAAACTCTGCACCAATCCACCCGCCAAGCAGGGTCCCAACGGCTGCCCCGATGGGTATGCCCAGTGCGTAAACGGATAACGCCGTACCACGCTTCTCCGGTGGAAAATAGTCCGAAATCAGCGAATGAATGGGAGGAGAACAACCGGCCTCTCCGATTCCAACACCAACTCGCGCGATAATCAGTGCCCCGAAGCTCTTAGCCGTTCCGGTGAACGCTGTCATAACGGACCAGATAACCAAGGCAAGCGAAATGATGGTCTTTCTTGAGCCAACATCAGCCCAACGCGCGATAGGTATACCGGCCAGGGTGTAGAAAATGGCGAAAGCGATACCGCCAAGCAATCCAAGCTGGAGGTCAGATAGTTCTATTTCTAACCTGATCGGTTCGATGAGAATCGAAAAAATCTGTCGGTCGACAAAGTTGATAACGTAAACCAGTACAACCAAAACGAGTACATACTTTCGATAACCGTCGGTAACATGAAATTCCTGATTGGCACTGGGTGTCGTGTCCCGACCGTGGCTCACACGCTGCTCACGAGTTTCTGTATTGTCGCTCAAGTGTCTTCCCACCAATCTATTTTGTCATTACGGTGATCGATTCAACCGCAGCCACCGTAACGAATCAAGCGTCAGAAAGCTGGCTCTGAGCACAATGAATCCTTGCACGAATAGGTTGGAGCTAGCTCATCCGTTTCCTCGCCCATATCGAAACGGGCTATATTCCGCACCGCAACAAAAAGCGGCCCCCAAATCACGCCCTTGAGCAGACACAATCGGCCACAACCGGACGCTTTGATTCGTTAGTTATTCATTGGTTTCTAGCCAGCTTGCCGCCGTTCGCCAGATCGAGTCCGTGCTTCTGTTCTGAGCAATTTCCCCGTCGACAAAATCAACAAACGCGCTACCAAAATATTGTCGCCCCAACTTGTCCCACCATATGCGACTAATCTGACTGTCGAATAGCGATAGTAGGACTGCATACTCAGTTGACCATTGCGCTTCGTCGATGCTTCCATCCGAATATTGTAACCACGCAAATTCTGAGGATAGGCGACACAAAAGTGCTGTTCGAGAAAGTGGCCGTATATCGGAATTGAAGTGTCTTGAGCTATTCGAGGGAATTGTTCCTGGATTTGCGGTGATGCAGCAGAATCTCAAGCAGCACCTGGTCAAAGTCTCAAGAGATTGGAGGGCGATCTTGCAAGCTGGTTGTTGATGATCCAGGGGCTCTGCTCAACGTGTGTTAAGAAACGTCGAATTGGATCTCAGTGGTGATGGGTCCGTATACCCGGCTGGGCGGCAGCCGGGGTGGTGCCTGTTGCTGATGGACGTGGTCGAGGATCTTCTGGATCGCGTTTGGCTCGGTGATCGCTGCGATGACGCGCAACCGACCGCCGCACTTG
>JACZXA010000059.1 GCA_022571865.1 Pseudomonadota bacterium
CCCCGCGTTTGCGCTTGGGGTTCGGTAAGATATCGCACGTTCGCGCACGCCTATTTAGGGTCGTGCCGCACCCTACTGCGTACATGTTTGCGGCGTCGTTGTGATGGGTTCCTTGTGGCCTTGGCCACACGGCGTTTACGCTTTCCTCCGGCGGTCTTGGCGCCGGAAAGCGGCTTCGCCAACGCCAGCCCTACTTGTCGAGTGGGTAGATGAACCCGGTTGAGAATGACCTTGACTCGATCCCCGACAGCGATCTTCCGGCCGGATCGTTCACCAATGACGCATCCCCGGCTTGGATCGACCTCCCACCAGTCATCCGGCAGATCCTCAAAACGCAGCAAGCCTTCGACCAGATAGCGCTCAAGCTGCAGGAAGTCGGGAATCGGGTCTTCGAATCGGGGACCCGGAAGATCGATCAGGAGGTTCTGGAAACGCGCAAAACTCTGCGCCGCTGACTGTAGAGCGGCAGCGCTGCGTAAGGACTGGTGGGTTTCAGTACCCTCAACATAGTCCCACAACCGCCACACCTCACCTTTGGCGTCCTCATGCAGCAACTCACCCGCAAGGTTAGGCACGAGTGCTGGAACCCACCCCGATATCTTGGTCGTGATGTGGTCCACCACCCGGCTGGTCTGAGACATCACCAGGCGCGGGTTGGGGAAAACCGATCCGTTGATTCGTTGCAATACGTATCTGCGATCTTGATTCTGAACCCGGAACGTATCGTTGATGAAACCCTCGCCGAGGGGGCAAATTTCACAACGCGAGAACCAGGCAGAGCTCGCCTGGCGAGCTTCCTGGCTCACTGTTTTGACCCTGTCAGCCATCGGCTCAATACTGGCACGATGGCTAACAGGTATTCGCCATGTGCACGCCCCACCCGCTGCAATACCGCCTCATCAATCTTGTTACCCTGCAACCTGTCAAGTACGAGTGCGGCCGTGTCTGCAAGCGAATCTGCCAGTGAGGCAAGTTCTTCCGGACAATCCTGCTGAGCGCACACCTGCCTCCAGGATCGAGCCAGATCGCCAAGCTCTTTCATGGCCACTTCGTCGCCACTGGCAATCCGCTCACACAGCGTTGCTACCCCCCGGACCACAAAACTCTCTGGGAATAATCCGTCCACAATCCGATCCAGCGGAGTGTCCGCATCGTACGGACGCGACTGTGGCATCTCTGTTCCGCTCAAGCGTGCTGCCAACGCCTGCTCGCCCAGCAACCGTCCGTACCACTTGACCGGTTCCAACAGGCTGACCAGAGGCATCCATGCATCGGTCACGCCAGCCTGCTGCAGAAATGCGGCGCTACTCCCGAACACATCCATGATTCCGCCTGCACCCAACAACTCCAAACTCGAGGTAAGTCGTTGGTACATGTTGCTAGCGTCGCAGAGATCCACAGGTGACCAGAATCGCTCCGCCAGCGCGGGCATCCGCGACCAGAGCCGAACGTCCAACACGGATTCGTCAACGAGCTCCGACCACAAACAGGCTTCGCCACCGACGACAGAACCGCGGGGCGAGACACTGGATGACCCTTTATTGCGCCAGTGATCCGCCCAGCGCATACCGGCGGCGACATGTTCAAAGCGAGGGTCGACAGTCAACTCATCTTCCAATTCGATCAACGCATCCTCTTGCGCCTCGGGATCGAAACTGTAGTGCACGTCAGCGGGGAAAAAGAGATCGAGATAGTACCCGGCGGAAACCAGGCAATCGTGGCCCTGGTTCAATACCCGGTCGCGCGCGGTCGCCCCACGCCACGATTGCACGAGTACCCCGGAATCGAGATCGGGATGCAAAACTTCATCCCAACCGATGGCCACTTTGCCAACATCGTTCACAAGCCCGGTAACCCGCGCGTTGAAATACGCCTGCAAGGCCGACACATCGCTTAGCGCGCGCGCCTGCATTGCCATGCGAATCGATTTGCTCCCCGACCACCATGCCGGATGCACCTCGTCACCGCCAATGTGCACATAGCGATCCGGGAATATGCTGGCCAGTTCACCAAGCAACACCGCAATCGCTTCATAGACAGATTCATTGGTCGGATCAAGGCACCCGTGATGCACACCGAAGCGACGGGTCGCCTCCGTTCGTTCATTACCCCACTCAGGATACGCGGCAAGCCAACTCGTGGTATGCCCGGGCATGTCCAGCTCCGGAATCACCCGGATGCCACGCTCTGCCGCGTACCTGACAAGACCGGAAAGTTCGCTCGGCGAATAACTCAGATCACTCGCAAGCTTCGGAAAAGACGTGCTAGGCAAACGAAACGCCTGATCATCGGTGAGGTGCAGGTGCAGGACATTGAGCTTGTAAAAAGCCATGGCATCGAGTGTTCGTTGCAACGCCTCAATACCAAAAAAATGTCTCGCCACGTCAATCATCAAGCCGCGCCAGGGAAAACGAGGAGAATCTTCCACCAAGATCGAGGGTAGTGTTCCGGTTGCTGTGACCAACTGTAAAAGCGTCTGCAAGCCGTGCAATATGCCCCACTCACAGGGTGCCTGTAGAGCAATGCGCACACCGGATACCTCAAGCCGGTAGCTCTCATCAACCCCCAGACCAGGCCACTCGCAACCCAGCGCCCCGCAATGAATCTCGAGCGTAACAGGCTGCCCAGCGGAGGTAATTTCAGCGCTACGCCAGATCTGTTTTTCAATCCGATCCACGGCAGACTCGAGGCGCTCACTTCGTGCAGCGAGATAATTGACGTCAAACCGACTCCCGGTGAGAGCGAGGCTCCCGGCTTGCCAATCGACCTGACGCGGGTACGGCAACAGCCCGTTCGCTTTCATAAAAAATCAATCTTCGCCACAAAGTGAATCAAGGCGAGACTCTGTAAGAGGGATCGGTGACTGTCAACGCCGCGGACCAGGAGCGTATTCCCATGATGCGGGTCGCCTTGAGGGTTCCCATCCCCCATGCCAACATGCGCGCTCGATTTATTTGAGCAGCACATAGATGGATATCAGACAACGTATGCGGGCCGTTCTGGACGCGGAAGCACGAGCGATCGCTGCAATCACCATCGACGACCAGTTCGTACGTGCCGTCGAGATTCTCCAAGCGTGCGATGGGAAAGTGTTGACTACCGGAATCGGCAAAGCAGGACACATCGCCCGCAAATTTGCCGCTACTTTGTGCTCCACCGGAACACCCGCGGATTTTATCCACCCAGCGGAAGCGGCACACGGCGATCTCGGGCTGGTGGAAACCCAAGATGTGATGATCGCCTTTTCAACCAGCGGTAAGAGTTCCGAAGTGCTCGAGATACTGGAGTTGTCACGCCACCTCGGGGTGGCCAAGGTCATTGGTATTACCTCACACCCCGATTCTGAACTGCGCGCCTTGTCCGATCTCGTGCTGGACATGGGAATTATCGAAGAACCTTGCCCTATCGGGCTGACGCCGAGTGCGAGCATGGCTGTGATGCTTGCGATCAGCGACGCAATTGCACTCGCATTGATGGAAGCCAAAGGCATAACCCGCGAAGACTACGGCAAACGACACCATGGCGGTTATCTTGGCAGAGCGGCACGCACCGACAACATGCCACACTAGCTTAGGGCGACTTGGTCCTGAGATCGCAATGATCCAGAATTATTCAGCAGCTGGATTATCGTGCCGATCGCACCGTCCGATAGCCCTCTATCCCTTCGGCTTTCAGCTCGGAAAACAAGACGACCCGGATTTTCACTAAAACATGCACACTGGGCGCAAGTCGGTATTAGCTGATGGTCTGCTCCGACCCGGAAATCGCTTCACCGCGCGAGATCGTTTACGCTTGAAAAGCTCGCGCGAGCCGTACGTGGGGTTCTTGCTGTAACTTCCTAGCCTGGATTATTCATGAAGAAGCGTAACCTAGGAGTCTGCGCGGTAGAAAAGATTCCTAGCTCGCGAATCGGTTCTGACAGATCGCAACAAACCGCTTCGCGCCTTCGGACAACGCCTTGTGTTTCTTGTAATACAGCCCCACCTGCCGCTTGATCGTCGAGATCTCCAATCCTTCAATCATGTGGTAACCGTCCAACGTTTCGAAAAATCGATCGGAAAGGTAGGTCACGCCCATGCCCGCCTCGGCAAGTGTCAGGCGCAATTCCAGGTTGCTGAGCTCCCAGACGCTTGCGAAGTGATTACGCATGCGTTCGCTACCAGGTTTTTTGGCAACATCGTCCAGATATGAGGTGAGTAAGGTCGCTTGACCAAGCTCTTGTTCTGGACGCTTGCGAAGTACATCGAAACTGGGGTGGTTCTCGTGAACCACCAGCAGACGGCGTTCTGCAAAGTATGGCTGGGTTACGAAATGACCAGGCATGTGTTTGGTGGAGAAGGGGCCGAATCCCAGCTCCCAGCGGTCGGCATCCACGCCGTAAATAATCTCGCGGCTCGGTGCAACATCAAGCTTCAATCGAGTGAGCGGATTACGTTCGCAGAACTCCAATAGCAGATCACGACCGTGAAACCGGTTGACCATGCTGTTCATGGCCAGGTTCAATGTAGACAGCGCCCCTGTTCGAATCTGCTGGATGTCTTCCAGCGTATCGTGCTCTTCGTTGATCACCTTCTGGGTAAAGCTGAACAGACGCTTACCAGCCTCGGTGAGCTCCGGTTGTTTTCCCCTGAGCAACAGACTCGTATCAAGCTTGTGCTCTAGATTCGCGACCGCCTGACTCACCGCCGACTGGGAAATGCTGAGTCGCTCAGCGGCACGGCTGAACCCACCCTCTTCTACAACCGCACTGAAGATGCGGATCTCATGGCGCTCGATCTGCATCGACCGAGCCTAGCAGCAATAGGGTTCGGGTTTAACCCGAACGTTCAATCATCTCAGCTATCCGGGCACTCATTAGCCTGGCTTGTAACGGGATAAGTCATCGGAATAGCTCGGTTATCACGACAGACATATCCTTAAATACTCAACCGATGGGGAACTATGCCATGACTAAAATCATGAAAGGCCTGGAAGGCGTCATCGTCGACACCACGGCTATTTCGCTGGTTGACGGTAAGGCAGGCAAGTTGAGCTATCGCGGCTACGATATTGACGAGTTGGTCAACCTGCCTTTTGGCCATGTCGCGTCGCTGGTAGTCGACGGCACCCTCGAATCCGCGTTGGAACGACGACTGCTGAAGGTCGCACACTTGAGCCTGAGGGAAACGGATCTGTTGTTGAGCCTGCCCGAGGAGACACATCCCATGCACGTTCTGCAGGGCATGGCGCCGCTGTTGGACCATCCAGAAGAATTCGAGGACTATGGCGAAGCCGCGCAAGGGCTCGTGATCGCCGCAAAGGTTCCCGAACTCATCGCCACACACCTCGCACGCGAGCCACTGTCCCCCAGCGAAGCGCCCACCCTGGTCGGTCGTTTCCTGGAATACGTTCACGCGCCGGATGTCGAAACCGCACGCCTTGCTTTCGAGGCCGTACAGGTGCTGCAAATCGAACACAGCTTCAACGCCGGTACCTTTGCTGCACGAAGTACCGCCAGCACCCTCGCACCCATCGAGAACTGCATTTCAGCCGCATTTGGCACCCTGCACGGGATATTACATGGCGGAGCGGACCAGGCCGCCCTGGAGGTTGCCGACCGGGTGGGGGCGCCTGAGCAGGCCGCAACTTTTGTGGATGAGTGCCTCGCGAGCAAAACCAAAGTAATGGGCATGGGTCATCGCGAATACAAAGTGCTCGACCCCCGTGCTCGCCATATCAAAGCGTTTGCTGAAGCGCTCACTCGCGGTACCGAGCATGAGCGCACCTTTCGTACGCTCGTCGCCATTGAAGCGAGGTTTACCGAGCGTATGGCAGCCCGAGGCAAATCGCTTTATGCCAACCTCGAGTTCTACAAGGGAGTGGTGTATCGCGCGCTGGGCCTGCCAACCCGTTTTTTTACTTCGTGCTTCGCCATGTCCAGAGTTTACGGGTATGTCGCGCATTTCATCGAGAGCCGCGAGGACAACCGAATTATCCGGCCCGCCGCACACTACATCGGACCGCCCATTGGCCGAAGGGTCGGGGAATCCGTTCAGGGGTAACCTCATGGCCTTTGTGACCCGGCTGAACTACTCCGGGGTGAGGGTGAGTAGAAGATTTGATCCATCGGGTTCAAATCCGTGCTTTTTGAAAAACGATTGTGAACGGGCACCGCTAACGATGATCTCCCGTGCACCTTTGGTCTCGGCGAGACCGATGGCATGACGGAGTAACCAGTCACCTAGCCCTTTTCCTCGAAAGCCTTCAGCGACTGCAATATTCGCGAGCTGAAACCGCGTCCGATCGACGGGTTTGACAACATATACACCGATAACTTCGCCACGAAACTTCGCGACGCGAATGAGTTCCTGATCGAGGTAGCCACCGATACGCGTTTCATCGGGGTCTCCTTCAAGGAGCAGTTCCCATGGCACCTCATCGGGATAAGGTTTGAAGATGTCTGTGGCTCTCGCCTGGAATCCTTTTACCAATGTTCCGTCCCGGGTTCACCCTTGATCGGGCCGCACAGATTGCCTGTGACCCAACCACCATAATACCCCCCAGACTGCGCCACGACGCGCTCGGTGCCAACGTAACAATCGAGCCGTGCCGGGAAGAAGGCAAACCAGCCATGAATCGAGGCAAACTCAGCATAGGTCGACGTATACGACCATGCGGCATCGTGAACACCAGCAACCGAGAAGTTCACCGCATGGCCTTTCCATTCACAATGAGATCGCGCCTGCCCCTGCATCGTCAGGTGCAAACGATACACATCCTCAGGAGGAAAGTAATATGTCGGCGCACCGGCTGTTTCCATCACCCGTAATCCGACTTCGGTTTCGGCTATGAGCAATTCGCCACATAGAACCCGTAATCGCTCGGCTACTTCGGCAATTCGGGGGGGTCGCGGATAGTCCCAGACCGACTCCTCGTTGCGAGACGCTGTTAAGGCAAATTCGGGGCGGTCAACGCCACGGAAACGCCACTTCGCCCGCGCGTCTGCAACCGCTTCGGTTACTGCCAGAATTTCCACCAGGACGATCCCTTCGCGCTCCGTCTGGGGCCGCGAACCCCGCGATGGTGCATATAACGTTTCGTCAAAAGCCTCGCTATTTCATCATAGTGTGCCCAATCGTCTTTTACGTCGTAAACCGCATCGCCGAACACCGTTCGAAAATCTTCCATATATTGGGGATAATACGCCTCGGTAAAACGCTGTCCTTCTTCGTTCAAGCAGTGGGCGTCCAGCGTTCCGGCACAGCCGCCAACGAGTAGCTCCGCTCCGGTCGCTTCGCGATAACGCACCCGCAGGATCAATCGCTCCGCTCGATCTTGCAGCTGCCGGCTCACGAGTTGCAGATTTGCGCACCACGCCACATACATGCCAAGCGGAGTCGCCGCTCTGTCGATGGAGCCGGCCTCCTCCATGTGCCGATCCAAATCGTCGTAAATCACGTGGCAGCGAGCGCCTGATCGAGATCGCGCAACAGATCCGCTTCGCTCTCGATTCCGACGCTCAGCCGAATCAGACTGTCGTCTATACCTAAGCTCAAGCGTTTCTCTTCCGGCAGACTCGAATGGGTCATGATGGCGGGATGTTCGATCAACGATTCAACGCCGCCCAGGCTTTCGGCGAGGGTAAATACACGTACCCTTTCGAGCATCGTACGCGCGGCTTGCAACCCACCTTTGATCGTAATGGCAATCATACCGCCGAACCCGGACATCTGTGCCTTCGCAAGCTCATGTTGCGGATGGCTTTCGAGCCCCGGATACAAAACGTTGGTGACTTTGTCATGCCCTTCGAGGAAGCGGGAGACAGCAAAGGCATTTCGCTCGTGTGCCTGCATGCGTATTGCCAGCGTCTTCAAGCTTCGCAGGCACAGGAAGGCATCGAATGTGCTTTGAATCCCGCCCATGGCGTTGCTCAAGAATCCGAGCTGATCCGCTATCTTTTCGTCATCCGTGACCACCAACCCACCAATCAGATCGCTGTGCCCATTGATGTACTTGGTAGTGGAATGGAGCACCATGTCCGCACCCAGATCAATCGGTCGCTGGTAGAAGGGGCTCATGAACGTGTTGTCCACCATCACCATGGCACCGGAATCGTGGGCAACCGTCGCAAGGGCCGCGATGTCCAACAGCTTCATCAGCGGATTGGTTGGTGATTCGAGCCACACCATGCGCGTGTTCGGTTTCATGGCTGCTTCAAGCCCGCTCACGTCGGTCAGGTCGACATAAGAAAAATCAATTCCCTGTTTCCGGAACACAGTCTCGAACAGACGATAGGTGCCGCCATACATATCGTCGCAGCAGACAACGTGATCTCCCTGCGCCAACATTGCTACGACCGTGGTGGCACCGATGCAGCCCGACGCGAACGCGAATCCGAAACGTGCTCCTTCCAGATTAGCCACACAGGTTTCATAGGCTTTGCGAGTGGGATTGTGAGAGCGGGAGTACTCGAACCCACGGTGTACGCCAGGGGACGAGTGCGCATAAGTCGACGTGAGATACAACGGCGTAATAATCGCTCCGGTGACCGGATCCGTTTCCTGCCCGGCGTGTATCGCTCTCGTTTCGAAACCAAATTCCTGGTCGGACCAATTCATCTTCTGTCCTCGAGTCAAGCAAACTCTGACTAATTATCGTTTGCTCAGAGTTTCTCGCGCTTACCAGGGCAAGGGGGCCAATTCGATTGGCCAAAGCGCAATCGAAGATTGCGCCTCGCCGCAGGCAATATCCGAGCATATTACCAAGAGGTGCAACGCTGCCATGGTGAGCGCGAAAAACTCCCGAAGGGCGCGTTCTGCGGGGCTTCTGGCCGCGTTGAACTTCTTGACAATGGAGACGACCATTCCCTGTAAAGTCCGCGTGCGCAATCTTCGATTGCGCCAAGCCGAACGGGTTCGGCCTCTTGCGTCCAGAACCCCCGCAGACCACGCTGAGTCTACGATAATTAATCAGAGGTTCCTTGGCAATCAGGGAGCAAAGCTCGACCGAGCGCGCACGCCCCACCGACCTTCGAGCTTTTCTACGACGTAGAACGAAGGGTAGCTGGCAAGCTTATCGCCCGAGGCCGTATAACGGGAAAAAGTGACAGCAATATGCACTTTCCGCGGGGAAACCTGAACAACTTCCAGACTGTCCCAGACACTGTGATCCCAACCGGTTGATTCTGCGAATGCATCCAGATCGGTCGCGGCAACAAAGTCTGCCACGGTCGAATACACCCTGACCTGACCACTCGCCAGACGAACGTGAGGGAAGTGCAGTGTGCTTGCCCAGGCTTGTTCATCGCGCGCGTTAAACGCCGTCAGGAAATCTTCCATTACCGCCAACGCCGCTTCCTGCGGAGTCTCAGCGATGACATCTCCATAAGTGCCACTCAGCACCAATACACAGCCAAGCGCAATTTTTCTGATCATCATGTGCTTCTCAAATCTTTGGATGCCCGAGAATGTGACAGTAGCCGGGCCGTTTGCCTGCTTCAAGCATCAAAGCCCGCAATTTCCAACGTCAGCGCCTGATGCGGTAATACCGTACACTTGACCATCGAGGTTTGAACTGTTTCGCACGGGTGGGTCAAAACCATCGCACGAAATAACAATGGGCACACAAACCAATGGAGGGACCGACCATGAAGCGTATCGCCTTGACAGCAATAACTCTGCTGGCTGCCGTGTTCGCGACCTCCGGGTCGTTTGGCGCTGGTAGCACCGGCGGTGGCGAGTTACCCAACGTCTCTACCGCAACCCCCAAAACGCCTGAACAGATTGCCAACGGACACTACCAAGCGGGACTCAGGCATAAGAAGAAAGCTTGGAAGAACGAGACGAAAGCCGCCAAGTACGAAGAGCCTGGTAAACGCGACAAGTATCTGGCCCGCGCACGGAAATCCTACCGCAAAGCTGTCGACAAACAGACCGAGGCGCTGAAATTCTACCCTGCCCACTATGAGGCCGCCAACGAACTGGGTTACGCGTTGCGCAAAACGGGAGATTACAAAAAGGCAATCGGAGCCTACAACTATGCCCTGAAAATCAACCCGAAGTTCTACCAGGCGATGGAATACCGCGGCGAGGCGCTTTTAGCACTCGGGCTGATCGGGAATGCCAAGGATGATTACATGCAACTCTTTCGAGGCGATCGCGAACTCGCTCGGCAACTCATGTCAGCCATGGTTACCTGGTTTGAATCCCAGGAACTGCAAACCGACTCTGTCACCGAATTTGGGAGCTGGATTTCGGAACGGCAGAAGCTGGCAGAAATGACCCAGGACCTTTCCGCCAACAACGCCCGCGGGTGGCAGGACAGGTAACTTCGAAAAAGAGGGGTCAGGTGACCTGGCCCCTTTGTTACGCTGCCGCACCCCGAAGCGCCAACACCGATTCGCGCAATGCCGAGGCGCTGGCGTCTGCAGGGTTTATGGGGTCACCGGCCACCACACCCACCTTGCTCCAGAAACGTTTGGGTTTCTTGAAGGCACCTTCGTCACGACTGAAAAAACTGCCCCACAAACCGCGTAGCGCCATCGGTACGACGGGTACCGGCGATTTCGCGAGGATGCGTTCAATACCCGATTTGAACTCGGCCACCTCGCCGTCCAGGGTGAGAGCACCTTCAGGAAATATGCACAGCAGATCTCCCGCATCCAACCCCTGTTGAATTTGTTCGAAGGCGTCATCGTACGCAGCCTTATCGACATGTTGCGAAATGATGGGTATTGCCCCACCCGTACGAAAAACGAAATTCAGCAACGGAATGTCGAAAATCGTTTTGAACATGATGAAACGAATGGGCCTCGGTACGGCACCGGCCAGTAATAACGCGTCGACGAACGTGACATGGTTACAGACGATGATCGCCGAGCCCTTGGCCGGAATCTTCTCGAGCCCCACATGGGTTACCCGATACATCGTATGGCTCAACAGCCAGATGACGAATCGCATTGCAAACTCCGGCACCTGCCGGAATATATAGATGGCCACGACGAGGTTCGCCAACGCCACCGCCAGCAGTAGATCTGGAATGCTCCAAAGTGCCACATCGAGCAGCAAAGCGGCGCCGCCGGCCGCGGCAACCATGAACAATGCATTCAAGATGTTGTTCACCCCGATTATCCGAGCTCGCCGGCCCTCAGGCGTGCGCGTCTGGATCAGCGCATAGAGAGGCACGATGAACAGGCCACCGAACAATCCGATCAGGCCCATATCCAGAAGCACACGCAGGCTTCCGTCCACGCCTAAAAACGCCGTCCAGCCCAGCACGTCTGCGGTCGCGCTGACACCCCCAATCGCGAAATACAGATCCACTCCAGCAGCGCTTATTCCAAACGCGCCAAAGGGCACAAGCCCTATTTCGATCTTGTGACCCGAGAGCCGCTCACAAGCGAGGGAACCCAACGCGATGGATATCGTGAAGACGCTGAGAATCAGCGTAACCACCGTGGTGCCGCCTGAGAGATGTAGTTTCACCAGGTTGGGAATCTGAGTGAGAAATACCGAGCCCAACAACCAGAACCACGACACGGCGAGGATCGACTGGAACACCGTTTTTCTGTCCCGTGCGAGCTTGACCAGCTTGATCGTTTCACTAAAAAGGTTCCAACCGATCTTCAACTCCGGGCTTGTCGCCGGGGTGTTCGGGATGAACCGGCTTGCGCTGTAGCCGACTACGGCTACGGCTACCACCAGGATAGGCAGCAATATCGATACCTCGCTCTGCGCCGCAACGATGCCGCCAATCAACGTACCGAGCAGGATGGCGACAAAGGTGCCCATTTCAATTTGTGCATTCCCGCCGATGAGTTCTGACTCCTTCAACTGCTGTGGAAGGATCGAATATTTCAACGGTCCGAAAAAAGCCGACTGGACTCCGAGCAGGAACAAAACCGTCAACATGCCTGGCACGCTCTGCAAGTAGACGGTCACGCCCCCTGCAAGTGCGATGAATATCTCGACTACCTTGATAATGCGAACCAGGTGGGATTTCTCGTACTTGTCTGCAAGCTGACCGGCAAGGGCTGAGAAGAGAAAAAAAGGCAGGATGAATAATCCCGCCGCTGCATTGATGAAGAGATTCGTGTTCTCTGCGGCAATCAGACCGCTGTACACGAGTATCAGCGACAAGGCGCTTTTAAACAGATTGTCGTTGAAGGCGCCCAGAAACTGGGTGTAGAACAAGCCAGCGAACCGACGATCCCGCAAAAGTGCAAATTGGCTGGCGTCACTCACAATGCACACCTCCTAGCCTGGATTATTCATGAAGAAGCGTAGCGAGGTTGGGTCGAGGGCAATTCGCAAGCGAATTGCTAAGCAGTTTGCGAAGCAAACTGCCAGAGGGCAAATTCGCAAGCGAATTGCTAAGCAGTTTGCGAAGCAAACTGCCAGAGGGCAAATTCGCAAGCGAATTGCTAAGCAGTTTGCGAAGCAAACTGCCAGAGTGGTAAAACACCGGGCCTCGCGGGTCCCGTCGCATTGGGACGGGCGCCTGCGAGGCCCGGTGTTTTGCTGCTATCGGCGACCGCAGTAGCTTGTTCATGAATAATCCAGGCTCGTGTTCATGCGGGCACATCTCCGGCGATGGTGATCCGGTGCATCTTGCGATGTTGCGGGAAAAAATCGTTTACCGGCTTATGTTGCGTTGCGCGGTTGTCCCAGATGGCGACCGTGCCGGGCTGCCAGCTCAAACGAACGGTGTGCTCCTCAGTGGTCAGGTGGCGATAGAGAAACTGCAGCAGAACATCGCTCTCCAGGGGGGCAAGTCCCTCGATGCGAGTGGTGAACAGACTGTTCACGAAGATCGCTTTCTTCCCGGATTCCGGATGTGTGCGAATAACCGGATGAGTGATTGGTGGATTCTCCTCGACCGCTGTGGCCAATCGTTCAGCGCCACCGGGTTCTGCGAGACTCTCACGAAAACCGTGACAAAAGTCATGCTCCGCGTTCAAACCATCGAGAAATTTCGCAAGTGTTGCGGATAAGCCAGCATAGGCTGCCGTCGCGCTGAGCCACAACGTATCGCCACCGTATGCCGGGATGATCTGACCGTGCAGCATGGTCAGCGCAGGTGGTGCCGGCCGGAAGGTCATATCGGAATGCCAGGCTTCGATTTTACTCGGTGCCTCGGCCGTGCTCTCCAACACCTGCACATCCGGCGCCCCGGGAACCGTCGGATAGGCGCGATGGAGTTCGATCTCGCCGAACCGCCGCGCAAAGTCCCGATACTCGGTTGGTTCGAGCGCCTGATCGCGAAAAAACAGCACCTCGTGCTCGATGAGGGCTTCATACACTTCGGTGAAGAGGGTTTGCGAATCTGCAGCCCCCGCCAGGCTCACCCCGGTTACGTACGCACCAAGCGCACCCGCTGCTTTTTCCAACTGCAACGTGGCATCCTTATACTTTCAACCCTGGGAATTCTACACGAGTGGCTGAAACAGAAGGCACGATTAAGTTCGCCTACGAGTTGTTGGCACCCACAGACCCGGTCGCTGACGATGAACTGATGCGCCCGCTGTTCGCCTGGCGAACGTTATTCCGCCGCCTCGAAATTCTCGGCCAGCACCCTGATCGTTACGAGGGTTTTGGCTTTGGTAACTTGAGCGCCCGCGATCCACACCGTTTGAGCGAATTTGTCATTTCAGCCAGTCAAACGAGTGGACTCGATGCATTCGACGATGAACACATGGTGCGCATCACCCATTGTAATCTCGATCGCTTCTGGGCGGATGCACTCGGTAACTATCCACCTTCGTCGGAAACCATCACCCACGCGATGGTGTACGCGGCCGATCCCAGGGTGAAATGGGTATTTCACTGTCACAGCCCGGAGATCTGGAATCGTGTGAAGGATCTGGCATTGCCATGCACGGCACCCGAAGTCGATTATGGATCACCTGCCATGGTCCAGGCTGTGGCCAAACTGCTGGAAACCCATCATTCGAGACCCATTGTTTTTGCAACCTTGGGCCACGTTGATGGTGTGTTCGCCTGCGGAGGAACGGCGCGCGATACCGGAGGGCTGCTCGTGAGCTACCTGGCGAAGGCAATCGGTTGGGCAAACAGATGAGATTTCGGTCCCCATGAACACACCCAGCGCGGTACGCTGGCATGACGGCAAACTGGAGCTACTCGACCAGCGAAAGCTACCCGCAGTGGTCACGTACCTCGAGATCAAGGACCTGCGGGGTGGCTGGGAGGCGATCAACACGATGGCGGTACGTGGCGCTCCCGCCATAGGTATCGCCGCGGGTTATACCCTGGTCGTTGCAATGGCGGGCGAAGATCCCAACCTGGAAGCCGAACCACAACAGTTCCTCGCGCGCCTGGATCAACACGCGCACTATCTCGCGAGCGCCCGACCCACCGCCGTGAATCTGAGCTGGGCGGTCCGGCGGATCTGCGAGCGGGCCAAACGTTCTCCAACACTGCGAGCTATTCGAGACGAAGCCCAGATCATCCACGAAGAGGATCGCGCTATCTGTCGCGCAATCGGGGATTACGGTCGTCGGCTCATCGAACCCGGCAATGGGGTGTTGACCCACTGCAACGCCGGAGCGCTTGCCGCATCCGAGCTCGGTACCGCGACCGCGCCGATGTATCTCAACCATCAGCAGGGAATGTCCTTCCGGGTCTATGTCGATGAAACCCGGCCACTCCTGCAGGGTGCTCGTCTCACCGCCTGGGAGCTCTCCGAGGCAGGCATGGACGTAACCTTGATCTGCGACAACATGGCCGCAACCCTGATGGCCGAAGGTAAAATCGACCTGGTGATCGTCGGCACAGATCGCGTTACCCGCAATGGTGACGTCGTCAACAAGATCGGTACCCTCAATCTGGCCATTCTCTGCGCGCACTACGACATCCCGTTTTACGTCGCCTGTCCGTCTTCCAGCTACGACCCGGAGACCGAGTTCGGCCATGAGGTGGTCATTGAGGAACGCGATCCGAGCGAGGTGCTGGGAGAAAACGCCGCCCGAGTTGCCGTACGTAACCCGGCATTTGATGTAACACCCGCCAATCTCGTGACCGCGATCATCACAGATCGAGGCATTGCCCAGCCACCTCTGGCTGCGGCCCTCGAGCGACTACTGATGGAAAACAGCACCTGAAGAACTCGGGTAGGACCTATATCGGCCGGCTCCCACTGTGTTCGACCGTCCGATAGACGACGGACGAACCACCCACGCTTTCATACAAGGCGGGTGCGGACAACATGATCCCGAATCCAGCCAAGTCGGCGCGATGGGGTATGGAGGTTCCCTTACGGCACCGCCCGAGTGTGACATGCGCAACAAAGGGCCTGTCCGGTTCACCAAGCGTCTCAGCAAGTTCGTTTGCCCAGGTATGCAACGGAGTTTCACCCCCCAATCGCGCCACCACAACACGCGCCCGTCGCCGCTCGGGAAATCCGTCCAGGCGGCAAACGGGGGTTGCGATTCGAGTGCCCTGGAGGTGGGTGACGAGTTGATTGATCCGTGGGACTTGTGCTTCATCGATCTCACCGAGGAAGCGCAACGTCGCGTGCAGGTTTTCGGCAGCCACCCAACGCACCCCGGTGATTTGCCCACCAAGACGCATGAGCTCAACCGTGCCATCCTCCACAAAACAGGCGATGAAACAGCGCATCGTTCAAGACCGAGCCAACGCATCCTCGATGAATTCCATACGGTCCTTGCCCCAATAGAGCTCACCGTCAATCACAAAGCTCGGTGCACCAAAAATGCCTTTCTCGAGCCCTGAGTTGGTGCTCGAGATCAGGGCTTCACGCACGGGGGCGCTGTCGATTCGTTCGAGAAACGCATCTGCGCCAACACCGAGCTTTTCTGCTATCCGCGCGAGCCCTTCCGGCTCAGCCACCGACGCATCGTTTTGTTCCCAATAACATCGGAAGATCTCCTCGACATAGGCCATTTCGAGGTCCCAATCCCGCATGGCGATGGCACCGCGTAGTGCGTGGCTCGTTTTGATCGGAAAACGATCCGGCATTCGAAAGGGCAGCCGGTACTTCTCAGCCCAACGCTCCAGATCTCTGCGCCGATTCCGCAGTTTGATCGCCGGCTCTTCACTCAGAACGTATCGGTGATGGCGAAAAACATACCCGAGGTTAAACGGATGCAACACCAACCGAGCGTTATGGCGTTTTGCGACAGGCCGAATCAGATGTAGCGCGAAGTAGGTATTCGTGCTCCCGATATCCCAATAGAAATCGATGATCCGTGACATGTTGCCGTTGTGTTACCGAGGTTTACAAGGCAACCATCGGCCCATCACATCAATGGGCGACAGGGATATAAGCACGCGCTTCTGGTCGCTTCAACGGATTGATCGTTACGGTATCCCTGCCGCAGAAACGTACCTTAGGAAAACCGAGGCTCATGATCTCGCGCACCTGAGTTTTGTTCTCGCCACGAACATCCACCATGATCAGGTACCGGCCAGCCTCTATCTCGTCGTGAAAAGACTCGATTTTGTAACTCTCTCTGGCAAGCCCCAACATCGCGCCCCGCCAGGCACCGAACAAGCTGCCAACCAGGGTCGTCAGAAATACCGTCAAGCCGTCCACCACCCAGGGTAAAACTTCAGTAAAGTAGACGACCGTTCCAAACAGCAGACCCACCGCCCCACCTGCCAGTGCCCAGCGTTCACCGGCTCGCACGATATCGAGTTGCTGATAGGTAGTCGCCCGGTGGATGTGATGCTGATACAGCCCCTCCTCATCTTTTGCGAGTACGTGGAAGTTCCAGTTTCTAATACCTTCTGCTCGCAGAACTGCTGCGATCGTTTTGGTGGTTTCCAAGTCTTCGGCGAGGTAATAAAGCCTCTTCATCCCGGTCTCCCGTTCCGAGCGTCGATGAGTATACGCTGCACAGATTTCGCTATTAGACCGATTATTTCTATCAGCGTCCGGCCCTATGAAAGGACACGAATGAGATGCACATTTGTGTTCCCGGCTTCTAAAATACGAGAATCATGGACAACGAAAAGAGCCTGACCCGACGGACACCCGACCCGAAGTTCGAATCGTGTGGTGTGATTCGATGAGCCGTTATCGGCCACCGCGCGAGAAGTCGTCACCCTACATCACCCGTGCTGGCTATGGTGTCCTGAACCGTGAGCTGAAACAGCTTTGGAAAGTCACGCGCCCGGAAGTGACTCAGAAGGTATCCGAAGCGGCAGCCCTCGGCGATCGATCGGAGAATGCCGAGTATATCTATGGAAAAAAACAACTACGGGAGATCGATTCCCGAATACGCTTTCTCTCGAAACGTCTCGACGAAATCACCGTGGTCGACAAACCGCCCAACAACACCGACAAAGTCTACTTCGGTGCGTGGGTCACCCTGGAAGATGAAAATGGTGCACGGCTGACCTATCGGCTCGTCGGCCCGGATGAGTTTGATCGCGAACCAGAATATCTCAGCATCGATTCACCCATGGCCAGGGCGTTGCTCAAAAAAACCGTCGATGATGAAATCCGCCTCGAGCAGGCAAACGAGGAGCGGCGCTATACGCTCATTGAGATCTGTTACGAAACGGCGACGGGTTGAGAAGTGGGACACGTACAAAGTTTTGTGTGAAATATGATTTATGCGGAGACGATATGAAGACAAAACCCCTGCTTTCCCTCGTATTGGGCATGCTGACGCTCACTCTGGCGAACTCGGCCTCGAGCCGTCCACACGGTCTCGAGTTTCCAGTTTCAATCGCAGATCTGGAAGCGAAGGCCGCTGTTGCTTTCACTCAGGCGGACAGCGACGGCAATGGCGAGGTGAGTCCGGAAGAATTCGCCGTCGCCGACCCTGACCACCGTGGCATGAGAGAACGACACTTTGGCAACCGACACGGGTTCGAAGGTCATGACGAACATCGAGGTCACCCTGGTGGATACGATCGCGCGTCAGGCGGTGATCGTGGCGCGGGCTTCGAGCATAGTCCGCAAACACAGGCCGAATTTTTCGCCGCGCTCGACACCGATGGCAACGGCGAACTGTCTGCCGAAGAGTTTGCCCCCGAGAACCATCGCGCAGCACGCAAAACCCTCAGGCAGAAACGGATGTTCGCGCGTATGGACACCGACGGAAGCGGCGGCCTGAGCATCGATGAGTTTCCCGGTCGCGCGCAGCGAATGAGGTCTCTCGACAGCAACGAGGATGGCGAGGTCACCCGTGATGAGTTACGAGATGGAAGGCGCGCTATGCGTGATGGTTCAGGTTGAGGAGCCTTTTGAAGAGCCTTCAGCGGCTTATAAAAAAGAGCCCTCAGCGAGTATCAGACGGCCGTCACGGACTCTGCACGAGGCTTCTTGTTCTTTGCGCGAACTGACCGATGAGCAGCTGATGGTGCGCATTACCCGAAACGATCAGGAGGCATTCGCATGCCTCCTGCGTCGACATCTGGACTCTATTCACGGTTACCTGGTCCGCTTTACCGGTTCACCTGCCGACGCAGACGACCTGGCTCAAGAAACGTTCCTGAGAGTCTGGCAGAAGGCCCATACCTTTAAACCGGGGCGGGTAAAATTCACAACTTGGTTACACCGGATAGCCCATAACTTGAGTGTCGATGAATTTCGCAAACGCCGAGCCGCAGATGATACGGAGCTCGCGCAACTTCCGGATGAAAGGTCAGATCAGTTTCTGCACCACGCAAATCGCGAGACTCACGCCAACCTCACTCGCTCGATAGGAACCTTACCTGAAGCCCAACGGTGTGCCCTGATGCTCTGTCAGGTACAGGGTTTTTCCAATCAGGACGCCGCAGTGGTATTGGACGTGAGCTTGCATGCGTTGGAGTCCTTGCTGGCGAGAGCACGAAGAACGCTCAAAGCAGCTCTCTTTGCGGGCAGCACTTCCAAGGGAGACGCAAATGAACGATCAAGATAAGCAAATCAACAGCGAACATGACCTCGCAGCAGCGTTGGATCGCTGGGGCAGTAATCTCGACCGTTGGCCGACTTCCGCTCAGGAACAAACGAAAAGGTTATTAGGATCTTCACCAGAAGCACGTCGACTGATGCAGGAGAGCGCGGCTCTGGAAATCGCGCTGGCAGAACTTCGTGGACATCGTGCCACGCCTGGGTTGGACAACAGAATTCTTGCGGAACTACCCAACCGAGACGTTTTACAGCGGATGGTGGATTGGCTGACGGGCGCGCTTTGGCGACCAGCCCTGGCGGCGGCCGTTCCGCTCGCACTGGGATTCGTTCTGGGCACCATGAATCCTGAGGAAGATTCCCAGCTCGCTGACGAGCTCAGCTTGTTGGTCTTCAGCGCAACCTATGAGGAGTTGGAAGATGACTCGTAGCAACGAGAAGATGGCTCGTAGCAACGAGAAGATGGCTCGTAGGAACGAGAAGATGGCTCGTAGGAACGAGAAGATGACTCGTAGCAACGAGAAGATGACTCGTAAGAACGAGCAGGGAGCTAGCCGATGACCCATAACAAATGGCTCATCGTCTCGCTCGTTGTTTCCCTTGCTGTCAACTTCGCTCTAGCCGGGTTCTTTATCGGCAGAGCCAGCAATCTCGATCTGCACAGGACACTCATGGACCCGACCTTGGGCTTCTCGCGGGTACTGCGCCAGTTGCCTGACGAGCGCCGTGCGGAGTTGCGTCCTTTGATCCGTCGCCACTTTCGCGGCATGCGACCAAGTCTCGGCGGGATCCGTAAGGCGCAGAGTGAGTTGAACCAGGCACTCACAGCCGATCCGTTCGACGCACCAAGGCTTGCAGACGCGCTCGAACAATTTCGCGAACATCTAGCTGATAATCAGACGGCAAGCCACGATTCTCTCGTCGCTCTCGTTGCCGCGCTCAAACCTGGCGAGCGCCGGTTACTCGTGGAGTCTATGCGCCGTGGCATGTTCGATCACCGAGACCATCGTCAGGCACCTCCCAGAAGACCTCCTCCCGCGGCCCCCCCAGGCCTTGAAGAGCCTCGCTGATGATATGATCCTTGCTTGATCTTCGAACCGGTTTGAATCGTGGCTGTCACCGAGGCACTGGACACTTTCATCCAGCAATACCTCAAAGTCTATCCCCATCTCGAGGATGTTCACGACCCTCGATGGCGATCACCGTGCGAGGTCAGCGAGCCGTATCGAGATGCCGATGGAATTGAACGGATTGCCTGGCAGCCGCTCAAACGGCGGCACACAACCACACCCAACGACTTTTCCGGACTCGAACAAGCACTGGAATTGAAAATCCATCCCGATCTGAAAACCTACTATGGTGCGTATTGGTCCGGTGGCCTGGAGGCTGAGGCACCACAGGGGCATGTAAGCCTCCTTATGCTCTGGAACAACGAAGACGTCGCCCGACTCACTGAGAATCTCGTTGGCCATGCACTTGCCAAACGGCGCAGCAGGAGCGCGTTCAGCGTTTTTTTTGCCTGCACCGATAAAGATTCGGACCTTTTTCTCTCAGTAGAGAACGACACCGGGCGGATTATTCTGGAACGACCCGGCTACAAGCCAATAAAGACAGTAGCTTCGAACCTGGCAGAGTTTCTGGAGAGCCTGGTTCCAGCAACGCCCAACCGGGAAACAGAAAACCGACCACCCGTGCCCTCCTGAATCGGCGTTCACCGCCTCCCTTCGATTGGTTTCGATAACGCTTTGTCGTTTAATCCACCGCCATGCAGTCCCTGACGTTACAGCCTATCAACGAAATTTCCGGCGAGGTTCGACTACCTGGATCCAAAAGCATCTCCAATCGCGCGTTGCTGTTAGCCGCGCTTGCGCGTGGAGAAACGAGGCTCACCAACCTGCTGGCGAGCGACGATACCCGTTTCATGTTAGCGGCGCTGAAGCAGCTCGGGGTAGAAATTCGGGTCGCTGACGGCGACTATTTGGTCACGGGATGTGCAGGTCCGATCGTTACCCACTCGCAGTCCTATGAGCTCGACCTTGGCCTGGCCGGTACGGCGCTACGACCGTTGACGGCAGCATTGACCCTGGGACGCGGGACATTCCACCTCGATGGCAGCAAACGAATGCGGGAACGGCCAGTCGCTCACCTGGTGGATGGTCTGCGACAACTCGGGGCGGACATTCGTTACCTCGAAAACGAAGGTTATCCCCCTCTCAAGGTGCAGGGTCGTGGGCTGAAAGGGGGTGCGATCGAAATGCGCGGCGACATATCCAGCCAATTCCTGACATCCTTGTTACTCGCAGCACCGTTGGCCCATTCCGCCGTCGAGGTGTCGATTCTCGGCCAGCAGGTTTCGAAACCCTATCTAGATATCACCGTTCACATGATGCGTGCTTTCGGGGCTGATGCCCGCCATGATAATTATCGGACGTTTACGGTACGGCCAAGCGAATATATCTCCCCTGGCAATTTCCTGGTTGAAGGCGACGCTTCCTCCGCTAGCTACTTTCTTGCGGCCGGAGCGGTGCGCGGAGGTGGCGTTCGGGTCGTTGGGATCGGCAAGGACAGCATCCAGGGCGATGTGGCGTTTACCCAGGTACTCACCACCATGGGGGCGAAAGTATCTATCCAGGCAGATGCCATAGAGATCTCACCTGGTAAGCTGCGAGGGGTAACACTTGATCTCAACCACATTCCAGATGCTGCCATGACCGCGGCGGTGCTGGCCTTGTTTGCCGAAGGTGCGACTCGGATCGAAAACATATACAACTGGCGGGTCAAAGAAACCGATCGCATCGACGCCATGGCAACGGAGCTTCGCAAACTTGGCGCCGAAATAAACGCAGGACGTGACTACATCGAAATTATCCCCCCCGCACGACTCAAGCCCGCAACCATAGATACCTATGGCGACCACCGCATGGCAATGTGCTTTTCCCTGGCAGCACTCGGTGGAGTTCCGATTACCATCAACGACCCCGGTTGTGTGAGCAAGACATTTCCCGCTTACTTCGACGTATTTGCCTCCTTAGCCCACTGAGCGAACCAATCGAACATTGGCCCCCAGGCGCAATCTTCCATTGCGCTTAAGCCATTCGAACATTGGCCCCAGGCGCAATCTTCCATTGCGCTTAAGCCATTCGAACATTGGCCCCAGGCGCAATCTTCCATTGCGCTTAAGGTCAATCAAAGATTGACCCTCTCATATCAGAAGAGGCATCGACCAAACAACTGCATGCGCGTGATATCAAATTGAAGCAGTACTCGTTGGCTTCAGGCGAATACGGGGTTTGTGTTCGGTTTCATTCACGCCCGGTCGAAGGGCACCGAGCAGGCGCTTAAAAAACTCATCGAGTCCGGCCGCGAAATCACCCGCGTGAGGATCCTCCGCCAGAATCATCTTGCTGTACTGGGAAAATATTCGGGGAAACATTCTTATCGCCAGTATCGCCAGCGTCAGTTGGCGCGGGTCGAGGTCGGTGCGCAGCGCACCCGTTTCCTGCTCACGGATAACCGCTGACAAAAGGCGTCGCCAGATGAGAGTACGGTTCGGTTCGGCAACGATGTCATCGGTTTTCCCCGTTAGCGCCTCCCACGTCATGAGCCGCAGAACCTGAGGATCAAACCCATCGTTCAAGGCATCCAGAACAGTTATTGATTCGCTTTGCGGTCCCTGCTTGGCCAGACGACTATCCAGGACCG
>JACZXA010000250.1 GCA_022571865.1 Pseudomonadota bacterium
GAAGTGGAAACGGTTGGGGTTGAAGGGCCGCTTTGTGGCGGGCCCCAGCCACATATCGTAATCCACGCCAGGAGGCACGGACCCATCCGGTTGCACCGGAATGCTCTTGATCCAATCCATATATGCCCAGGCTTTTACCGTACGGATCTCACCGAGCTTTCCGGACTGGACGTAGTCCATCGCATCGAGCCAATGGGCGCCACTGCGTTGCCATTGGCCTACCTGTACTACCCGGTTATAACGTTCGACGGCCTGTGACATCAACGAGCATTCGCCGATGGAGTTGGCAAGGGGTTTCTCGACATAAATATCTTTGCCGGCTTCGCAGGCATCCACCATCTGCAGGCAGTGCCAGTGATCGGGTGTAGCGATGATGACCGCGTCCACATCGGCATCGTCCAGTAGCGCGCGATAATCCGAATACTGCCGAGGTGTTTTACCGGTGGCTTCTTTCACATCGTTGGCACGGCGTGCGAGCACGTTTGCATCCACATCACACAATGCCACGCAGCGCGTACCCGCCACCTTCAACATGGAGCGAAGATCGGAAAAGCCCATACCGTTACAGCCAATGACACCCAGGTTGATGGTGTCGGTGGGTGCGGCCCTCAGGTGCCCGAAAGGCGCGAGACCAACCCCGAGCGCGGCAACACCAGCTCGCTGCAAAAAAAGTCGGCGGCTACCGCCTTGCCCTGGATTCGCAGACTGAATCACCAGCAACCCCCTTGTCCAACCAAATACGTTTACCCGTCCGCAGATGATTACCTATGCAACGTACTCTTCGATGACCTTTTCGAACTTGTCTTGCGCCTTCGCAATCAATTTAGGCAAATGATAAGTTGGGAACAGGTCATCGCATGCGTCGTAGTCTCGAAGTAACAACTTTGCCAGGTTGGCCTTATGCACCTCGGTGGTGCCGTCCATGATCCCCATCTGTGGCGCCGCCATCCACATTTCACCCAGCGGTGTTTCGTTGGACATACCGAGCGCGCCATGTAGATGGATCGCGCGATAGATGATGTCGTGGTTTACCTTGGCCGCGCTGATTTTGATCGAGGCGATCTCCATGCGAACTTCCCGTGTGTAAGCTTTGGTCTTGTCGATCAACCAGGCGGTGTACAACACGTGCAGGCGAAACTGCTTGAGCTGGATATAGGAATCGGCGATGTCCTGTTGCACCATCTGCAGATCGGACAGCAATTCGCCTTTGGCTTTACGGCTGAGCGCCCGTTCGCACATCATGTCCAGCGCCTTGGTGCAGACGCCGACCGCGCGCATGGCGTGATGCACACGACCACCGCTCAAGCGCGTCTGCGAACCGACGAAGCCGGCGCCTTCTTCGCCAAGAAGCGCCGAGCGCGGTATTCGGACATTGTTGTAGCGGATGTACGCATGGCCACCGCCGGTGAGCTTGTAATTATGTCTGAGCGGCGTGCCGAGCGTGTGCACGTTGCGAACGATCTCAACCCCGGGCGTATCCCGATCTACGATGAACATGCTCGCACGTTCGAGCAGCGGTTTTTCCGGTGCGGTCACTGCCATGACGATCAGAAAGTCCGCGTCCGCCCCGTTGGAGGTGAACCACTTTTCACCGTTGATCACCCACTCGTCGCCATCGCGTTTTGCGGCGCAGATGAATTCTCCCGGTTCGCCTGCGTGAGGTTCCGTCATGGAATAGGCCGAATGTTTCTCACCGGACAACAGAGGTTGCAGGTACTTTTCTTTCTGTTCGTCGGTACCGTTGTGGGCAATCAGTTCCATGTTGCCGGTGTCGGGGGCCTGACAACCGAAAATAGTCGGTCCCATTCGAGTACGGCCTAACTTTTCATTCAACAGGCAGAGTTTTACCTCCCGAGGCCTGGGCCGCCCAGGTCTGGTCCTAAATGAAACCCCCACAGCCCCCGATCTCTGACCTGTTGTTTTAGATCATCGATGTAGGCTCGAATCGCCTGCCATGCATCCTCGCTTAATTTTTCACCATCTTTTGATCTACCGATGCTGAGGAAACTATCCAGGGGTTCGATCTCTTCCTTGGTAAATTTCTCTACCCAGTCGACCTGTTTCTGAAATTCCGGTTCGACGTCAAAATCAATGGTCATCGTTTATCCTCCCTCAAAACCTGATTGCCGTTTTGTCTGTTCAAGTACCTGTTTGAAGCTCACTATAACGCGGCTGAATGTCCGCTACCCGATTATCCACGGTGTTTTCGCTCCTGGGATGGCAAGGTAAACCATCGCGCGAGGCCTTGATTTACCGCCCCTTTCAAATCAACCTTAAGCCAACGGATAGATAGAAGCGACTTTTAGAACGCCCATTTCGAGCATACAGCGGCGATGAACCCTATGTCTTTGTGAGTTACTCCCACAAAGAATCGTCCATCATATATCCCGAACTGACCTGGATGAAGAACTGTGGGTTTAACGTCTGGTACGACGAAGGCATTGAGCCAGGCAGGGAATGGAATGAGGTGCTGGCCGACCGCATTGAGGGTGCAAGGCTGTTCCTGTATTTCGTAACCCCCGAATCTGTGGAGTCCCAGAACTGTCGTAACGAAGTGAACTTTGCGCAGACCAAAGAGATTCCGACGTTAGCCGTTCATCTGAAGAAAACGATCTACCTGGGGGATTGTCTCTCAGTTTGTCTGCTCGTCAGGCGATCATGAAACACGAGATGTCAGACCAGGAGTATCGCGAGAAATTGCAGAATCGCGTCGCTTCGTATCTGCAGCAAAGTGTCGTACCTGCGGGTGTAACTCCGAAGCGAAGAGCCTGGCGCGGAGCAGGGCGTGCTCTGGCTTTAGCCATAGGGATTGTTGGAACAGGAATTTTTCTTCTCAGCCATTTTTCGGGAGAGGGGACTGGGAGTGAAGAAAAATTCGATTGGCCAAAAGCTTTTTCGCTGGTTGTTATTCCATTCGATCCGACGTCTGACGAAACCGAAGCGATCGCCGGTGGGTTGTCCGATGTCGTCTTGCAGCAGCTCACGCAAAAACGTTCATGTGCGCTGAATCCGGTTTGTGAGACGCTGAAAGTTTCCAGTTCCAGCGGAAACCGGGACATCTCGGAGATCGTGCGTGAGCATGAGGTCAACTATGTACTTCGCGGAAAAGTTCAACGAGAGGGTCAGGTTGTTCAAATTAGCACGCAGTTGCTCCGTGAAGACAACTCGAGTGTGTGGGTAAAAACTTACCGGCGAACACTTGGTGATGGAGGCCTGTTCAGCCTGCAGTCCGAAGTGGCCAATTCCATCGCTGAACTTTCTTCCGTGTGGTTGGGTTTCGATCTACTGAAGTTGCACGCGTCCGAGCACCCTGCCCTTGCGTCCGTAAATCCTGTGGCACGTGAACTTTTTCTAAAGGCTCGCGAACAGGAGATTCTCGCCAATACCGGTGAAGGGGGTGACGACAGGGTCCTTATGCGAAACTACCTGGAGAAGGCAATCGAAGCCGATTCGGAATTTGCACTCGCTTATCTGCTCCTTTCAGAGAATTACACTTATCGCTATGGCGGAATGTCGCTTGGCGAGGCGACGACCGGGGCGCTGAATAATATTGAGAAGGCGATCCAGCTGAATCCCACAGACCCTCAGAACCTGCTTCTGGCGGGTCAAGTTCATCTTCTGATGACGTTGGATTACCGCAAGGCAGACGAGCTACTCAGACAAGGGATGGATCAATACCCGGACCGGGGATGGTTTCCTGCACAGTTGGCCATGATAGCGTTGCGAGAAGGCAGGACGCGTACCGCCCTGAACTTGATGTCGACGGCGGAAAAGATCCCGTTTGGTTTTGAACAGGCAAATTTCCAATACAACTACGCATGGCTGCTTTTGCTGAGCGGCTATTACGAACGATCGTTGGCTGAGTCTTCTTCCGGATTAGAGCTGGTTTCGGGCGGCGGAGCCCGTGCAGATCTGTTGTGGACTCGATGGATGGCGCTAATTGAATTAGACAGATTTGCAGAGGCGCGAACGGTGATTGAGGAAGGGTGGAAACTGGAGGGTACGGTAATTCCTGAAGCCTATATTGCGGCCTATACCAACGTCGGTCAGGAAGCGAGAGCCAGCGAAATTTTGGCCGCGATACAGCCGGCATTTGTGAACCAATATTATCTGGCTACGGGTTATCTTTCGTTGGGAGATCATGAGGGTGCAATCGAGGCGATCGATGCCGCGGTTGAGGATCACAATGGTCTGATGGCAGACAGTCTGAAATTCGACAAGTTCTGGGATCCGCTACGATGTAAGCCTGAGTTTGTACGCTCGCTCGAACGCCTGGAGCAGATGGAAACGCTCACCGATGCCGGGGAAAAAGCAAAGGCTGCCAGAAAACTCGAAAGATCTGATTGTTAGTTGAAGCTCAGCGAGCAAGTGCCTGATGAAACCCGCTGTAACGCGGTTGGTCGATCGCTATCTGGTTAACCACCGTATTTCGTAAATAGGACTTCAGGGACTCCTCATCTAACGACTGAGATCCGTCGCGCAGCGCGTGCACGAGACGCCAGCGCAAGCTCTCCAGGTCTGCCCCGTCGTCATCCGCATCGAAGTGATAGAACACCTGCAGGCGGGCGTGTTCCCGGCGTCGGTGTTCGGGCAATAGATCGAACTCTCGTGCGACGATGTCGAGAGAATTCGCAGACACCCGGGACAGGAAGTGGGTTCGACCCTTGGTCTCTGTCATCACCTGATTTCGCAGAAAATCGCTGACCGCCGCGATCAGTTCGTCAGCTCTTGGCATATCCAGGTTCTGCCGGACCGATTCTGCTGAAATAAGATCCACCGGACCGGGAATGATCAGGTTGACGCAGTCGACCAGCGCCTCGGAAGTGCGTCGACCGATGCTTGCACGTTCGATGGATCTGTCTGCCCCACCTCGGTATTGCGTCACCATACCCAGACAGACAACGGCCCACCAGAACGAGCCGAACACCTGCCAGTACTTCACCCGATCAGGGTTTACCCGTTTTCCCGATACCTGTTCGTAGCCTCGAAACAGATCCTCGTATGTTCCAAACCCGCCAACGGGCGCATCCCCCCCATACCGCCAGGAATTGGTGCAGATCCAGCCAAGATCCCGCATCGGATCTCCAATGTGCGCGGCTTCCCAGTCCAACACCGCGACAACGCGCTCGGTCGTTACCATGAAATTGCCGTTACGAAAGTCGTTGTGAACGAGTACCAGATCCTCCGTGTCGGCAAGACCGGCGATATTTTCCCTCAGCCAACGACCCGCGTAGTCGATCATCGGCTGCGGCGTCTCCATGGCGATGTAACGATCCCAGGTCTGGGTAATGAATTCAGCCGGTGGGATGGGCGTCAGGTAATCGTGCAACCCGCTCGCCTGGACATCTATATTGTGGATTCGTGCCAGGATTTGCCCGATCTCGTAGGCGAGTTGCGGTCTCAAGCGTTCGTATTCCGGCCGGCGCACGATACGTGCACCCAGGCCTTCGCCGTCGATCCACTCCATGATGAACCCGTCACCCAACTCGTCGGCTCGAGTAAGCACATAATAAACTTCCGGCGCGGGCACCCCGGCCGCGAGTGCGCTGCGCATCAGTTGGGCTTCACCGGCAAGCCCCGGCCGATCGGTTCTCATCTCGTTGAAGGCACCTTCGGGCGCGCGCCGCATCGCGAGAATACGTTTGTCATCCAGACACTCGATTTCAATCCGATAGGTTTCCTGACTGGCGCCACCGGATAGACGAACGACGGATTCCAGAGATTTACAGCCCGGGATATGGTCGATGAGAATTCGTTCGAGTTTTTCTTTGAAGTCTTCTTCGTTCACATCGCGCACCAGGTACACGGTTGTTCAAGTGTCATGGAACGCTAGCCCGGATATTGCAGGGATATTGCAAGAGTACGCAGAGTTTTGGGTGAGAGATCGTGGTCGTCATGACGGCTCGTGACCGAAAGCGTAGCCGTAGCGACGGAA
>JACZXA010000060.1 GCA_022571865.1 Pseudomonadota bacterium
TCCAGCAGATGGACAACATGGGAGGGTTCGGCAGCATACTGGAAAACATGCCGGGGATGAGCCAACTGCCGGCTGCGGCTTCCTCCCAGGTCAACGATGGCATGTTCAAAAAAATGGGCGTTATCATCGATTCGATGACGCCCGGCGAGCGCCGCTTTCCAGACGTCATCAACGGCTCACGCAAGAAACGCATTGCGGCAGGTAGCGGAACCCGGGTCCCCGATATCAATCGCCTCCTCAAGCAGCACAAGCAGATGCAGAAAATGATGAAAAAAGTCACGAAAAAAGGCGGGATGCAGAAAATGATGCGTGGCATGCAGGGGCTGCGGCAACCACCCGGCTTTCCGCGCTGAAAATGAAACTCCGCGGCGTATTGCAACCTATGGGCGTTCCTTTACAATACCGCGCCTTTCGTTTCTGGGTAAGTCAATGGTAACTATTCGCCTCGCGCGACACGGGTCGAAAAAGAACCCCTTCTATCACATCACGGTAGCGGACCGCGCTGCAAAGCGTGATGGGCGGTTTATCGAGCGTGTCGGATTTTACAATCCCGTGGCAAGAGGCAATGCCGAAACGCTGCGGATCGACCTGGAGAGGTTTGAATATTGGATATCCGTGGGTGGCCAGCCATCGGATACAGTCAAGAAACTCGTGCAACGTGCCCGCAAACTGGTGACCCACCCCGAGTCGACCACGGTTGAGGCAGAACCCGCCGCGGCGACCTGAGCAGGTTGTGGCTACCAAAGATGTGGTGGCTACCGAAGATGTGGTGGCTACCGAAGATGTGGTGCCTACCGAAGATGTGGTGCCTACCGAAGATGTGGTGCCTACCGAAGATGTGGTACCTACCGAAGATGTGGTGATCGTTGGCCGCATTGGCGCGGCCTACGGTGTCCGTGGCTGGGTGCACGTCAGCTCCTTTACCGAACCTCCCGAAAACCTTCTGAGCTATTCCAACTGGCTGATCGATCAGGGTGCGGCGTGGAAACCACTCGAGCCGGTGGTTGTGAAACCCCACGGGCGTGGGTTTGTCGCTCAGTTTTCGGGGGTCGACAGCCGGGAACTGGCCCAGGCCTTGAGTGCAGCCGATGTTGGAATTCATCGCGATGAACTCCCGGGTCTCGATGACGATGACGAGTTTTATTGGCGCGATCTGGTCGGGCTCAACGTGGTGAACGTGGACGGTAGCGCCATGGGTAGTGTCAGTTATCTGCTCGAAACCGGAGCCCACGATGTATTGGTGATCCAAAGTCCCGTGGATGAAGAGGGTGATGCGGAGGTTTTGATTCCGTTTACCGCCCAATTTATCCGCTCGGTGAATATCCAGGCAGGCTGTCTGGAAGTCGACTGGTAGGCTTCGGTACATGTGGTTCGGCATCGTAACCCTGTTTCCGGAGATGTTCTCGGTTGCCACGGAAGTCGGTGTGCTGGGTCGTGCGGTGGGCAACGGCGTGCTCGACGTGGAATTTTTCAATCCTCGCGACCACGCAACCGACAAACATCGCACGGTGGATGATCGCCCCTATGGTGGCGGCCCTGGCATGGTGATGATGGTGGAGCCGTTGCTCGCGGCGGTCGCCGCGGCAAAAATCGCTGCCGCAAAAGCGGCTATGAGCACTTCCCCACGAGTCATCTACCTTTCCGCACAAGGTCGCCGTTTGAACCAGGACATCGTGCAGGAATTGGTGCTGAGTGATGCACTTATTTTGATCGCCGGCCGCTACGAGGGCATTGACGAGCGCGCCATCGAACTCGTCGTTGATGAAGAACTATCGATCGGAGATTACGTGCTTACCGGCGGGGAATTGCCCGCAATGGTGTTGCTGGACGCATTGGCCCGTCACGTGCCGGGTACTCTGGGTAATCGGGCGTCCGCACTGGATGAATCTCACCTTGATGGATTGCTTGATTACCCGCACTATACGCGCCCTGAAAATGCTGGGGATCGCAACGTGCCGCGGGTTTTGCTTAGCGGCGACCATGGCGCGATCAAACGCTGGCGTCGCAAGGCCGCATTGACGAAAACCTGGCGACAGCGTCCGGATTTGCTGACCGGACGGAAAGTATCTGATGAGGATGTCGAACTGCTCCGTGAGTTGTTTGACGATGAGCCGACCGGTGGTCATTAGGAAAAAGGAGAACGAGCGTGCGTGGCAACAAGATTATTGAGGAGCTGGAAAATGAGCAGCTTGTGTCAGACATCCCGGAGTTCGGGCCGGGAGACACCGTCGTCGTTCGGGTCAAGGTGCGCGAGGGCAGCCGTGAGCGGCAACAGGCCTTTGAAGGTGTGGTGATCGGTATACGTAATCGAGGCCTCAATTCAGCCTTTACGGTCCGCAAGATCTCTCACGGTGTCGGGGTTGAGCGGACGTTCCAGACCCACAGCCGGCAGATCGCTTCCATAGAAATAAAGCGCCGTGGGGATGTTCGCAAGGCGAAGCTCTACTATTTACGGGAACGATCCGGTCGCTCTGCGCGAATCAAAGAAAAGGTATAGCCGGTGCTGCAAAGGGATGAGGGTTCGGTTGTGAAAAAACCAGCTTGCTAGACTTTGGGGGACCAAAGGGGGGGAGCAGCCTAGCAAGCTGGCTATGTTCCAGACAGCCGGGGAGAGACGAACCGGCTATCGGCTCACGTCGCTTCAACTCACCTTTGGGGGGACAATAGGCGTTAGTGTCGAAGCTGTCCATGTTGATGCAGGTTACGTGCCACTTCTTATTTTTTTAGACTATTTCTATTATTTTCAATAAGTTAAACTCAGGAAGCCGGCCGGTTCGAGGGGTCCTGACAAGGTCGAACCCCGTCACATTGTGCCGCCCAGGGTTGTATATTTGTGCCCCAGTAGGACACGATCCACATTTTGATGCCCCAGATGAATATCGTTGACCAATACCTCGATGAGGTCTGGCTGGAGCGGGGTTTGAGCGAGAACACCCTCGTGGCGTATCGCCGGGACCTTAATAAGCTGGCAAATTTATTACCTGGTTCACTACTGGAAGCCAGCGAATCCGAGCTTCTGGAATATATCGCGGGTCAGTTTCGGGCGGGCTCCAAACCTCGCTCCGCCGCGCGTTTCCTGTCGTGCATCAAGGGTTTCTACCAAACCATGCTCAAACGAGGGCGAATCGCCACCGATCCGAGCGCCCACCTTGCCCATCCAAGGATAGGCCGCGGACTGCCGGGATCCCTATCCGAACAGGAGGTGCAGGCATTAATTGCCGCACCTGACACCGGCAAGCCACTGGGATTGCGGGATCGAGCCATGTTGGAGTTGTTATACGCAAGTGGATTGCGGATCTCTGAACTCGTGGGTCTCACCACGGCGTCGCTCAACACCCGCCAGGGGGTGGTGCGTGTTACCGGGAAGGGTGGAAAGGAGCGTCTGGTGCCGGTGGGTGCGGAAGCGTTGGCCTGGATGGTGCGCTTTCTGGCGGACTCTCGTCCGCTATTGCTCAAAGGGAGTGGCTCTGCGGCACTGTTTCCCTCGCAGCGTGGGAGTTTCATGACCCGACAGACATTCTGGCATGCCGTCAAACGTTACACGCGTAAAGCGGGCATCAACCGGGACGTCTCACCCCATACGCTGCGTCACGCCTTTGCCACGCACCTGTTGAACCATGGCGCGGACCTGCGTGCCGTGCAGATGATGCTGGGCCATGCAGACTTGTCGACAACCCAGATCTATACTCATGTTGCGCAGACCCGGCTCAAGGAGCTACATCGGGCTCACCATCCGCGCGGCTGACGACGGTGATGGAGCTAGGGAACCTCTGATCAATTATCGATTGCTCAGAGGTTCCCTAGATAAGGTGAAGGCTGGTCACAGTATGTTTTGGAATTTTGCGGACAATTTACGGTCTACCTGGACTAGCGGCATCCTCGAGCCAAAGAAGATCATCGATGGCCTAGACCAACGCCAGTTTGGACTTATCAACTTTTGAGGAACGACAAGAACGTGAACATGAAGCTCGGTTGGGTACTGGTTGGCCTCTTCGCTTGCCAGACGGCTTTCGCCGAGGCCGAACGTCTGGTTGCCCGGTTCAGTGAGCTTCGTCCAAACATCATAATCAAATCGGTCGAGGCGACCCCTGTTGCAGGCATTTACGCGCTGGAGCTTGAAGGCGGCGATATTCTGTATGGCACCGAAGATGGCCGTTACCTCTTCAACGGCGATCTCTATGAATTGGGTGATACCGAAATCGTCAATCTCGCAGAAAACAATCGCATCGAGAAACGCCGAATGATCATGGCAAACGTTCCGCGCAGTGAACTGGTCATTTTCTCACCGGTTGGCGACCCAAAAGCCGTGATCAACGTGTTCACGGATGTCGACTGTACGTACTGCCGTAAACTCCACCTCGAGGTACCACGACTCAACGAACTCGGGGTGGAAGTGCGCTACCTGGCGTATCCACGGGCAGGGATAGGATCTCGCTCCTACGACAAGATCGTCTCCGCCTGGTGTTCGGACGATCCGAATCTTGCGATCACGAAGCTGAAAGCCGGCCAATCCATTCCCGATGCTACCTGCAACAATCCGGTAGCCGCGCATTTTGAACTCGGTGGTGAGGTTGGGGTGACCGGAACGCCCGCCATCGTTCTCGAAGACGGCCGCTTGCTGCCGGGTTATCTTCCTGCCGAAGAGCTCGTGCAACGCATCGGGATTTAGCTATTTGGGGGAGGTCGTGGGGACGCCGCTGAGAGTAGGGATGTGTGGTTTGGGTACCGTCGCGCAGGGCGTTGTCAACGTGCTGCGCGATAACCGTGACGCCATCACCCAACGAGCGGGGCGTGAGATCCAGCTCACCCACGTTGCCAGCCGGAGTCTGAAACCGGGTGTTGAGCTGGGAGCGGCGGAGTTTTCCACTGACGTTGTCGCGCTGTGTAAACGCAACGATCTCGATGTCGTGGTGGAGCTCATCGGTGGTGAGGACACCGCACTTGACCTTGTACGCAGCGCGCTTGAGAACCATACCTCGGTTGTCACCGGCAACAAAGCCATCATAGCCCTGCACGGCACCGAGCTGCTTACGCTTGCGCGCGAAAACGGCTGCTATCTCGGATTCGAAGCGGCGGTTGCCGGAGCAATCCCCATCGTTGCCGCGCTCACGCGTTCACTCGCCGGCAACCAGATTGACTGGCTTGCGGGAATCATCAATGGAACCTCAAACTTCATCCTTACGGCAATGACCCAGGAAGGTCGGACATTTCAGGACGCTCTCGAAGAGGCTCAGCGCCTGGGGTATGCGGAGGCTGACCCTGCCGTCGATGTCGAGGGTATTGATGCGGCACACAAGCTGACTATCCTTGCGGCGCTTGCTTTCGACATGGACTTTCGCTTCGCCGACGTATACACGGAAGGCATTGCTGGGATAACGGCAGAAGATATCGAATACGCGGGCCAGCTCGGGTATCGAATCAAACACTTAGGATTGGCTCGACGGACCGAAGCGGGTGTGGAAGCTCGGGTGCATCCGACCCTCGTACCGAAGGGACAACTCATGGCGAACATCGATGGTGTGATGAACGCCGTGCTGGTTCATGGCAACGCTGCCGGTCCTACGCTGTTGTGCGGGGCAGGAGCAGGCGATCGTCCGACCGCATCTGCGGTCATAGCCGATCTGGTGGAGTTGGCGCGTGGCACGGCGCTCCTTCCCCTGGATGCCTGCGACAGCGGCATCAAGATGCTCTCGGTGGAGGAAACTCATAGCGCGTTTTATCTGCGCATACCCGCGCTGGATCAACCGGGTGTATTTGCCAAGGTGGCGACGATGCTCAGCGAAAGAGACATCAGCATCGAGGCGGTCATTCAGCGAGAACAAGCCATCAATACCGAATCTGCAGAAGCCTGGGTGCCCATTGTCATCCTGACCCACAAAGTTGTGGAGCGGGTGATGAACACCGCCATTGCTCAAGTGCAGTCATTGCCCGAAGTGGTCGGCAAGATCACTCGAATACGCGTCGATCAGCTTGCCAATGGCTGACATCCGGATTGCCGCTAGAAGTATTGGCGAAAATACCATCGACGGGGATCTGGACCCCCTGTTCAAGCGAATCTATGCAGCGCGCGGAGTTCGATCGGCGGCCGAGCTTGAACTGTCGCTCGAGGAGTTGTTACCACCAGATGAATTGAGCCAGGTTCAGCGCGCGGCGGAGCGAATTCAGCGTGCGGTTGTGACCCAGGAGCGTATTCTCATCGTTGGCGATTTTGACGCCGATGGTGCGACATCGGTCGCACTTGCTTTGAGTCTGTTGCGCGCAATGGGTGCTGAGCAGGTAGATTTTGTGGTGCCTAACCGTTTCGAGTTTGGTTACGGCCTGTCGCCCGAAATAGTTCAACTGGTGGCGAAACTGGAACCCACCGTGTTGATCACGGTGGACAACGGTGTGTCCAGCATAGAGGGCGTTCTTGCAGCGAATGCGCTGGGAATTGACGTCATTGTTACCGACCACCACTTGCCCGGCGCGGTACTCCCAGCCGCGTTTGCCATCGTCAATCCGAACCTCCCGGAATGTCGTTTCCCAAGTAAATCCCTGGCCGGCGTGGGGGTCATTTATTACCTGTTATCGGTCGTTCGCGTGAAACTTCGCGAACAGGGTTGGTTTGCCGAACGGGTTGCGCCTAATTTGGCGGACTGGTTGGATCTTGTGGCCTTGGGAACCGTGGCGGACGTTGTACCACTTGACCGCAACAACCGGATCCTCGTGCACCAGGGATTGAAGCGCATGCGTGCAGGGCGTTGTCGTCCGGGCATTCAGGCGCTTTGTTCCGTTGCAGGGCGACAGTTGGGGAAGCTGACCGCACAGGATCTCGGGTTTGCCCTTGGACCAAGACTCAATGCGGCGGGGCGCCTCGATGATATGGCGATCGGAATACGATGTTTGCTGGCGGAAGATCTGCAGACGGCTCGAGGGCTGGCAACCGCACTGGATGAGCTCAACCGTGCCCGTCGGGAGATCGAGCAGGAAATGGTGAGCGAAGCCGAACTCATCGTGAGTGCCCAGCAAGTCGAAGCAGACGATCGTTTTGGAGTATGTGTCTACGAACCCGGATGGCACCAGGGAGTTATCGGCATCGTTGCAGGACGATTGCGGGAGAAGATTCATCGGCCGGTCATCGCATTTGCCGAAGCAGGAGATCTCGCACCCGATGAGCTCAAGGGTTCTGCCCGTTCGCTGCCTGGCTTGCATGTGCGCGATGTTCTCGATGCGATCGCGTCGCGTTTCCCCGGTCTCCTGGTTAGATTTGGTGGCCATGCGATGGCAGCGGGGATGTCGATCAAGCGGGTGCACTACCCACGATTCTGTAAGGCGTTTGACGACCAGGTGCGTCTCGTGTTGCCAAGAGAAGCGCTGGAGCAAGTCATTCTTACCGACGGTGGGCTACTCGAAGAAGACATGAGCCTTGAGATGGCCGTGCGGCTGGAACGCGGTGGGCCGTGGGGACAGGGCTTTCCGGAGCCGTTATTTCACGACAAATTCACAGTCGTGTCACAGCGCGTAGTCGGCGAGCATCATCTCAAACTGGTACTGAAGCGTGGTGATAGGCTGTTCGATGCGATCGCGTTTCGACATCCGCCGCTCGGCGAAGCCGTGATGGTGGATGTCGTCTACCGCTTGAACGAAAATGACTATCGCGACACGTCGACGTTACAGCTGGTGGTGGAGCATCTATCGGTCTTGGCATAAACTGGCGCGTTTTTCGGTAGCTGGCTCTTTTCATGGCTGAAATTACTTCCCTGAGGGAACGAATAAAAGATCTCAAAGAGCGCGATGTGGCGCTCAGGGGGTATCTTTGACTTCGAAAGCAAACTGGATCGGTTGGAAGAAGTAGAGCGTGAACTCGCGCTGCCAAACGTCTGGGGTAATCGGGAACGCGCACAGGATCTGAACAAGGAACGTGCGAATCTCGATGGAATCACCAAGGTGCTTTCTCGTTTGCATATTAACCTTGCGGATCTCGGTGAGCTTGCCGAGCTCGCCGCGGATGAGGCGGACGGCGGTACGCTCGATGAGATCGATGCAGACCTCGATAAACTTGAAGCTGATCTCGCCAAACTCGAATTCCAACGCATGTTCGATGGAGAGATGGATACCGCCAATGCCTTCATCGAAATTCAGTCGGGTGCCGGGGGAACCGAGGCGCAGGATTGGGCTGAAATGCTGCTGCGCATGTATTTGCGCTGGGGAGAGAAACGCGGATTTACCATGGAGATCATCGAACTGTCGCCCGGCGAAGTGGCAGGGATCACTGGATCCACGGTGCTCGTTTCCGGCGATTATGCATTTGGCTGGCTGCGTACCGAGACTGGCGTGCACAGATTGGTCCGCAAATCGCCCTTCGATTCAGGTAATCGGCGTCATACCTCGTTTGCTTCCGTATTCGTTTCTCCGGAGGTGCACGACGATATTGAAATCGATATCAAACCTGCTGACGTACGCGTGGATACCTATCGCGCGAGCGGCGCTGGCGGTCAGCATGTGAACAGGACAGACTCGGCCGTCCGCCTCACCCATCTGCCAACGAACACAGTTGTGCAGTGCCAGAGTGAACGTTCTCAACACCAGAACAAGGACAAGGCGTTCAAGCAGTTGCGCGCCAAGTTGTACGAGCTTGAAGAGCTGAAGCGGCGTGAAAAGCAACAAGCCGTCGAAGATTCCAAGGCGAACATCGGCTGGGGTAGCCAGATAAGATCCTATGTGCTGGATCAGTCGCGGGTAAAAGATCTGCGAACCCTGGTAGAGCGGACCGACCCTGGTAACGTATTGGATGGCGATCTCGATGAATTCATCGTAGCGAGCTTGAAGGCAGGATTGTAAAAGGCAGCGACGGCAACAGTAGAAAAAGAAATGACCGAAGACAACGAAATTATCAAAGTCCGCCGCGCCAAGCTCCAGACGTGGCGGGATGGCGGGCGGGCATTCCCCAATGATTTCAGGCGCGAAGCAATGGCGGCGGATTTGCAGGCGCGTTGCCGCGACCTCGACAAACTCGCCCTCGAATCCACGCCCGTGCAGACGGCTGTGGCCGGTCGCGTGATGTTACGCCGGGTCATGGGCAAAGCGAGTTTTGTCACGCTGCAGGATGTCAGTGGTCAGATACAGTGTTACCTGCGCCGGGACGATCTCGGGGAGGACGTGTACCAGACGTTCAAGAATTTGTGGGATATAGGCGACATCGTTGGCATCAAGGGCTCCCTCATGCGCACCAACAAGGGAGAGCTTACCGTTCAGGCGAGCGAAATAACTCTCCTCAACAAAACCGTCAGACCTTTGCCGGAAAAATACCACGGCCTCGCCGATCGCGAGACTAAATACCGGCAACGGTATCTCGATCTCATCATGAGTGCCGAATCGCGACGGGTGTTTGAAATCCGTTCGATGGTCGTTCAACATATTCGCGAATTTTTCGTTGCACGTGACTATCTCGAGGTTGAGACCCCGATGATGCATATCGTCCAGGGGGGCGCGACCGCTCGGCCATTTACTACCCACCACAACTCGCTCGACCTGGATCTGTATCTGCGGATCGCTCCTGAGCTGTTTTTGAAGCGCCTTACGGTAGGAGGGTTTGAGCGGGTGTTCGAGATCAATCGCAACTTCCGCAACGAAGGGCTTTCTACCAGGCACAACCCTGAGTTCACGATGCTCGAGTTTTATCAGGCGTACAGTGACTACAACGATCTCATCGAGTTGACCGAGGAACTCTTACGTGGGATAGCCGAAACCGTACTCGGCTCGAGCACGTTCACCTATCAGGGCACCACGATCGATTTTTCTCAGCCAGCCGAACGCATGACGATGGTACAGGCCATTTCCCGCTACGCGAAGATAGGTGAAGATCAGCTCAATGACATTGATCAACTGCGGAAATTGTTGACAGGAACGAACCGGGAAATTCCTTCTTCCTGGGGATTGGGCAAAATGCATATGGAACTCTTCGAGGAACGGGTGGAATCGCGGCTTGAACAACCCACTTTCATCACCCAATACCCAACAGAGGTCTCTCCGTTGTCGCGAAGAAACGACGAGAACCCCGAGGTAACGGACCGATTCGAACTTTTTATCGGCGGTCGGGAAATTGCCAACGGTTTTTCAGAACTCAACGATCCCGACGATCAAGCGGAGCGATTTCGTCAACAGATGTTGAAACAGTCGGCAGGTGATCTGGAAGCCATGCAGTTCGATCAGGATTACATCACGGCTCTCGAGTACGGTTTGCCACCGACAGCCGGTGAGGGGCTTGGCATAGATCGATTGGTGATGTTGCTTACCGACTCACCCTCGATTCGCGATGTGCTGTTGTTTCCGTTGATGAAACCCGGTGTTCCGACAACTTGATATCAATAGGTTCAGTTATCTTGTCAGCGCCACAGCTGACACCAGAGGAAATGTCCAAAGTCTTTCCTGTCATCGATGCCAAGAGGCGGAGCACTAACGATGACTGAGGATCGAGTGCGTTTGAGGCCTTCCTGGAAAGCGGCTTTGGGCGCCGAGTTCGACAAATCCTACATGACCGCGTTGCGGCAATTCCTGGTGGGTGAGAAGCAGGCACGCAAGGTGATCTATCCAAAGGGTGAGAATATTTTTGCCGCCCTCGAGCTGATCTCCTTCAACGAGGTCAAGGTGGTCATCATCGGTCAGGACCCCTATCACGGACCCGGGCAGGCGCACGGATTGTGCTTCTCCGTACCAACCGGTGTTCCACAGCCGCCATCGCTGGTAAATATCTTCAAGGAGATCAATGATGACTTAGGTAGCGTGGATCGAACCCTGGATAACACCCGCGGTTGTCTGGTGCCCTGGGCCCGACAGGGCGTGTTGCTGCTGAATTCGGTTTTAACTGTTGAGTGTGGGCGAGCGGGATCCCACCAGGGGCGTGGCTGGGAAACTTTCACCGACTGCATCGTTGCTACTCTGAATACATCGCTCTCGGGATTAGTGTTCATGCTGTGGGGTGGTTACGCCCACAAGAAGGGTGCCATTGTCGACCGCAATCGTCATTGTGTGTTGAGTGCCCCTCATCCATCGCCCCTTTCGGCGCATCGGGGGTTTTTCGGATGTGGACACTTTTCTGCAGCGAACCGCTACCTGGAAGGTCATGGTCAAACACCTGTCGACTGGTTTCAAATCGAATAACCCAGCAAAGAGGCGCTTTCGGGCGCGTTTCCGTTCATTGATAAAACGAGTCAAGTAACAAGCATGATTAAGTCCTCCACTGATAAGCTAATTGTCGAAGCGCGCGGACACACCCTGCTGATCACCATCAACAATCCGCCTGCCAATACCTGGGATGGAGAAAGCCTTGCGGGGCTGGCGAAAATTGTCGAAGACTGCAACGTTGATAAAGTGGTGTATGCGCTTGTCATAACTGGATCCGGAGAGAAATTTTTCTCGGCAGGCGCGGATCTGAAGCTGTTTTCTTCGGGGGACAAAGAAGTTGCTCAGACCCTCGCCGACGAATTCGGCCACGCTTTTGAGACGCTGGCTAATTTTCGCGGTGTCAGTATTGCTGCCATCAACGGCTTTGCCATGGGAGGAGGGCTTGAGTGCGCGCTTGCCTGCGACATTCGCATCGCCGAATCCCAAGCTCAGATGGGTTTACCGGAAGCGAGTGTTGGCCTGCTGCCTTGTGGTGGCGGCACGCAGAACCTGGCGTGGCTGGTTGGGGAAGGCTGGGCGAAACAGATTATCCTGTGCGGTGAGCGGCTCGATGCGAATACCGCCAAAATCATTGGTTTAGTCGAGAAGGTCGTAGATACGGGGCAATCGTTAGGTCATGCCCTCGAGCTTGCGGAAAGAGTCAGCAAGCAAAGCCCACCGGCGGTGGCGGCTTGCAAGAACCTTATCCAGCAGGCGCGTGGTGGTCCTATCAATGCGGTGTATAAGAGGGAACGGGCAGCGTTCGTGGAGTTGTTCGATACCAAGGATCAAGCCGAAGGTGTCAACGCGTTTCTCGAAAAACGTACGCCCGAATGGATAAATGGATGAGGTTGCCTGTTTCTTGCGACCAGATACAAAGGACCTTTTTGTAGCGTGCTTTTGAACAAACCGAATTCGCCGGTACTTCTTTTTGAGCACACCACGGTTAACGATTTCATCGTTGCGGAGGCACGACTGAATGCCGAAGCGACCCTGAACTCGCTGAGCCTCGAAATGATTGGCATCCTTTCGGACGCGCTTGCCCGCTGGGCGGTTCGTGATGAATTGGTTGCCTTGGTGATCACGAGTGCGGGTGAGCGCGCTTTTTGTGCGGGTGGTGATATTCAAGCCCTGTACTACGCGATGCTCAACAATCACCAGACCGGGAAGGCGGTGGACGAGTATCCATATCGGTTTTTTGAACACGAATATCGACTCAACTATCGACTTCATACCTACCCGAAGCCAGTGGTCGCAATCGGCCATGGCGTTGTAATGGGTGGTGGTCTTGGCATTTTCAGCGCCGCGGACTATCGAGTCGTCACCGAACGATCCAGAATTGCGATGCCGGAGATTACTATCGGTCTGTTCCCCGATGCCGGGGCTACCTGGTTGCTGAAAAACATGGACTTACCCTTCGCCACGTTTTTAGGGTTGACGGGGAGTCCTATGAACTCGAGCGATGCGATGTTGGTGGGGCTGGGTACCCATTGTGTCGCCTGTGCGGATCGTCACACGGTGGTTGAGAAGATGATGTCGGCTGAGTGGCGGGGTGAGTTTGATCATGATCGATTGGTGCTTGATGATTTGCTCGAGAACATGCCTTCCGGGCAGATTCCGGCGTCCCAGTTGGATGTTGTGCCCGCTACCCTCGACGTTACCGGATCGCTGGCTGAGGTGAGTGCGCGAATCGAAGCTTTAAAAGGCTCGAGCGATTGGATTGATCGCGGGATTACTGCCATGCAACGTGGTTGTCCAACTTCCATCGGTATTGTTGTCGAGCAGCTGCAACGTGGGTGTTCGATGTCTCTGGCGGAAACATTCCGTATGGAAGTGACCATCGCTACCCATTGTTCTGAGAATCCGGATTTTCTCGAAGGGGTGCGTGCGCTGATCATAGAAAAAGACAACCAGCCCCGCTGGCAGTTCGAGGAACTGGCAAATCTGCCACTCAGTTACGTCGAGAGCCACTTCGTAGAACCCTGGCCGAGGAACCCGTTACACGACCTGGAGAATAATTGATGACGAGCATTGGATTCGTAGGTCTCGGCAATATGGGTGGTCCGATGGCAGGTAATCTGGCGAACGCCGGGCACGAGGTAAAGGTGTTCGATTTGGTGAGCGCTCTGATGAACGCGGTCAGTGGCACTACGCCCCAGGCGACGGCCGCGGATACCGCGAAAGGCGTAGACGTATTCATCAGTATGTTGCCTGCGGGTCGTCATGTCGACGCGCTGTACGGGGGTGATGATGGGATCATCAGTCAGTGTGATCATGGCACGTTGCTGATCGATTGCAGCACTATTGATCCGGTGACTGCTAAGAAAGTTGCAGCACTCGCAAGCTCGCGTGACCTGGACATGCTTGATGCACCGGTATCAGGAGGTACCGTGGGCGCCGAGGCGGGAACTCTCACCTTCATGGTGGGAGGAGCCCGTGAAGCACTCGACTCGGCTCGCGCGGTGCTGGATGTCATGGGTGGCAAAGTTCTCCATGCCGGGGCGAGCGGCGCAGGTCAAATCGCCAAGATCTGCAACAATATGCTGCTCGCGATACAGATGGCGGGTACCGCAGAAGCGTTGGCATTAGGGGTCAAAAATGGACTCGATGCAGGAGTCTTGTCCGAGATCATGAAACAATCCTCAGGGAGCAACTGGACGCTCAACGTCTACAATCCCTATCCGGGTGTCATGGATGATGTACCGGCCTCGCGAGGTTATGCAGGTGGATTTCTGGTTGATCTCATGACCAAAGATCTGGGACTTGCCATGGAAACGGCACAATATTCGCGCAGCTCGATACCCTTAGGCGCGCTCGCGAACAATCTGTTTCGGGTGCACGAGCAGCTACATGACGCGGGCAGACTCGATTTTTCGAGTATTCAGTGGCTGTATCAACCGGATCTCAAAGGCTGACTCTGATTCGCCCTGCCCAACGTGACAGGAAGGCGGTTTTTGCCTCTTTCTATTTCTTCGTTGAGTTCTTGGAGCTCGGTGGACTCCATGTCGGGGTCCAGACCCAGATTATGAAATGAATGGATCTCGTTCCAATCGAGTTTGGTGAGGGGATGTTCGGTTCCGGCCAGGTTCTGCAGGACGGCGACAGTTACGACGTTACGACGTCGATGTAGTCGGCTTTTTCAGCCTTGCGGGTGAAGTCCGTGTGGCTCGAAGGGACGAGGACCAATTCGGGCGGAAAATTCCAACTCTGCAGGATCATGGTGCCCAGGCTGCCGTGGATGCTGTCGATTACTCGATCCAGCGTCATAGAGTCGTTCAGCAAGTCACTAGGGTGTTCGGCCCAGGAGAGCATGGGTCGCCGATACTGTGGGTGAAACTGGCGAGCGAGCCTGGTCGGGACGCAGCGAAGTGAAACTTTTGGCCAGTACGCCGCTGATCGCGGCGATCTCGGTTGCTTTTGCCCAGACGCTGCGCAGCTTGCGATCGACGACCTCTGAGGTGGCTTGAAACATCTGTTGCATGGCAAGCCCCGTTGTCAGGTTCGCCGCGTACTCAACCCCAAGTCGGCTCAGTACCCCACTGAGATCGTCGATTGCACGGGTAGCTCTACTAAACATCGGAGAATTAGCCATCTTGATCATCTGCCCCGGAGAGACCGGCGAACTGGCAGATACGTTCTCCGCGAATCCTCAAGGCAACTTCGGGCAGGGTCGGCAGGCCGAGTTCATCGTCCGCCACGGCGTTGGTAACTTGTTGTTCGATTATCCGTGCCAGTTTAGACATGCACGGTCCTTCATCGCCTTGGGGAATACGCTGAATTGAGTATAGACGGGCCTACTGAACCGATTGGAATAAGGTCGCACTTTGTGAGTTTTCGCTGCCCAGACCAGCACGTGCCGCACTACTCACAGCAAGGCAATAGCCGCCGCTGGCGGCTGCGTCAGTCTGTATCACCACGCCGCTGGTGAGGCCATCGGTGGTCTGAAACTCCGTGCCCGCTGGGGGCCGTTCACCCTGCCAGCCGAATCTGGCAAGCTCTCGCTTGACCTTGCCGCGGTGTTGCGCCCGAGCCACAACTTCCTGGCCGAGATAACAGCCTTTGGCGAAGTCGATGGCGCCGGCACGCTCGAGGCCCAGCATCTGAGGTAGAAACCGCTCGCTAACCGGCAGCGAAACGAGCGCGATCTCATCGCGAATCAAGCGGGACGCCCAATCCCCGGGCGCAAGAGATTCCTCGCTTTCGCAGAGCTTGGTCGCAATTTCCAATTCCTCAACCACAAACAGACGTTGTTCTTCGCCCAGGTGGAGCCCGGAACTCGACCCCGCATTGATGCTCCCGAAGACCACATGGCTATCGGAACAGTCGGTAAGCTCCGTTTTCGAAAACACCAGATAGTTCTTCAGGAATTTGCCCAGTGGCTGGGTTAACGATCGATGGACGATGAGGTCAACGCCGTTGTCGTGTTTGTTGCACCAGCCATTTGCGACCACCCGGCCTTTGAGGTTGCACAGCGCAGTCGGAGACAGGCGGTCTTCACGCAACTCGAAGGTATCGCTCGTGAGATATCCCTGCAGAAAGGTCAGCGTGTCTCCACCGGTGAACCGCAACAGGGCAAGTTCGGGTAAATAGCAAACTCCCCTCGAACCTGTCGGCTTTTGCGCGAGGGAGGTGAGATATGTCTGCCATCTTGCGTGATCGATCATTGCTGAATCTTACCCGCTATCCGGTTAGTGTCGAGGTCGAGTTGGTAATTTGAGTGAGTTCGTGGACACCGATGCGTTTGACAAGAGGATTTACTGGCGCAGCAGGCGAGGCATGCTCGAACTCGAATTGTTACTGGTGCCGTTTGTTGCGCACCATTACCCGGACCTTGCCGATGAGCAGAAAGCCACCTACGGCGTACTCCTCGAACATGAGGATTGGCAGATTTTCGACTGGCTTCGGGAACGTGAGCACCCGGAAGACCCTTCGATGAGGATGCTCATCGATTTGATCCGCGCGTGTGATGGTAGTTGACCTGCAATACGGCTGGCGACGCAGACTGGAAGCAGGCCTGATCATCTGCGCCGCTTTCCTTGCCGGTTGGTTGCTGTTTGGCAACGCGGGCGCCGCCTTACTCGGTTTGTGGTCCACTCGGTTCTGGCCCCGCACAGAGGGGGAACGATTGGAGATAGATCCCGATCTCATCCGTTGGGGCCGGTTACACCACTGGCGTATTGCCTACGCCCAGGGTTTCGGTGTGCAATCGATTTTCCGAGGTGAAGTCAGCGATTCCGACTACGCCGCCGTCTGCCGTTTACTCAAAACCGAGATACGCCGAGCTAATTCCACAGAGCCGGAGTAGCCCGTTGCAATGAAAAATCACATCTCCTACCGGGCATCCCCTAAAATTTCCCAAACTTCACTCAACATCTGAAAGTAGTTGTAAATACAGAAAAAACAATGAGATACGGATCTTTCCCAGAAATACATACAATACCCATCGATGCATGAAGTCATGACTTCGCGCAACAACCCCGAATCTGGACGTCAGTAGTATTAGAGGCTGGGATGCGCTTATTCGCGCTGTGAGCGAAGCCGAAAGAAGCGAATTGACCCCGCGATAGCAGGGGCAAGTTCGTGAAATGAGGGTATCCCGGAGGGACTGAGCGTAGCGCAAATAAGCGCATCCCAGCCTCTATGCGGGTACCCCCGTAGTGATGTGTAAGCGAACGGCGGAATATCCAGACTCGCAACCGAGCCGCAGTTCACCCCACCGGGCGGAGGAGGTCCAGGCGATCCAGCGAACCGGGAAAGAGGATCGTATCTTGGCTTTGCTCAAGGGTATCGGGGTGATCGAGGTTGTAGTGCAGTCCGCGGCTTTCCCGACGGGCGAGCGCCGAGCGAATGATGAGCTCCGCGACATGAATGAGATTCCTCAGTTCGATCAGATCGTTCGTCACTCGATAGTGGCTGTAATATTCGTGGACTTCCTGTCTTAACAGATCGATTCGATTCTGCGCTCGTTGCAGGCGTTTGTCCGTGCGCACGATGCCGACGTAGTCCCACATGAACCGGCGCAGCTCATCCCAGTTGTGCGCGATGACAACGTCTTCGTCCGAATCCGTAACCTGACTCTCGTCCCAGTGTGGTACGGTGACTTCCACCATGGGAGATGCCAGGCCGTGCTGTATGTGACTGGCTGCTTTCTGAGCAAAAACGAGGCATTCGAGCAAAGAGTTGCTGGCGAGACGATTGGCGCCGTGTAATCCCGTACAACTGACTTCGCCGATGGCGTACAGGCCGGGGATATCGCTGCACCCGTGACCGTCCACGAGTACGCCGCCGCAAGTGTAGTGGGCGGCCGGTACAACCGGGATGGGTTCATTCACCATGTCGATGCCAAACCGGCGGCAATGTTCCGCGATGGTCGGGAAATGTGACTCGATGAACGTTCTGGGCCGATGGCTGATGTCCAGGTAAACGCAGTCTGCACCGAGGCGTTTCATCTCGTGGTCGATCGCCCGGGCGACTATGTCTCGCGGCGCAAGCTCGCCGCGCTGGTCGAATCGTTCCATGAATCGGGTTCCGTCGGCGAGTCGCAGCACCCCGCCTTCACCTCGTACGGCTTCTGAGATGAGATACGATTTCGCATGAGGATGATATAGACAAGTCGGATGAAACTGATTGAATTCCATGTTGGCGATGCGACAACCGGCACGCCACGCCATGGCGATGCCATCGCCGGTTGAGCCATCGGGGTTGCTGGTATAGAGGTAAACCTTGCTCGCGCCACCCGTTGCGAGGATCACGAATCTCGCTTGAAACACTTCCACACGTCCCGTGCTGCGATTCAACACGTAAGCACCCGCGCACCGATTCGGGTGTCGAGCGAGCTTGCTCGAGTTGATGAGATCGATCGCTACTCGGTCGGTGAGCAGCTCGATTCGTGGATCGTCGAGAGCACGCTGGGTGAGAGTCTCGCTGATTGCTTTACCGGTCGCATCGGCCACATGGAACACGCGACGAAATGAATGTCCGCCCTCACGGGTGAGATGATATTCATTGTCCTCGCGGTCGAACTCGACTCCCCAGGAGTTGAGTTGGTTGATGACGGCGCCAGCTGAGTCGATGGTGCTGGCGACGATTTCAGCATCGCAAAGACCTGCTCCCGCGGTGAGCGTGTCAGCGATGTGGGCGTCCAGGCTGTCATCGGGGTCGGAAACAGCCGCTACGCCGCCCTGTGCCCAATGGGTTGATGCGCTTTCCACACCTCCTTTGGACAGCACCGTCACCCGCGCGTGTGGTGCCAGGTGCAAAGCCGCCGCGAGACCCGCCGCACCTCCGCCTATGATCAATACGTCTGTGGAGAATCGTTGTGTCACGCGAGTGAAGTATCACCTTTGAGCCCTCAGAAGTTCCCTAGTATAAACCGGTGGTTACCGGCAGAATAACCGGCCATCTAATTCGGACGCCGCAGAACGTTTGGCAAAGGATACTGACAAAGAACTGGTTCGCAGGGTTCAAAACGGGGAACGACGGGCTTTTGACCTTCTCTTCAGTCGTTATCAACACAAGATTATCAACCTCGTGGGACGCTACCTGCGCGATGCACAGGATATTGAAGACGTCACCCAGGAGGCATTCATCAAAGCTTTTCGTGCGCTGGGAAGGTTTCGCGGTGACAGCGCGTTTTATACCTGGCTTTATCGAATTGCGATCAACACGGCTAAGAATCATGTGGTAGCGCGGGGCAGGCGACCTCCGGGCGTGGACGTGGAAATGGATGATGCGGAATTCATGGACGGCAACGAAGTGCTCAGGGAATCGGAAAATCCGGAGGCGGCGCTTGCGAGGGATCAGTTGTCGGTCGTCATTGACGAAGCGATTGCGAAGTTGCCGGAAGATTTGAGGAGTGCGGTGACGTTGCGAGAGTTTGATGGACTGAGTTACGAACAGATCGCCGAGATCATGGATTGTCCGGTAGGAACGGTAAGATCCAGGATTTTCCGGGCGCGGGAATCCATCGACAAGCACATCGAGCCGGTGTTGAATCGGAAATGAGGAATTTTTCGAAAAGCGCCTAACAGTCGGCAAAAATCGTATAACAGCGGAACCAATGAGCCAAATAGGTAACCAATAGAACGTTATGACTAAAAAGAACAAGAATCGAAAAGTACAGGGTTTGAAACGATGTCGGAAAAACTGAAAGAATCGCTCTCCGCCATAATCGACGGAGAAGCCGATGAATTCGAGTTGCGCCGTGTTCTCGATGAGATCGGCAAAAACGAGGAGCTGCGCGCCACGTGGGAGCGCTATCACTTGATCGGGTCGCGGCTGCGCGGCGAACGGATCGATACGCGGGCGAAGCTCCGCCAGCGGGCGTGGGGTGAACTCGACTTTTCAAAGGTGGATGATGTTTCCGAGACACCTAGACTCGATGTAGACGATGGCCCGCAAAAACGCCCGAATCGGCAGCTTGGACGGTGGACGGGCATTGCGGTTGCGGCGACCGTGGCGGTTGCGGTTGTGCTGGGGTTCAACAACTTCAATACCCCGGTGATTGAGCCAGTTCAGGATATCGTCGTGCTCGATGCGCCATTGGCGGATGGGTCTGTCGTCGCGTTGACACTCCAGGCAGAGGGTACCGCTGAGGATATCCGGCGCCAGTACGCGCGCATGATTCACCATGCCCAGCTCAGAGGAATGTATCGGCAGGGCTTCACTCCGTTCCTGAAAATGGCTACCTACGGACGTCAATGAAGCGACTCGGACTCGCCCTCATACTCCTGCTTGGATCATTCGGCGCTGTTGCCGCTGACAATGATGATCCGCGAACATGGCTGTCGGACATGAACCGCGCTTTCACGGATCTCAGTTACGACGGCACATTCAGCTACTTCAGCGGCAATGATCTGGCCAGTTTGCGCATTGTTCACATGGTGGTGGACGGCGAGCAGCGCGAACGACTCGTGCATCTCAACGGTGCTCTGAGAGAGATTATCCGCACCGGCGAAAAGGTTTCCTGCATCCTGATGCCGGGTGATGAGTTGTTGGATCTTACCGACAGTATTCCATCGGGGCCGTTTGCGCGCGCTTTCGTCCGCCGCTATGACCAGATTTCAGAATATTATGGTTTGGCGTTTTACGGTGAAGGTCGGGTGGCAGATCGCCCGGCGGTGCGCCTGTCGGTATCGCCGCGAGACCATGATCGTTATGGGTATCGTCTGTGGCTGGACAAGAGCACCCGACTGCTACTCAGATCCGAACTCATCGATCTCGAGGGAGGGCGTCTGGAGATCTTTCAGTTCACCCAGATCCTTTTTGGTGATGAGGTGGACAGCGCTGACCTGGAGCCGACGTCCAGAGCCGGAACCGTGCAGGACCACTTCGAACTCGCAAGTAAGGAAGCCGAGCCGATTCCGATGAGTGATATGCCATGGCGTTTAACCTGGTTGCCGAAAGGGTTCACAATGGCGGCGGTTGACATTCGCCGAACGCCCAGTGAGTCCAAGTCTATCCACACCATGATGTATTCGGACGGCTTGGCTGCTTTTTCGGTTTTCATCGAGGACATGCCCCAGGCAGGGGCCGCAAGCATGGTATCACGCACCGGTGCAACGGTGGCCGTAACCCATCTGGTGGCTGGACCGAATCGGGCCCATCATCTGGTGACTCTGGTTGGTGAACTACCCACCCCGACAGCACTCAAGATAGCGAAATCGATACGCTATCGCGGCATCTGACGCGATGGCACAATTTGGGTATCAGCCGAGTATGCTCTCAGGAGACATTCCAGGGGACAAACTTGTTCGCTCAGCACGCATAGTTGGATGCACACGGGTAGAGGAGGGGTTCGAGTTTCGACTCCAGACCACATCGGGTTGTACGGGATGCACCTGCGGTTGGCAAAAGTCCGGTATCTTGCACACCTCGTTGCTCAGCACACGTGAACGCGGCGGCGAGCCTCACCCGCACGAACGTCGAAACGTTGCCGAGAGTATTGTGCTTGCGGTTTCTCGTCGTGGCCTGTCAATGGTGAGTGGACTAGTATTCGGTATGCCGCTATTGGCTCTTGTGGCCACCGCGACGCTTGTTGAGGAGCGGTTGGGAGATTCGTTGACCAGCGCTGTGAGTCTCGCGGTGTTTTTGCTCAGCCTCTGGCTGGTCATGGTGTTGGCGCGTCGTCAGGTGTTTCGGTTCGAAACCTGGTTGCGCTTCGAGATGACGGGCTTGGGGAATAACCTCGATAATTCGATGCGAGAAGGAAATGAATGAGTTGATCATTAGGTTGTTGAGTGGATTTCTGTTGACGTTAATTCCTTGCCTTGTCTGGGCGGTGGAGCTTCCGGATTTCACTAAATTGGTCATAGACAATGCACCGGCGGTCGTCAATATCAGTACGGTAAAATACCGAGAGACCCGCACTTCGCGGCCGCGAAACGATGATTTGGACGAGTTTTTCCGCCGGTATTTTCCGCCCGGCGAAAGACGCTCGCCAGGTGGTGAGCGAGGGCCTTCGTTCCGGCCGTCAGTGGGTTCGGGTTTCATCATCAGCAGCGATGGCTATCTGCTTACGAATAATCACCTTATCGAGGGCGCTGACGAAATAGTGGTGCGTTTCAACGACCGCAGGGAGATGAACGCCAAACTGATCGGTGCCGACCCGCGTTCGGATCTTGCGCTGTTGAAGGTAGATGCCGATGACTTACCCACCGTTGACCTTGGCCGCTCGAAAGACTTGAAAGTGGGTGAATGGGTTCTGGCCATTGGTTCACCGTTCGGTTTTGACTATTCGGTTACGGCGGGCATCGTGAGCGCAAAGGGGAGAAGTCTGCCTAACAGATATCATGACAACTACGTGCCGTACATTCAAACGGATGTTGCCATCAACCCGGGTAATTCCGGCGGACCATTGTTCAATCTGGATGGTGAGGTAGTCGGCATCAACTCGCAGATCTACAGCAATTCAGGTGGTTTCATGGGGGTTTCCTTCGCAATCCCCATCGACCTCGCCATGGAGGTGGTAGATCAGCTCAAGAGCAGCGGCCGGGTTTCGCGTGGCTGGCTCGGAGTGGGCATCGACCCGGTCAGTCGCGATTTGGCT
>JACZXA010000251.1 GCA_022571865.1 Pseudomonadota bacterium
GAACGTCTCCCGTTGTGGAGCAGCGAACGTCTCCCGCTGTGGAGCAGCGAACGTCTCCCGCTGGGGCACAGCGAACGTCTCCCGCTGGGGCACAGCGAACGTCTCCGGCGGTGAAGCGGGCCATTGCAGGTATGCGGCAATGAATCCATCCCGAACCGCGCGACCGGCCCGGGCCAGGGGCCCAGTGAGCGGCAGTAGCAGCGCAACGTGTTGAGGCTGCCAAGTCGCATCGTTTAGGGGTAACAGTTTCGTCGGCAATAGTTGGAACGCCGGATGGTCGAACCATTTGCTCCGCCAATGTCCCAGCCGCGTTCTCTGATCGCTGCTCGAGTAACTGTCGAGCATGCTGGATTTCAGTTCCCACCATCCGAGCCTCTGCCCCGTTTGTAATTTTACCTGACGGCGCGCGGAAAGGCCGGGTGCCAGACTCATATATGACCAGATCAGGTCATGAACGGTTTGACGTTCTTGCTCGGGTGGTTGCACATCCATCAGGCGATGTGCGGCACAGACGAAGTTACCCTCCACCGCACAGAGTTTTGCCATCGCAAGAAACGGTCGGTAATTACTTAAGACATCTCGCGAAGGGCGTAGAGAGGCGGCGAGTTCGGTTAACAGCTTGTCGGCGAGGAGCAGTTCGCCCCGCTGTATGGCGAGTTCGGCAGCAGCGAGTTGATAGGCAGACAGGAGGACGGGACCAAGCAGCTCAGGATCAACATCCCCAAGCGCGAGCTCGGCCGCTGCCCAGTTGTCCTGACGGATGAACCCGTGAGCCGCACGTAGATAAAGGGCGAGCGCCTCTGACAGTGGGGCAGAGCGTGCCTGCCAGAGCAGGGTCTGGGGCGAGGGTTCGCTTCTCGAAGCAATCGACGTTTCCCACGGAGAGGTCTTAGGGGTGCTTTGACACCCGTACGTTGCCACAATGACGAGACAAACTGAGATGAATCTTACTGCCATGTCGGGAATTCTATACGTTGTTGCGACCCCTATTGGAAACCTTGACGACATCACCCGTCGAGGTGCGATGGTCCTCGAGTCGGTTGCGATAATCGCCGCCGAGGATACCAGACACTCTGGAGTGCTGTTAGCACAGATCGGGGCTCCTAAGAAAAAGATGGTTGCGTTGCACGACCACAATGAAAACCAGGTGGGTAGTAAAATTGTCGCGGCGCTCACCGGTGGCAGCGATGTGGCGTTGATCTCGGATGCCGGGACGCCGTTGCTTTCGGATCCGGGATTCGACCTGGTTCGACGCTGCTGGGAGGCTGGGATTGAGGTGGTTCCCATACCCGGTCCAAGTGCTGTTCTAGCGGCGCTTTCGGTTTGTCCACTGCCCACCCGACAGTTTTACTTTGAAGGGTTTCTCCCTGCGAAGTCAGGACCACGCAAATCTCGCTTACAGGAACTACTCGAGTTTCCGTTTGCCGTGATCTTCTTCGAGACGCCGCACCGTATCGAATCATGTTTGAGTGAGCTTTGTGGGTTGGCTCCCGAAAGGCGGCTCATGATTGGTCGTGAGATGACTAAACGTCATGAGACCTACCGTTGCGATACGCCTGAACTACTGTTGCAGTTTCTACGATCCGAGGATCAGCTGCGCGGCGAGTTCGTGTGTATCCTGCAGGCAAAACCGGTTTCTGTCAGCACCGATGAGGACGTTCAACGCACCATGCAGATCCTCTGCAAGGAGCTTTCGCCCACTCAGGCAGCACGCCTTGGTGCACAGCTTTGCGGGCACAACAAAGCTGAACTCTATGCTCTGGCGGTGCAGTTCAGTCAAAAGCGTTAGTACGGCTTAGCAGCGTGTTTCTGGTGGTATTTGACCCAACGGGCCATTAACCTGTGGTCGAGTTGGCCAGACAGTCGCTGGTGGGATTATCCCACGAGAGGAAAGTCCGGGCTCCATAGGACTAAGGTGCCAGGTAACGCCTGGGGGGCGTGAGCCCACGGAAAGTGCAGCAGAGAGTAGACCGCCAAAGGCGTGTTGGCCTCGAGTCGACGCGTCCGGTAAGGGTGAAAGGGTGCGGTAAGAGCGCACCGCACGCGTGGTAACACTGCGTGGCTAGGTAAACCCCACCTGGAGCAAGGCCAAATAGGAATCCTATCGCGTGGTCCGCGCGGGATTCGGGTGGGCTGCTGGAGGTGTTCGGTGACGAACATCCTAGATGAATGGCTGTCTGCGGTGAATTATCAAACGTTCACGGTGACAGAACCCGGCTTATCGGCCGACTCAGCTTTTCTCCATTCACCTTTTTTTGCTGTTTGGAAAGTTCTCATTGACCCAATAGTCGCGACCCCAAAGTTAATGTGAATTCTAGAAGTTAGAATCTACTCGAAGTTAACTAACGGAATATTATTTTTTCTGATCAATTTTCTCTGAAAAATTCGTTAAATTTCCGCAGGTTATGTCGCCTTTCCAACCTTGACACCCAAGTTCGCTGACCTATAGTGTTCGCAAGTAGGAAAATGTGGGGAAAAGTGGGAAATTAGTGGATTTAGAGTAGTTTTATTCGATGGTCGAGCAACATTCGGGATTCGACCATACCACTCCACAAAAATATTGTGTTTCGCGGTATCAACAGTGTCACTTTGGATGCCAAAGGCCGTATGGCCCTGCCCACCCGTTTTCGTGAGCCCATCGCAGCAGTCGCGGCGGGTAAGCTCGTCGTCACCATCGACATGCGGGAAAAGTGTCTGTTGATGTACCCACTGCCCGAGTGGGAAGTGGTTCAGCAGAAGCTTGAAGCGTTGTCGAATATCGGCGCGCAGGCTCGACTGCTCCAGCGGTTGCTCATCGGCCACGCCACCGATCTCGAGCTGGACGGGAGTGGACGAATTCTGCTTCCCCAGATGTTGCGGGATTTTGCCGAACTGAACAAGAAGCTGGTGTTGGTCGGGCAAGGTAACAAAATAGAGATCTGGAGCCATACTTCGTGGCACGCACGGATGGAACATTGGTTGACGGATGACTCGAGCGGGTTGGTTGCCAACCTCGATGAATTTACCGGCCTATCAGTTTGACAGAAACCCACCAGGCAGTTTTATGCCGGGAGATCGTTGAGTTGGTGATGAATCCTGCCTTGAGAGATTTCTCAACTACACGAGCGTCCAACCAGCAAGTGGTATTCGTGGATGCGACGTTTGGTCGCGGCGGGCATTCACGCGCCCTGCTTGGAGAACTTTCTCCGGATGCGAGGTTGATTGCGATTGACCGGGATATGGAGGCAGTGGCAGTCGCGCAAGAGCTGGCATCGGTGGACTCTCGTGTTACCGCTTGCCATGGACGGTTCTCCGACATTTCCAGCATCCTCGCAGACCTTGGTCTCGTCTCTGTACAAGGGGTGATCCTGGACCTTGGCGTTTCCTCCCCACAACTCAACGAGGCTCGTCGAGGTTTCAGCTTTCTTAGCGATGGCCCCTTGGACATGCGCATGGATCAGACCGCTGAACTCACTGCCGCGAAGTGGCTGAACGAAGCTGAGGAGTCCGAGATTTCAACCGTACTGAAGCGTCTTGGGGAAGAACGTTATGCGCGAAGAATTGCAAAGGCGATCGTTGCTGCCCGGCCGCTCAACACAACCAGTGAGCTTGCTGAGGTTGTCAGTCGGGCACAGCCCCGAGGGACGCCTGGCAAACATGATGCAACGAGGACCTTTCAAGCCGTTCGAATGCGGGTCAACGATGAGCTGGAGGAGTTGGAGCAGGGGTTGCTCGGGTCTTTTTCCTGTCTGGCGATGAACGGTCGATTGGCGGTCATCAGTTTCCATTCGCTCGAAGACCGACTGGTGAAACGTTTCATTCGCAAGCTCTCTCAGGCCCCCTCGCTGCCGCGTCGCCTGCCGGTGCGGAACAGCGAAATAGTCGTTCCGGGTCGCAAGGTTGCTGGACCCCTTCGAGCTACGTCTTCCGAGACCCGTGACAACCCCCGAGCCAGGAGCGCGTTGTTGCGGGTGGTGGAGCGTGCCGCGTGAGCTTAGTGCGGTTTGCCACATGGCTCTTGTTGCTGGTTCTCGTCGTCGCTTCTGGCCTGCAGGTGGCGCGTACGAGTCAGGAAGTCAGAAGCCTGCATGTGTTGCGCGAACAGGCCCAGCGCGAACAAGACGAACATCTCGCCGAGTACAGCAGATTACTGATCGAACGTGCGGCTTTAGCGGCTTATCAAAGTGTGGAACGGACCGCTCGGGATGAACTGGGCATGAGTTTCCCTGAGGATGTGGAGCGAATCGAACCTTGAAACTTTGGCGCCATTATACGGTTGTTGGTTTGTTTGTTGTCAGTTGTGCGGGTCTCGTGGCGCGTGTTGTGTATCTGAATGTAACCCAGCGCGAGTTTCTCCAACAACAAGGCGATGCCCGGTCAATCCGTTTCGAGACCTTGCCTGCCTATCGAGGTGTCGTATACGACCGGTTGGGGGAGCCACTGGCAGTAAGCACCCCGGTCGTGGCCGTGTGGACGGATCCGAGCTTGACCCAGTTCGATGCGACAACGCTACGCGCATTGACGGAGGTGTTGGACCTGGATCGGGTCGCACTCGAGCGTCGGCTCGATGCGCAAGCGAAACGTGAGTTCATGTATGTGAAACGCCGCGTGTCCTGGAAGAAAGCCGAACAGCTTCGTGCCCTGGGGCTCGAGGGTGTGTTTTTCCAGCCTGAATACCGGCGTTACTACCCGGCGGGCGAAACCACCGCTCATGTAATCGGTGTCACCGATGTGGATGACGTGGGTCTCGAGGGTATCGAACTTTCTTTCAACGATCTGCTCAAGGGACAGCACGGACGGAAGATGGTGTTGAAAGATCGGCGCGGTAACACGGTCCAGGACCTCGAATACCTTTCGGCACCGCAATTCGGAACCGATCTGACGTTGTCTCTGGATCTACGTTTGCAGTTTTTTGCTTATCGTGAACTCAAAGCAGCCGTAGCCGGACACCGGGCGGTTTCAGCGTCTCTGGTGATGCTCGATGTACGTACGGGTGAAGTTCTTGCGCTGGTGAACCTTCCTTCCTACAACCCGAACGATTTGTCCAACAATCATTACCAGGGTATGCGCAACCGGGCGGTCACGGACGCCTATGAACCCGGTTCGACAGTCAAGCCGTTTACGGTGCTGGCCGCCTTGGAATCCGGTCGGTATCGCCCTTCGACGCTGATCGACACCAACCCCGGGTATTTTAGAGTTGGCCGCAAGCTCGTGAAAGACACGCGGAATTTTGGGGTGATCAGCCTGAGTGAGGTGCTGCAGAAATCCAGTCAGGTGGGCATTGCCAGAGTGGCGCTCACGCTTGACGAGCGAGCCGTGTACGACGTGCTGAACCGAGCGGGCTACGGTGCATACGTGGGTACCGGTTTGCCGGGTGAATCCATTGGCAAGTTGTCGGACCGCGGTCTCGGCAACCCTGTCATGCGGACAACCTTGGCTTACGGATATGGACTGGCGGTTTCGCCGCTGCAGTTGGCCCGGGCTTACCTGAGCCTGGCTACCTTCGGGATCAGGATACCCGTATCGGTTGTGAAGCAGAATGACCCGCCCAAGGGCAGGCGGGTCTTCGACGCGGATCGGGTAGGTGAGATTTTGGACATGATGGTGGGGGTGACCGAGGCCGGTGGCACCGCCCCGAAGGCACGGGTCACCGGTTACCGGGTCGCGGGGAAGACGGGTACGTCACGCAAAGTTGGTTCTGCTGGTTATGACGACCGGCGCCACGTGGCGTTGTTCGCGGGTATCGTGCCCGCAACCGACCCCCGTATCGTGATGGTTGTCGTGGTCAACGAACCTCAAGGCAAGAACATTGGTGGTGGCACGGTCGCGGCACCGATCTTCTCCCGCGTGGCTGCTCGAACGATGCGTTTGTTG
>JACZXA010000061.1 GCA_022571865.1 Pseudomonadota bacterium
GTGTGGTGTTGTATCGCGATCGGAGGATTGAGGCTCAATTACCAGAGCAACCCAAACGTGGCTGATTTAACCCGCAGGTTTCTCGCTCTTTTCTGCTGGGATTGGGTGGGATTGTAATTCGGTCTCCTTGTGCTGGTGAGACAACCGATCCTCCAATTGCCGGAACTTCAATTCCTCGAGCAGCTTGCGATTGACGGAAAGCAGGTCTGCGACGAACCCAATTAGAATTGTCTGGATGCCGATGCCGATCAGCAGAGAGGCGAGAATAAGCGATTGCACATGTCCGCCAGACTCTCCGATTGTCAGAAAGTAGAGGTAGCGAACGCCGATCAAAGCGCCACCGCACAGCAACAGTGATCCGACGGTGACGAACGAAGCGAAGGGTTTGTAGACAACGAAGATGCGAATAATTGTCAGCATGGAACGGAGCAGGTATTGGGGAATGCTCTTGAACAATCGCGACGGACGCATATCGGGATTGGTTCGAACCGGAACAGACGTGGTGGCGATATTACGTTGTCCTGCCTGAATGATGGTTTCTAACGTGTAGGTGTATTCGCTGAACACGTTGATTCGAAGTGCGGCGCTGCGACTGATCGCACGGAAGCCGCTTGGAGCATCCGTTATCTCCGTCTTGCTGGCCATTCGAACGACCCGGCTACCAAGACGCTGAAGAAGCTTCTTGATCGCAGAAAAGTGTTCTACGTCCTCGATGGGACGCGCCCCGATGACCATGTCCGCCTCACCGCGCAGAATCGGTGCGGTTAGCGTGGGGATGTCGCGGGCATCGTATTGATTGTCGGCATCGGTATTCACGATTACGTCAGCACCGAGCTCAAGACAGTGGGAGAGCCCCGACATAAAGGCGCGGGCCAGACCGAGGTTTTTGGTGTGAGTTACGACGTGGTCTATGCCGCAAGCCCTTGCGATATCCGCTGTTCCATCGGTACTGCCATCGTCGATGATCAACCACTCGACTGTGTCGAACCCATCCACTTCACGAGGCAGTGCCGCGAGCGTCGTCGGTAGGCTTTCGGCTTCGTCCAGGCAGGGAAGCTGAATAATCAGTTTCATCGTTTATCGATGACGTAAGTCTGAAGTGTGATCGACGCGTACCCAGCCCCTGGCGCAGATGAAGCTGTTGGTCTTGGTCACATCGCTCTTGTTGGCACTCGGCACAGGCACCCGACTGAATACAGAAAGTTCGCAGATGATAAAACACCCTCGTGTCATTCGCGAATTCCCTCGCGTGCCGGTTGGCGCGCTGATTAACGTACAATCGCTGCCTCGGGTCGCTCTCGGCTAACGCGTTACGCATCACCGAATTGATCTAGACAGTGTTGATTTCGGGTATGATAAGGGTGTGGTGTGTAGAGCAATTCAGCTGGCGCCGGGTACCGGCCCTTGAGTATCGAAGAGTAGTCAGATTTGCGAATCGGTGTCGACGCTCGGCCACTGGCCCATCCCAAGAACGGAATTGGCCGTTATACAACCGAATTATTGAAACGGTTGATCCAATCGTCACATCACCAATGGTTCCTCTACGGCAGACGGATGCCAGACAATCCCTGGATCGATGTGGGAAACGTGCATTGGCGGTTGAACAACTCTTCCTACGGCGGACTAAACCTTGTCCTCGAACAAATCAAGTTCCAGAACTGGGCTCGCAAGGACCGACTCGACGTATTCTGGTCTCCACGCCATCATCTTCCCCTGCTGCTCAGATCAATCCCCTGCGTGCTCTCCATACACGACTGCACGTGGCGCCTATACCCCGACACCATGCAGCTACGTGGACTCACCGCCGAACGGCTGTTGACACCCGCATCGCTACAACTTGCAACGCGGATCATTGCCGTCTCACAGGCGACTGCCTCCGATCTTGTCTCACTCTATCCAAAACTTCAGCCCAAAATAGATGTGGTGTACGAGGCCAGTTCACTTCACCCGAACGAGCCAAGTTCAGAAATTCGTCCACCCTACATGCTTTTTGTAGGAACCTTGGAACCTCGCAAGAATCTACAACGCTGCCTTGAAGCGTTGGCAAAACTACAAATGGAGAACTTTGAGTCACCGCGCCTAGTCATCGCCGGTGGTCGAGGCTGGAGGATGGAACCTCTTGAGCGTTCCGTAACAGCTCTCGGTCTTGAGCAACAGGTGGAGTACGTAGGCTCCGCTGACGACAACGAATTGTCAGCATTATACGCGGGATGTAATTTTCTCCTGTTTCCTTCTTTATACGAAGGTTTCGGTCTCCCGATCATCGAAGCACTTTCCTTTGGAAAACCCGTCATTACCAGCAACGTCTCTTCAATGCCGGAAGTCGCCGGAGAGGCTGCACTCCTTGTCGATCCCCAATCGGTAGATGATATCGCGGAGGCGATAAAACGCCTGATCACTGACCGCGCCTTGTATGACACACTCGCTGCGAAAGCCATACCTCAAGCCGCGAAGTTCTCATGGGACAGAGCGGCACAACAAACCCTGGAAATTATCGAGCGGGCTGGCTCCAGCGGAAACCGAGGCTGATCGCCACAGGTAACCAGAACAGCAGCCAGGTGGAGCCGACCTTGTCGATCAGCTCATGACCGTCTAACAAATAGGCGGGTAAGGCAATTCCTAAAATTCCCAGCGCGAGCTTGGCATCGGCACTATCATAGTGCTTCAGTAGCACTCGCAGCGTGCCAACCACCACCACGGCGAAAAGCGTTAGCCCCACAAGACCACCTTGCCAAAAAACCGACAGATACATGCTGTGCGGATGAAGGAACGTGTTACCACCCGCCGTCACGTCGTTGTCCGTGAGTATTCCGAGACCAAACAGCGGCCCCTGCTGAATGACCTCGCTGATTACCGAAAACCAGATGACTCCTCTGAAGCTATCCCCCCGTGGCAACAACACCTCGCGAGCGACATCGTTAGCGAGTAAACCAACGAGTAGCACCCCAAACACGACCCCCATCGCGACGATACCAGCGAGGAAGCGCTGCTTGTCTGGTGTGGCGTGGGCCAATAAAAATACCCCCACTCCGATGAGAACACTCACCCAGGCGTTACGTGAGTCCGACAGCATCACCGCACAAACGATGATTATTCCGCTGATAACGGCAAAACTCTTCCAACGTAGCGATTGTTCACGGACCAACGTATCGAGCACAAAAATCAGCACCACCCCGTACACCAACGCCGCGATGACATGGGTGTCGAGTTGCCCCAGTCCGTTCAGTCTGCCATCGGCAGGATCGCTTATCACGAAGACGATGATAGCGGCCAGGGTCGCAATGCTACCCACCACGGCCATGGCGCGCCCCAACCAACGCTGTAGCTGGCCGCGTAACTGACACTCCGCAAAAGCTACAACAAAGAAAAACACCAGCAACGCGCGCGAGAAGACCGAAAACGCCTCCCGGTCGACAAACGGGTCGGACCAGAAGCATGTGAGTGCAAGATACAACAACAACGCGACCGTACCCCACATCAACCGAATCGAAAATACGTCGTTCCATTGACTAACGGTCACCAGCATGGCAATTGCCAGTAGGTACGTCGCGTAGCTCGCCCCGCTCTGAGTTCTGAGCAACAGGACAGAAACAAAACAAAGCACAATCAACACGGCATTGACCTGCATGCGGTCTTTGAAGAACGCGGCGATCGTGTGCAAACGCTTAGTCCTCTGTCGGTTGAAATCTTGTCGTCGGTTGATCCGGAACTCGACAGACCAGTCACGACAACCGTCGTATTTCCGAAGATGGTGGGCCCACCAGGACTCGAACCTGGGACAAATGGATTATGAGTCCACTACTCTAACCAACTGAGTTATAGGCCCAAGGGCGGCGATTTTACAACGTCTTCCCAGGAAAAGTAGCCCCACCTCAAGCAAACGGAACCAGCTTGGACTGGCGAATACGATCGTCGCGGGTGAGGAGCGGCACCTCGTGCACAATACTGGTGGCGGCAATCAGTTCGTCTGCAGGATCACTTTCAAAATCCAGCCTCGTTGATGTATTGGCGACGTCCAGATCGATAGGCCAGACGTGTACCGACCTAAGAGTGCGACGGACAAATCGATCTTCGAGATCCAATTGCAATCGACCAAGTTGTACCAGTTTGGCCAACTCCCACAGGACGATGCCCGAGATACCCCACGAGTGATCTCGTAAAATTTCCCTTTCTTTCGCTGTCAACTCTCCCGCCAAAGCAAATACGAGAATGTGGGTATCAAGATTTATCATCTAATTTTTGATCCGGTGGATTCCCAATCAATACCCGTAGACATGATGTCTCCGTCAATCCGAATCTTGCCACGCAACGAATCCAGCAACTCTCCATTGCCTTCCCGGTAGGGAATCAAACGCGCCAATTTTTTTCCGTGTTTGGTAATTATGATGCCCTCGGGGGGTAACCGATCCAGGAGTGCCAGACACTGCTCCTTGAATTTGGCTGCGCCGATGCTCGTTCCCATCTTTATGACCACTATTTATGACTGGTCACACATTTTGACTATTCAAGACGAGGATTACAAGGGAACTTTATTATGAAGCTCCGGAGATAACGACGGTTCGAGATGCAGGTAAAAAAACGACCTTCTAATGAAGGCCGTTTTAACTTCGTTAGAGCTGGTTTATGGGGTCCTGCTTCCCCCGCCACCCTCCATCCATTCATCGAGGAAACTTCTCAGGTGTTCCGAACGGCTCGGATGGCGCAGCTTGCGAAGGGCTTTCGCCTCGATCTGGCGAATGCGCTCCCTTGTGACGTCGAACTGTTTACCCACCTCTTCCAGGGTATGGTCGGTATTCATGTCGATGCCGAAGCGCATCCTTAGCACCTTCGCCTCGCGTGCGGTCAACCCACCGAGAACTTCTCGTGTCGCCTCTTTCAGACCTTCGCCGGTGGCGAGTTCCACCGGCGAACCGATGGTGGCGTCCTCGATGAAATCGCCCAGATGTGAATCTTCATCGTCACCGATGGGTGTCTCCATGGAAATCGGCTCTTTGGCGATCTTCAGCACCCGGCGAACCTTGTCCTCGGGCATATCCATGCGATCGCCCAGTTCTTCCGGTGTGGGTTCGCGACCCATCTCCTGGAGCATGTGCCTCGAGACCCGGTTGAGCTTGTTGATGGTCTCGATCATATGCACGGGAATACGGATGGTGCGTGCCTGGTCCGCAATCGATCGAGTGATGGCCTGACGAATCCACCAGGTAGCATAGGTGGAGAACTTGTACCCGCGTCGATACTCGAATTTGTCCACCGCTTTCATGAGACCGATGTTGCCCTCCTGGATCAGATCCAGGAACTGCAGGCCGCGATTGGTGTACTTCTTGGCAATGGAAATCACCAGACGCAGGTTCGCTTCCACCATGTCTTTCTTTGCCCGCCGGGCTTTTGCTTCTCCCAGCGACATGCGCCGATTGATGTCCTTGATCTCGGTGACGGTAAGCTTGGTCTCGTGGGTGAGCGCCTTGAGTTTTTTCTGAGCGCGGATGATGTCGTCCTTCTGTGCTTCCAGGGAGGCAGAGAAGTCCTTTTTTGCCTTGATGAGTTTGTTCACCCACACAATGCTGGTTTCGCTGCCCATGTACTCCTTGCGAAACACGTGCCGTGGCACACGAGCATCGCGCACACAGATACCCAGAATGATGCGTTCCTGACGGCGCAGCCGAAACAACCCTTCACGGGCCATATCGGTGATCTTATCAAAGTGACGGGGCACGAGTTTGAATGGCGAGAAGACCACGCCCTGCTTTTTCAGCTGAGTGATGGCATCCTTGTCCTTGCGCCCCTTGGCGGCGACGATCTTCTGAGTCTTGTTGAACTGGCGCTTCAGCGCGGTAAATCGACGTTTGGCTTCCACGGGATCGGGACCTTTATCCTCTTCCTCGTCGTCATCGTCATCTTTTTTTGCTGCCTGCACACCGGGTTGAACTTGCGGTGCCGCAGGAACCACATCGGTGGGGTCCAGATAACCGACAAGCATGTCGCTCAAGCGACCTTCTTTAGTCGCTTCCGCATAGGTTTCCAGCAGATACTCAACCGGACCCGGGTAGTGTGACAACGCCGACAGCACATCGCGAATACCTTCCTCGATGCGCTTGGCGATGGCGATTTCCCCTTCTCGGGTGAGAAGCTCTACCGTTCCCATTTCGCGCATGTACATGCGCACGGGATCGGTTGTGCGACCTACTTCGGTCTCCACTGCGGCAAGCGCGGCCGCGGCTTCTTCGGCCGCGATATCATCCGCAGTGTTTTCCTGAGTGGTCAACAGCTCATCGGCATCGGGTGCGTGTTCATACACCGTGATACCCATATCGTTGATCATGCGGATAATGTCTTCGATCTGATCCGGATCGGAAATATCGTCGGGGAGATGGTCATTGACCTCGGCATAGGTGATATACCCTTGCTCTTTTCCCTTCGCGATAAGATCCTTTAAGCGAGATTGCTGTTGTTCAGACGTCTGTGTACTCATGGCACCTCAATTGTGAACTTTAGTTGTCGGCCCCCGACTCCACACTTTCTTTTCTTTTAGCCATCAAAAAAAGAACGAGCGGAGCCACCCTATCCAGGCAAACGGAGCAGTATACCCGCCTAGATGCGGGCGTACCACGTAATTTGCAAGCCGTATGTGGGTCTTAACTCGGCATTATTCCAGGCACCGACGCAAACTTAGACCACGAATGTTAAGCATAGTGTCCAGTGGGACTAATTGCCCCGATGATCTCAATCGTCCGCTTTTTTGAGCGTCCAGAATCGTTTCAGCTTGTCGGTTGAGGGTGCTTCCTTCATTTCCTCGAGTAATCGGCGCCGCTCGGCGCTATTGATGTGGGTCACATAACGCCCCACGCCGTCCACAAACTCAGCCTGCATCGCACCTTCCGCCAAATCCAACCGTCGCTCGAAAAGTACCACGAGTTCTTCATGGACGGCATCTCCGGACCAGCGACCGAGCAACAAGGCACTATCTGCCTCCGGATTTTTATCAATATATTTGACAACATCCAGAAACAGGTCCCCTTTATCCAGAAGAGTCAGCTCGCGCCGTTTCTCTACCGGCAAGGTCTGATACAACTCGGGTTTCTTCAGGAGATAAGTCAGTAAGCGTTTACTCAGCGGGGAGAGCTTAGCCGGGGCGGCGGTATGCGTGTGCTTTGCCTGAGAAGAACCACGCGGGTCCTGTTCCGGAATAAATCCGGTCATCGAGTGCAATCGGTTCAGCATCAGATCTTTGAGAATACCCCGGGGCACACGATCTATGTACGGCATGGTTAGACTGGCGAGGCGCGCCTGATCGTCCAGATTCTGCATCGTCAATCCATCCGCCAGTTGCTCAAACAGGTATTCGATCGCCGGCAGGGCCGCATCGAGAAGGTCGACGAAACCCTGGCGCCCTCGCGCGCGCACCAGGGTGTCCGGGTCTTCTCCGTCGGGTAGAAAAACAAACTTGAGCTGCCTGCCTTCCGTCAACGTGGACAGAGCGTTTTCCAGTGCCCGCCACGCGGCCTTGCGACCGGCACTATCACCGTCAAAACAACAGATAACTTCCTGGGTATAGCGAAACAGCTTGTGGAAGTGGGCTTCGGTGGACGCGGTGCCAAGCGTTGCCACCGCATTGGCTACCCCCGCCTGGGCCAACGCCGCGACGTCCATATATCCTTCAACCAACACCAACCGGTCGATATGACGCAGTGCCTTACGTGCCTCAAAGAGGCCGTAAAGTTCTCGACCTTTATGGAAAACGGGCGTTTCCGGGGAGTTGAGATATTTCGGCCCACTGTCACCGGTGAATATTCGCCCGCCAAATCCGATGACCCGCCCGCGAGTATCTCTGATCGGAAAGATGATGCGGTTACGAAACCTGTCGTATATGCGGCCTTTGTCGTTACTGGTGAGCAGACCTGCCTCCAGCAAGTCCTTCTCACTGGCATCCGGCATCGCCCGGACAATCCCATCCCAACTTTCGGGGGCATACCCGATGCCAAAATCTCTGGCAACCTCACCGGTCAGACCCCGGTTTTTGAGATAGCCAACCGCCTCAGGGGAGGTTTTCAGGGATCGGCGAAAGTGTTTTGCTGCCCGGGAAAGAAGCTCGTAGATGTTCGAGTTGTCCCGCGCTCTCGCCGCACCCTTTTCCCTTGGCACTTCGAGTCCTACGAGCGCCGCCATGTTCTCCACGGCCTCGACGAACTCCAGGCGGTCGTGCTCCATCAAAAACGTCAACGCCGTACCGCTCACGCCACAACCGAAGCAGTGGTAGAACTGCTTATCCGGGCTAACCGAGAAAGACGCGGTCTTTTCGTCGTGGAAAGGGCACAGGGCCTGGTAATTCTTGCCTGCCTTTTTCAGCGTCAACCGTGAATCGATGACATCAACGATATCCACCCGGGCGAGCAGATCGTTGATGAAAGATTGCGGGATACGACCGGCCATGACCTCACAGAGATTACCACCACATGGGATTGCTGCCTAAGACCGGAGCATCAGGTAAGGATTATTCATGAAGAAGCGTCGCGAGGTTGAGGTCGAAGGCAATTCGCAAGCTAATTGCTATCCAGTTTGCGAAGCAAACTGCCCGTAGTACAAACGCAGAGTGCACACTGGAGGGCGCGAGACGAACTCTCCGCCCTGAAGCAACCTGACCCTATCGACCCCCTACGCTTATCGTCCGTATATGTCTTCGAAGCGGATAATGTCATCCTCCCCGAGGTAAGCGCCGACCTGAACCTCGATGAGTTCGAGGGTGAGTTTGCCAGGATTCTTCAATCGGTGTTTGGTGGCCAGCGGTATGTAGGTACTTTCATTTTCACCGAGCATGAAGGTCTCCTCGCCACGAGTGACCTCGGCGGTACCGCGAACCACCACCCAGTGTTCCGCGCGGTGATGGTGCATCTGCAGCGAGAGCGATGCACCGGGTTTGACCTTGATACGTTTGACCTGATAACGCTCACCCTTTCCAACGGATTCAAAACTACCCCAGGGGCGGAATACTTCCCTGTGGGTACGGTGTTCCTCCCGATTGGAACTCTTCAGTTTCTCCACGAGAAGTTTTACGTCCTGTACTCGACTCTTATCAGCAACAAGCACAGCGTCCGCCGTCTCCACGATCACCAGATTTTCGATACCAATGGTCCCGACCAGACGGTTTTTGGCAAGCACGTAGGAATTTCTAGTTGCAACGGCAACCACGTCTCCTGCGAGGTGGTTGCCTTCATCGTCATGAGACGACGACTCCCACAGGGAAGACCAACTGCCGATGTCGCTCCAATCGAAATTCGTACGAACGACGACCGCACGATCTGTTTTCTCCATGACCGCGTAGTCGATGGAATCGGAAGGGCTGTCGAGAAACTCCGGTCCCGGGCGGAAGAAGTCCAAATCCTTCGCACCCGATTCGTACGCCGCCGTCACCTTGGCGTGCATCTCCGGGCAGAATTTCGCGACCTCGTCGAGATAGACCTTAGCGTCCAACACGAACATGCCACTGTTCCAGAGATAATCTCCGGAGGCCAGATAGCGACGCGCCGTGTCGAGATCCGGCTTCTCGACAAACGAGCGAACAGGAGTCGCTTTGTTTTCCTCGGCACCGTTCGACTCGATGTAACCGTATCCCGTTTCGGGGCGGGTCGGCGTTATTCCGAAGGTAACGAGATCACCTTCGCTCGCCGCCTTCGCTGCCACCTCGACCGCCTCGCAGAACACCTCCGTATCGCCAATCAGGTGATCCGAAGGGAGCACGAGCAATAGCGGTCGTTTGGCCGACCGACAAGCCGCCAACGCCGCCAGCGCGATGGCGGGTGCCGTATTTCGTCCTTCCGGTTCCAGAATGATGGATGCCCAGGGTTGGTTCAGCGCTCGGCATTGTTCGGCGACCAAGAAGCGGTGTTCCTCGTTGCAGACAATGATGGGGTCTCGAGAAGTCGTTCGCGCAGCGCGCAGCAAGGTATTCTGAAGCAGCGAGTGTTCATCGAAAAGCGCGTGGAATTGTTTGGGATACAGCTCCCTCGACAGTGGCCACAAGCGGCTGCCAGTACCACCGGCAAGGATGACGGGAATCACGGGCTCCATACGAAACATTCAAACCTACGATTGCGGGGTAACAAGATAGCAGAAAAATTTTGTCGCTTTATTACGCTGTTGTAAGACTATCCGGCGAGTAGCGCCTTCACTTTGGCGCTGGCCGCACCCATGTCCGCCCGACCTTGCACCGCACCTGCCAACTCGCCCATGACCTTACCCATGTCCTTCATGGATTCAGCCCCCGCGGCGGCGATGGTTTGGGTGATCAGCGCATCCAATTCCTCTTCCGATAGCGGTTCTGGCATGAACGTTCTGATCAGGTCGATCTCGAACTGTTCCTGATCCACCAGATCCAAACGATTCGCATCGCGAAACTGAGTCAGCGAATCGTTACCCTGTTTAAGCAAACGAATGAGAATCTCCAGAATGTCTTCATCTGTCAGCTCGCGACGTTCGTCAACTTCCAGCTGCTTTATTTCCGCAAGTATCAGCCGCAACGCAGCCACCCGCCTTTTGTCACGGGCCTTCATTGCCACCTTCGTGGTTTCGCTGATCTGAAATTGGAGATCGGACATGTGTCCGCTCAGTGATGGCAGTCCGGCAGACTGCTAGTAGTTTTTTTCGAAGCGGCGCGCTTCTCGCTGCAGCTTTTTCAGATGGCGCTTGACCGCTGCCGCCGCTTTGCGTTTGCGAACCGACGTAGGTTTTTCGTAAAACTCCCGGCGGCGTACTTCCGAAAGAACTCCCGCTTTTTCGCAAGACCGCTTGAAGCGGCGCAGAGCGACATCGAACGGCTCGTTTTCTTTGACCTTTACACTCGGCATAGGTTGTCGACATACCTTGGGTGCGTTAGAAGGGCGGCGATTTTAATGGCATTTGTCCTACTTTGCAAAATCTCCTCGACAGTAAGAGTAGCCGCTGTTTTTCGACTCGCCGACAGCGGGAACACGGTAGAATGCATCAATGCTGATTCTAGGCATTGAAACTTCCTGTGATGAGACGGGTGTTGCCCTGTACCACCCAACCGATGGGCTGTTGGCTGACGCTCTTTTCAGCCAGGTTGATATTCATGCGCAATACGGCGGCGTGGTTCCGGAACTCGCCTCGCGCGATCACATCCGCAAACTCATCCCGCTGTGTCGTGAAGTACTCACTCGTGCAGACAAAAATCTAGCCGATCTCGATGGCGTGGCCTACACCGCAGGGCCCGGGTTAATGGGCGCACTGCTGGTGGGGGCCAGCTTCGCCCGAAGCCTTGCCTGGGGCCTCGATATTCCTGCAGTTGGCGTTCACCACATGGAGGCGCACCTGCTGGCACCTCTCATGGAAAAAGAGGGTGACGATGCCGGCCCACCGCTTCCTTTCATCGCACTGTTGGTTTCCGGCGGACATACCCAGCTAGTCGAGGTGCACGGCATTGGTGACTATTCCCTGCTCGGTGAATCCCTCGATGATGCCGCGGGGGAGGCGTTCGACAAAGCCGCCAAGATGCTGGATCTCGGTTATCCAGGCGGACCGCTTCTAGCCCGTTGTGCCGAGAAAGGCGATCCCACTCGGTTTCGATTTCCGCGCCCGATGACTGACCGACCGGGTTTGGATTTCAGTTTCAGCGGGCTCAAGACCTTCACTCTCAACACCGTCAAAGATCACAGCCCATTGACAGACCAGGATCGAGCGGACATCGCCCGGGCATTCGAGGATGCGGTGATCGATACGTTATCGATCAAATGCCTGCGCGCGGTCGAGCAAACCGGGGTGCCACATCTGGTCGTCGCCGGTGGTGTCAGCGCCAACCGCAGATTGCGAGAAAGGCTCTCGGCCGAACTACCAGAAACAACCTACTACGCAAAACCCGAACTGTGCACGGACAACGGTGCCATGGTGGCATACGCCGGCTACCTGCGACTTCAGGCAGGACACCGCGAACCTCTTGCCATCATCGCACGCGCCCGTTGGCCCATGACGGAGCTGTCGCCGCCATGAGCGAACCGCGAAGTGACACGGTTTTTATCCGAAACCTGGTCGTCGAGACCATCATCGGCATCCATCCCCGGGAGCGAACCAGCCTGCAGACGGTACTCGTTTCCCTGGAAGTCCAGAACGAAACGGCAACCGCCGCGGCCCACGACGACATCGCCAACGCGGTGGACTATGCCGCGCTGGCGGAACGCGTGCGCACATTCGTTGCCCAGGCAGAGTTCCAGCTCATAGAAACCCTGGCGGAAAGCATTGCTGCGTTGGTACTCGATGACTTTGCGGTCACGCAGGTATCGGTGGAGGTACAGAAACCCGATGCGATCGCCAACACGGAAACCGTGGGGGTGCGCATTCAACGAGTTCGTGACGGTTAACGCGCATTCACGGTCAGGGTGGACCAACCCCGTCTCGGGGCTCATGCTGCTGACGCTTGTCGGTATGATGGGATGCGAGGTCGCGACAAAAGAGGAGGTCGCGACAAAAGAGCAGGCCGCGGCACAAGAACAGGTCGCGATAAAAACAGAGGTGGTAACGAAAGGGGTCGCGACAACACCTGACGCCGCGAATAAAATCGAGGCGGAGAAGGAAACGGGCACTCCAGACAATGCCGCTTCCACCCTAACCAGCACGGATGACCAAACTATCGTTTCCTCGAGCATCGTAACGGGTCTGGAAAGTCTCACGGTCCCGGATCTGAGACAGCGCCTCGCCGATGGCGAATTGACGGCCGTGGCCATCACCCGGTTTTTTCTCGATCGAATCATTGCAATGAACAACCTCGGTCCCCGTCTCAACGCCATCATCCAAACCAACCCGGACGCCATAGCCATCGCACAGGAACTGGACAGGAGATTCGCCGCAACGGGTCCCACCGGTCCACTTCACGGCATACCCGTGGTGCTCAAGGACAATATCGACACCGGTGATGCCATGGAGACAACGGCGGGATCTCTCGCGCTGCTTGGACATCGCGCGACGAACGATGCGTTCCTCACCGCGCGGTTACGCGCTGCCGGTGCGGTGATTCTGGCCAAGGCAAATATGAGTGAGTGGGCCAACTTTCGCTCAAACGACTCATCCAGCGGCTGGAGCAGCGTCGCTGGACAAACCAGGAACCCTCACGTTCTCGATCGCAACACCTGCGGGTCGTCCAGCGGCTCTGCCGTCGCGGTTGCCGCAGGATTGTCCCCGTTAGCCGTCGGCACCGAGACCGACGGCTCGATTGTCTGCCCGGCCGGTATCAACGGTGTCGTTGGCATCAAACCCACCGTCGGCACGGTGAGCCGTCGGGGCATCATCCCTATTTCCCACACTCAGGATACCGCGGGACCCATGGCAAAGACCGTTCTGGGCGCGGCGATGTTGCTCGAAGCACTGGTCGGATACGATCCGCGCGATCGCGGCGCGCGACGCTTTCCCACCCCGGTGAACTTCATGCCGGATACTCAAACACTCGATCTCAATGGGACACGAATCGGCGTTCTGCGGAGCTTTTTCGGATCAGGCAAATACCCCGGAGTCGAACGGATATTCACCTCGACGATCGAGACCCTGACCGACCTTGGCGCCGAGATAATCGATCCGGTTCGGATCGATAGTACCTCTACCTTGCGCGATGCAGAGTTCGCGGTGATGAAATTCGAGTTCAAAGCCGGCATCGCCGAGTATCTAGGCGAGCATGGCAATCCAAATAACCTCGCGACCCTGGCCGATCTCATCGCCTTCAACAACGCAAATGCAACCTCAGTGATGCCGCTGTTCGGCCAAAACGTATTCACCGAGTCGGAAGCGATGGCGGGACTATCTGACCCTGCTTATCAGACTGCCCTGGAAGGAAGCGCACTGCTGGTTCGACGGGCGTTCAGCGAGGCTTTCTCGGAGCACGACCTGGACGTCCTGATCGCACCCGTCAACGCACCGGCCTGGAAAACCGACTGGGTGCACGGCGACCGCTTCCAGCTCAGCAGTTCATCTCTCGCGGCAATCTCCGGTAACCCGAGTGTGGTCGTTCCCGCGGGCTACATCTCGAGTTTGCCTGTGAACATTGCCTTTATCGGACCGGCGTTTTCCGAACCCGTGCTGATTCAGGTCGCTTATGCGTTTGAACAAACAACCCGCGCCTTCCAACCACCCCGCTTCCTGCCAACGCTGGAAACCGAACAATAGAGGCCCATTTGCACGGGAACTTACGTCTCCTGCTTCCGGACTTCCTTGCGAACCAGCCGATAGGTCTCTTCATAAATCCTCTCTCGGGGCCCCACGGCAATCACCTCAAGCACGTTACGCTTCGCAACCCGGTATATGATCCCGAATCTGCCGACCCGAAAGCTTCGCAATCCCGAAAGTTCTTCGTGCAACACTTTGCCCGAGTTTGGGTCGGTTATAATGATCCTCAGACCTTCCTTGATCTTTGCCTTGATCCGAGGATGAAGGCCTCGAAGGAAATCCACGACCTCATCGGGGACCTTCAAACGATGCGAAGAAGCTGGCACGCTTGTTTTTTACCCGGGTAGAAGTTCCTCAAGACTGTAGAGTTTCGCACGCTTCTTCTTGAGTCTACCGAGCCCTGCCCGTATCTCTTCCATGAGCACCGTGTCCGATCGGACGGCCAATGTCTCCTTCCAGCTGTCGTATTCGTCGGGGCTCACAAGAACAGCCGCCGGTCTGCCGTTTTTTGTAATGACGATCTCATCATCCGTCCTGGCCACTTGATCGATGAGCTTGCTCAGCGAGATTTTTGCTTCCGAAAGAGAGAGTGTTTTCAAAATCGGACCTCCATTTAGGTCGACCCATATTCAGGTCAATATAACACAGACAACAAACGCGCCGCACACATTAAACGACAAACGTGCCGTGCACATTCGTGAACGTTTCGCAGCGAAAACACGCTACGGACTGCGTTCCAACTACCCCGCTTCCTGCCAATGTTAGAGGGCAAGCAGGTTATTGAGCCTCTGAGATCCGCCTGGCGCGGGCATCATCGAGGGCACGTCCAAGTTCAACACCGATGAGGCCCGCTTCGACGAAGGGTGCGGCAACCACTTCCACGCGTATCGCGCCGCAAAGCGCTGCCAGATCATCGAGGTTGACGCCTGCGCATGCTGCAACGACAGTGAGTAAATCGAGAAAATCGCTCTCTTGCTTGAACCCATCGGCGGCCTTCACACTCTGGTAGACCTCGATCGCTGGTGTTTTCCGCCAGCGCGCAAACACCGAACCGTGGATCGCCACGCCAGCTGCCAACCGGCGAAACTCGTTTGGTGCTTTTAACCTTTCGGCCAACGTATTGACCGCCTCGCTGCCAATCGCCCAGCCAAGGGATGCGAAACGGTGTAGGGGGGATTCGAGCGCGGCAGGATAGGTCAGGTCTGGTGCCCGCAACTCTCGAAACCACCCTTCGAGGGCATGGCACTGGCGCAGCACAACAAGAAACGCCGATGGTTCGTCGCCGGCGAGGGATTTGCGCCACTCCTGCCACACCCGCTCGGCCGACAACTCCGTCAACTCGCCGTTGTCGGCCATGTTGCGGGCCAACGTCAGGGTCTCGTCAGCGACCGAAAATCCTGGAAGCTGGGCGGCAAAACGTGCCAGACGAAATACCCGCAATGGATCTTCTGCGAACGCGCTCGAAACGTGCCTCAGGCATTTCCGCTCGAGATCCCCACGACCGCCGAACGGGTCAATCACCTTGCCTTCACTATCCTCGGCCATCGCGTTAATCGTCAAATCGCGGCGAGAAAGATCCTCTTCCAGTCGAACCTGCATGGAAGTATCAAACTCGAACCCGCCGTGCCCGGGGGCCGTTTTGCGCTCGGTGCGCGCAAGAGCATATTCTTCGTGGCTTTCCGGATGCAAAAATACCGGAAAATCACGCCCAACCTGCTGGTACCCGAGCGCCGCCATTTCCTCAGGGGAACTCCCGACAACCAACCAATCCCGGTCAGCCGAGGGCAGGTTCATGAGACGATCACGGACGGCGCCACCTACGAGATATATCTCCATGACGGAACGGTACCACTCGGTCGGGTAAATCTCAGGTGGTTCTATTTACCTGATCGCGTGTCATGCCCCTCGATCGGAAGCATCGAGGGCTAGATGCGTCAAGCGGCCTGTTCTTTAGTTTTCTCTTTAGGACAGCATACCGAGCCGACTACTTCGTCTTGCCACACCGACTCGAGATATACCGGAAAACCCCACAACCGATGCATGTGTTTGAGCACCGCGTCCGTTGTCGCCCCGAGCGGCCGTCTCTGGTGCTGGAAATGCTGTAGAGTCAGGCTGCGGTCACCTTTCAGTTCCACCCGTGTGACCTGTATGTTGGGTTCCTGATCGCCAAGGTTGTACTGACTCGCCAACAATTCCCGTACGCGGCGATATCCATCATTATCGTGAATGGCAGACACTTCGATGTCGCTTTCGGTGTCATCGTCCACAACGCCGAACAACCTGAGATCGCGCATCACTTTTGGGGAAAGGAACTGCTGGATGAAGCTCTCGTCCTTGAAGTCACGCATGGCGTTGGGTAGAACCTCGAGCCAGTCGGCGCCAGCGATCTCGGGAAACCATTCACGATCTTCATCGGTTGGATGCTCGCAGATGCGCCGCAGGTCCGAGTACATGGCGAACCCGAGCGCGTAGGGGTTGATGCCGCGGTAAGCCGGGTGATCGAAGCTCGGTTGATTCAACACCGCCGTATGGGAGGCGAGGAATTCCATCATGAAACCGTCGTCGACCAGACCTTCGTCGTACAGTTGATTGAGCAGGGTGTAGTGCCAGAAGGTGGCCCACCCTTCATTCATGACCTGAGTCTGCCGCTGCGGATAAAAATACTGCGCCACCTTGCGAACAATGCGCACGATCTCCCGTTGCCAGGGTTCCAATAAAGGCGCATTCTTCTCAATGAAATACAGCAGATTTTCCTGTGGTTCACTCGGGAAACAGGTTTCCTCGTCCTCGTCCACTTGCTTGGATTGCGGGATCGTGCGCCATAAAGTATTGAGATTACGCTGTACGTACTCGGCTCGTTCCGCCTGGCGGCGTTTCTCTTCCTCGGCAGAGATGGGATAAGGCCGCTTGTAGCGGTCCACCCCGTAATTCATCAATGCATGGCTGGAATCGAGAATTTCCTCCACCGCCTGCGGGCCATAACGTTCTTCGCTATCGCGGATGTACTTCTTGGCAAATACCAGATAATCGATGATGGCGCTCGCATCGGTCCAGGTCCTGAACAGATAATTGCCTTTGAAAAAGGAGTTATGTCCATAACATGCATGCGCAATCACCAGCGCTTGCATCGTCATGTTATTTTCCTCCATCAGATACGAGATACAAGGATTCGAGTTGATGACGATCTCATAGGCAAGGCCCATAAGCCCGCGCTCATAGTTGCGCTCCACGTCCACGAAATGTTTGCCGAAAGACCAGTGGTTGTAGCCAACCGGCATGCCAATGGAGGAATAAGCGTCCATCATCTGATCAGAGCGGATGATCTCTATCTGGTTCGGATAGGTGTCGAGCCCGAACGCTCGCGCGATTCGTCCAATCTCACAATCGTACTTTTCGATGAGTTCAAAGGTCCAGTCGCTGCTATCCGACAGGAACTTGGCGGCCTTCTTGCTCACGCCTCGTCCTTTTTGTGAAACAAGTCATGAAAGACGGGAAAGATATCCGAAATTTTCTGAATGTGCCGTTGGGCAAAGGCCTCGGGGAACTCTTCGGAAAGCTGATCGTACTCGCGCCATAGTGCCTGGTGGCTACGCTTGGTGATCTCCACGTAAGCGAAATACTGCACCACCGGCAACAGCTTCTCTCGTAACAGTTTGGTGCAGGTGGGAGAATCATCGTTCCAGTTGTCACCATCCGACGCCTGCGCGCCGTAGATATTCCAATCATCAGGGGAATAACGCGCCTCAATAATCTCGTCCATGAGCTTCAGCGCGCTCGAGACCACCGTGCCTCCGGTTTCCCTGGAGTAGAAGAATTCCTGTTCTTCTACTTCCTTTGCCACGGTGTGATGACGGATGAACACGATGTCGGTTTTTTCGTAGTGACGTTTCAAGAACATATAGAGCAGCAGATAGAAGCGCTTCGCCATGTCTTTGATGCTCTGGTCCATAGACCCGGAGACATCCATCAAACAGAACATCACCGCCTGGGACGTGGGCACGGGACGTTTCACGTGCATCTTGAAACGCAGATCCGTCGTATCCAGAAAAGGCACCCGCTTGATGCGTTTTTCCAGACGCTCGATCTCATCGGTCAGACGAAAAATTCCTAGCTCATCGCCCTCAACCTCGGCTTCCTCGAGCTTCTCAATGGCCGCGCTCAAGCGCCTGCGGGATTCACCACAAAGCGCTATGCGCCTCGCCTTGGCTTGCTTCAAGGATCGCAGAACGGAAAGTTTTGCGGGTACACCGTCGTTGGTAAATCCGGCGTGCTCATACTTGAAACTGGAACTACCCTTGAGATGTCGTTTCGTCAGGTTAGGCAATTCCAGGTCATCGAAGAGGAACTCGAGAAACTCGTCTTGGGTGAGCTGAAAAACGAAGTCGTCGTCACCCTCGCCTGAGTCGGAAGCCTCGCCACCACTGCCGCTGGCGCCTCCGGGCGGTCGCGGAATACGGTCACCGGCAACAAACTCCTTGTTACCCGGACGGACGACCGAACGCCGACCGCCGCTGCCATGTTGAAAAACCGGCTCCGAGATATCGTCACCGGCAATGGTAACTTCTTCGCCTCGTCCGACATCGGTGATACTGCGAGTATCGATCGCATCGGATACGGCTTTCTTGATATGTTTCTTGTATCGATCAAGAAAGCGTTGACGATTAACGGCGCTCTTGTTTTTAGGATTCTCGCGCCGGTCGATGATGTATGACACCACACAACTCCTACTGAGATTTACGGACCCTCAGGTACCACTCAGCTAACAGACGAACCTGCTTTTCGGTATAGCCCCGTTCGACCATGCGAGCCACAAAATCGTTGTGCTTGCGCTGATCATCACTCGAAGATTTCGCGTTGAACGAGATAACCGGGAGCAGATCTTCCGTGTTGGAGAACATTTTCTTCTCGATGACCGTACGCAGCTTCTCGTAGCTGAGCCAGGAAGGGTTGTCACCGTTGTTATTGGCCCGCGCGCGCAATACAAAGTTTACGATCTCGTTGCGGAAGTCTTTGGGATTGCTGATACCGGCGGGCTTTTCGATCTTCTCGAGCTCTTCGTTCAGGGATCCACGATCGAGAATGTCGCCGGTTTCCGGATCCCGATATTCCTGATCCTGTATCCAGAAGTCAGCGTAGATCACATAGCGATCAAATATATTCTGGCCGTATTCAGAATACGATTCGAGGTATGCGGTCTGAATTTCCTTGCCGATAAATTCCACGTACTTCGGCGCTATGTACTCTTTGATGAATCGCAGATAACGATCCCGGGTATCTGACGAGTAATTCTCATGATCTATCTGCTGTTCGAGCACATACATCAGGTGCACGGGGTTGGCGGCAACTTCGGTCGAATCAAAGTTGAATACCTTGGAGAGAATCTTGAAGGCAAAACGCGTCGACAGACCCGACATACCCTCTTCGACTCCAGCAGCATCGCGATACTCCTGCATCGTCTTGGCTTTGGGATCGGTGTCTTTGAGGTTCTCGCCGTCATAAACACGCATCTTCGAAAACACGTTCGAATTCTCCGGTTCTTTTACCCGGGAGAGCACCGAAAACTGCGCAAGCATACGAAAGGTATCCGGTGCACAGGGCGATGCCTGGAGCGCGCTGTTGCTGATCAACTTCTCGTAAATTTTCACCTCTTCGGATACACGCAGGCAGTACGGCACCTTCACGATGTACACGCGGTCGATAAACGCTTCGTTGTGCTTATTGTTTCGAAAGGTCGTCCATTCAGATTCGTTAGAATGCGCGAGTACGATGCCATCGAACGGGATTGCGCCAATGGCTTCGGTGCCGTTGTAGTTGCCTTCCTGAGTTGCCGTCAACAGCGGGTGCAACACTTTTATCGGCGCCTTGAACATCTCGACGAATTCCATCAACCCCTGATTGGATTTGCACAGCGCGCCCGAGTAGCTATAAGCGTCTGGATCGTTCTGCTCGAATTCTTCGAGTTTGCGGATATCTACCTTACCGACGAGTGCCGAGATATCCTGATTGTTCTCGTCTCCTGGCTCTGTCTTGGCAACGGCAATCTGATTGCGGATCGACGGATATCGTTTCACTACCTTGAACTGAGTGATGTCACCGTTGAATTCGATGAGACGTTTTGCGGCCCACGGAGACATGACCCCGCGAATGTATCTGAGCGGAATACCGAAATCCTCTTCCAGGATGGTGCCGTCTTCGAGGGGATCGAACAAACCCAGCGGCGATTCGTTGATCGGGGAGCCCTTGATGGCATAAAAAGGTTGGCGCTGCATCAGCGACTTCAACTTCTCGGCCAGAGAACTCTTACCACCCCCTACCGGTCCGAGTAGATACAGGATCTGCTTTTTCTCTTCCAATCCTTGTGCCGCATGACGGAAGAACGAGACGATCTGCTCAATCGCTTCTTCCATGCCGTAGAAATCATCGAATGCGGGATAACGTTTGATGATTTTGTTGGAAAAAATTCTCGAAAGCCGGGAACACTTGGCAGTATCGATGAACTCAGGTTCGCCAATCGCCAACAACAAGCGTTCCGATGCGGTTGCATAAGCGCTTGGTTCGATTTTACAGATTTCTAGATATTCCTGGAGGGCCAGCTCTTCTTCTTGAGCCGAGTCGAATCGTTCTTGATAATGCTCGAATACACCCATGGCTAGCACTCCTTTGCAGCGATTCGTGGTGCGAACTAAACAGAAAACTAAACCTGCCTTCACATTAAATCTAGACAAGCATCACACTTTCGCCACCCAACCCATCTCGAGATGGATGAGCGGTCGGGTGTGTGCTACAGGCGGAGATGTGGGTCAGTCGTCAAAAAATGTGGTTCCAACCACGGTTTCGAGCCAACGATCAGTTCCCTGAACTCTTGAGAGCAGTCCCGGTATCTCCATTCGCCTCGCTGAAATTCGCTTCGCTGCCACGCACCGTCCATCAGGGCCCACCGGTTTGCGAGCCAAACCTGATGAAGTCCCCGCTTTCAAGACAAATCGCCGTGAGTTCTCGACCCCAGACGCAACCGGTATCCAGCGCCAGAATATCGTCGGTTCCGGTATGTCCTTCGATGGCTGCCCAATGTCCGAACAGCAACTTCAACGGCAGCGGATTGCGGCCACGTAACTCGAACCAGGGTGACCACCCGGATGGCGCGTCATCCAACGCACCTTTGTGACTGAAGTCCAAGCGGCCCTGCTCGTCGATGAGACGCATTCTCGTCAAGTAGTTTGTTATGGCTCGCCAACGATCCATATCCTGCAGATCGTCGTTCCACAAATCCGGTTTGTTGCCATACATGGCTTCGAAAAAGGCGACGTGACCTTCGCCGCGAATCACCGTTTCCAGTTCCCGGGCGAGCGATTCGGCTTTTTCCAACGACCAGATGTGCGGAATTCCGGCGTGGGTCATGACATATCCGAGCTTGTCGTCACGCACCAGCAACGGTTGCTGGCGCAGCCAATCGGCAATGTCTGCGATGTCATGGGCGTTCAGCGCATCCGCGAACGTGTCCGAAGGCGTGAGCCTATGTCCGCCGATATGAATCGCGAGTAGATGCAGGTCATGATTACCCAGCGTCGTCACGGCAGCATCCCCCAGAGAACGCACGAGGCGCACAACCTCCAGCGATGCCGGACCGCGGTTGACCAGATCCCCCAGCAACCAGAGCCGGTCGCGGCTCACGTCAAATTCTATCTTCTCGAGCAACCCACAAAGCTCGACATAACAACCCTGCACGTCACCTATCGCGTATGTCGCCATATTCCTTTCCGAAGATATTCAGGGACATTGTAACGATTTGCACCAAGCCTTCGGAGATCAGGGTGGGG
>JACZXA010000062.1 GCA_022571865.1 Pseudomonadota bacterium
TTTAGACGTCCGAAATTGCCAGCTTCGGAGCGCTATTCTACCACTTCCTGGCAATATCTACTCGACTTTATTCGTCTTTTCTTCAATACATTCAATAACTTGTGAATAATTCAGGGCCGACTAGCTAGAGCCACTCGGAAACGAGTTTCGCAATGCGTGGATGAATGAGATAACCCAGCGCGTTGTGAGGATTGGAGCGGCCGTAGCGAACCGCCAGATTATAGATGCGATAGTCGGTAATACGGCTGATCAGTCGACCATCGAGCATGCTACGAAAATCGTTTGCGACAGTTTCATCATGACAGGTGTAGTCGTCTTCGGCCGCGACGTTTGACCAGCTAATCAAGTTATTGGGAAATTTCTCATCGACCGCCGCGGCAGATCCTGCGAGTCTACTCTTGACAAACTCATCTCCCAACGGCGAGCCTAACGTAACCAGTGCTTCGACCTTGGCGGCGGCAATGTTTTTGTCGGCCGTTGCGCCGCGAGATATTTCCCACAACGCGTCGTAAGCGATCACACTACCCAGACAATGAGTCATCAGCATGATGTCGTCGCCGCGCGCAAGCGGGGGAATAAGCGCGTCGATCATGCGTCGGGATACCTCACGGTGATAGTCGCCCTCCTTATCCCAATACGCGACAACCTCTGGCATGACGCGGGCCAGGAAGAGATCGGTAAGCCGCAATGTCGACAACAACGGCGCGCCGACATCGGCAAAAAACTCTCTGATGGAGCTTCTGCCAGGGAGTTCTTCGTAACCTATGCGGCGGAACTGTTTGGTTTTGGTCAGCGCTTTGAGCTCCGCCAGAGTGTTGCGCCGATCGGCAAGGTCCAGCGCGGCATCGAACGACGGTCGGGTCCCGAGGTAAAGTTCATTGCTGAGATCCCCGTAATACACGCTCACCGTGCTGACCTGCTGCAGGCGAACGAGCTGCTCATCCCCCCCGTCCCGGTACACGCCCGCGTTGAGCGCCTCGCACCACAACGCCAGCAACTCGTCTTCTGCCGGTTTGCAGCCGCGACCGTGAACCAGAATCAACGTTTTGTTGCGGCCTTCTGGATCGCTATCCTGCGGGTCGGTATACGCCAAGTCGGCCTCTCTTGTTACCACCCTCGTCCGCGAGGATGAGTTGTCCGCGCACGTCGAAGGCAATCCCTTCGGTTTGTGGATGAAAGCTTGCGAGCGGCAACTTAAACGCCGCGATAACCCGGCCATCGAGATCGATCTCGAGAATAGAACGCTGGCGGGCCGCTATGAGCACGAGGCGATCGGGTTTTATCCATTCGATACCAGAAGGATTGAACCGCACACCCCCGGTTTTTTCCAATACCTCAGCAAGCTTTACTCGAATGGGTGTCAGGAGTGCTGCGCTTTCACGATCAATCGACCAGCGTTGCACGGTGATCGTTCCTTTGGCCAATCTGTCGTACTCGAGTTTGCAAGCCAGAAGTAAAACACGGGCATTGGGATCGAAGGATAAGCCTTCGACCTCACACAGCTTGCCAATGTCAGTCTCGAAGCTTCGATGCTCGACAGTCGAACCATCGTCTCCTTCGGCGGCAACGTAAATACGACCGGTGCTCGTGACCAGATAAAAAAGATCCTCAGCGTAAGCCAGACCTTCGAAATCGCCGCGCACGGGTGGGTTCCCAAACGAGAATGACTTGATGATGGCGCCATCTTCATAGTCCAGCTCGAAGAGCACGGCTTGTTCGTCACCGTGAGCAAATAGCCGCTGATCCTCCGTCAGCGCAAGGCCGGATATTTCCTGCAGCTGTGCCGGTAGTGTCCACTGTCGAAACGTCTCCCCGGAAAAAGTACGCTCAGCCACCACGAACGTCTGCAAGATTTTCGATGCTCCCGCCGAGGTAGACAGGTCGCACCCGGCGAGTATCACGAGCGCGATCAACGTTACCTCATACTTAAAGATCATCGTCGTGGTCTCGACCGGTGAGAAAAGAAAAGAACGGACTATTGAGTCTGGCACCGTAGTCCAGCCTCCAGAGAGTCAGGTTGACCGCAACGAATGTCACCGAGATAACGGCCGAAATACCGAGCGCACTGATTCCGGCGCCGAGGCCAATGGCGATGGCAGAAAAGATGTACAGCGCATGTGCCGGCTCCGATAGCCTGAAGCGAAATCCCACCGCCGCGACAACGCCGGCCAGGCTGAACGCAAGGGCGACGTTATTCTGCACGATCACGGCGATACCGGCCACGACAAACGGTAATACCACGATGGTTTGAGCCAACGATTGATCTACCTGGCGCTGTGACGTGGTAATGAAATAAACCCACGATACAGGAACGATCAACACCGCCACACCCACCATCGCAATGCTCAGGCGCGCTGCGTTGAGGAACATGGCGCTGTGTTCGGCAACAATGTCCACAGGTTGGAAAATATCTGTGCCCCCCGCCAGTAGACCGTCGATGCCACCGATGGGTAGGTAGGATGTGAAGCCTGGAAAGAACTCCCAGACAACTGCAAAAAGAAACAGGAAAAACCCGTAGTAAATAGTAATCAGGAACAGCGTCGAGGTTATTCGAGTTGATTTTCTCATTCACTCAACCTGCTATCTTCCAGTTGTCGAGCAGTAGTTCACGCCGCTTCATCAAACCATTGATCTCAGTCTGGTTCAACAAATCCCCCAACGCTGAACGTAGTTTATCTCTGGTAAGATCTCTCAACTTGTCAGCCAATCCTTTGGGCAAAACCTGTTCGGTTTGCTCAAGGTACGCAGGAAGCTTACTCCCACGACCGAACGCGGCGCGATGCCCTGAAATCACGAAACGCCAATCGCGCAGGTCATACGCCATATTTTCAGGCGTGCGACCGTTGTTCTTGATGAGCCCGTCGAAACCATACATCAATTGGTAAACGATGCCGCTGCCACACCAGTTGGGTCGAACCAGTTCTCGATCCAATCGTTCGGCTTCCGTCACGATCGTGTTCGGGAAACCAACGAGAACCCCGCGTTTTCCGGCGAGTTCACGGGCAACCGTAATCGGAACGAGATTGAGGTTGAGCAGCCTGTCCAGAGTGTAGGCCGCCACCTCGTGGTTGACGTCCTTCGCTTTGAGCGGGATGAATCTAGCGACAACCTCTTCACCCTGCCATTTTACACGAACAGACACACCGGTAAGCTTTCGGTTGTTGCGGTTTTCGTCTGTAATCGTGCTTGAAATAGTGCCGTTTCTAAGATGCGCCTCTTCGCTTGAAAGCCGTAACTCCTGGGCATCAACGGGCGGCAGGGGATCGGTGCCAGCCAGATATACGACCTTCAAACTATCACCCTCGATCACAAGAGCCGAGGGCTGTCCGCGGTAGTGGGAATGCAACATGCCCGTATCCAAACGAATCAGCCGGCCCGCAAAACGCTGCTGCACGCGGTGATCGGCCGTCGGACTGTGCCCGACTACCATGCGTCGGCTACCGAGACCGGCAAGAACGGTTGACAAATTTTCTTCCTCCAACATCGAGTGGCACAGTGCGCCACCGCGAAACCACGTTGGACCGAGGTCGGAAAACACGACCCCGTGCGCCAACTCGGTGAATCGCCCCACAACGCTCCGATCACATCCTGAGGCTGCCGCCGCTTGCACCGCTTCGGAAAGATCCTGTTCCGCAAACACACAGGACTGATCCAGCAGATCCTGCTTGAGACGCATCAATTCGAACAGTTCGCCGTTATATCGCTGGTTTATCTCAGCAAGGCTCATCCCGGCCACCTCGGGAGAGAGGCCACCATGCACAAATACCGTATCGTTGATGACAAGCACCTGGGACTGACTCAGCAACCACCGACCATAACGGCCGTTGAAACCAAAGGCGCTACGGTGGGCAAAAAAACCTGGCGGGAATTTTTCTGCAAAGACGTTTTCGTAATCCCGTCTTGCAGCAAAAGCCTGGTCTGTCTCATCCAGATCCGGCTGTGCACTCGACCAGAAACGAGCGAACGCGGAGCGCCGTATGTCGTTATTTTCCTCGTCGGCAAACGCGCTATATTCAGCCGTGGATACGTAGCGTAGATCACCCGTGAGGTTCATGATCTCGTGATTTCCAAGTGCTACGTGGACGCCTCCGCCGGCAAGCTGCGACTCTTTTTCAAGCCGCATAAGCAGTTCCAGAACTTTCCGGGATTCACCGCCACGGTCGAGCAGGTCACCAAGGCTGACGAGATGAGTAGTTCCACCTGTCCAGCCGAGCGAAGTGTCGATGACGGCCGTTTTCTTCAGCAGCGCCACCAGAGCGTCGTAGGCTCCGTGTACGTCTGCGAACGCAACTACTCGCGAGGCGTCCTCCCAACGATATTCGCGGAGTTCGACTCCCGGTAATGCCGGTGACGCAGTGAAGACAAAACTCAGGACGATAATCCGGGCGATCATCACGCGATTTTACCGATCACCCCGGTACCCACGCGTCCCCCAGGAAACTTCTTGGAAGTTTCTACCCGGAAGTTCTCACGTTCCGCGATCACGGGACTGGACCGTAACTACTTGGAAACCGAAAGCGGTCGTTCCCGCTGCCGCAATATCCATTGACCCTGTTCATCCAGAGCCGACTCACCCAGCGCGAGCAATATGTCGCGTTTGATCTCGGCGGTCGCAGCGTTACCGAGCAGCCGGTTTGCATTCGAAAATATTCGATACATATAAGTGTACTGATTGAAGAGTTCATGCTCCGCTGTACGATGTGCGTATTGCTGACGGATAATGGCAACCAGAGGAAGCAAACCCATCAACGCGATCAGCACATCGGATATGGGCTTGTCGATGCTCTGACCAAAACTGTGAAACACCGCCAGCGCCACCGCGACCGATACACCTAAGACAAAACACAACGTTCCCATCGCGGATGTCAATTTGCCTTGCAGCGAACGCTCTCCTGACTTCTTCCGGAAGTAATACATTTGCCCACTATTGTCGTCCCCAACCCATTCTTTGACGACAGAATTCGTCGCGCTGTCATTCACGGTGTGCGAGGCGGCGTCTGAATGTCTGCCGGCGAAACGCATCACATTCCGTATCCAGCCGAGTTCCAGATCCTGGCGTCTTAGAAAGCTATCGTGGCTGAAGCGGCTGGGGTTTGTCATCTGCACACCCGCAATGGCCCAGTAGAACTGAACACGCAATGCTTCAGCCAGTGAACGATAATCCAAGTGTTTGCGGTGCCAGCCACCACGCCTGTCCACTAACAGAATCAGCAACACTAGAGCGATGAACATCAGATACAGGTATATCAAATACTCAACGTACTGTATTTCGGGTAGGTCGGCATAAACGATGAAACTCACCCCCGCCAATAGAGCCAGTACGTAGGTGCCCTTGAGAGAGGCCGCCACCAGCTGTTGATAACGCTGAGCGAGTAGATTGGCCCTTTGATACAGCCTTTCGATGTCAGTGGCCTGATCGATCTGGAACTCGCCGCTTTCGTTGATCAGTGGTTGATGATCGGATATCGCAACAGGCTTTTGTAGATCCTCATTGAATTCGCTCATTCGCTGAAATACCACAAGGTAGCGCACCGGCATTTCGTCGCTGCGAGGGCGGACGTCATCACGCGTCAGCCAGTGCGCCTCGCCGGAAACCAATGGTTCTATCGGTCCACCTTCTTCCATTCGAGAACAAACGATGTGATAAACGAGATCGCTTTCGTCTTCGGCAAAATCAATGGGCGACCGACGCTGCCCCTCTGCAATGAGTTCACTTATGTCATGTTGATGGAATTGGACAACATGGCCGGTTCCGCCCTTCGACGTGGATAATTTGCCATCCCACAATGCGAGCAGGATGTGGCTATGCGCAGCCAGATAGGCACCGAGTTGCTCATACTGCCGATCGCGCGCCACACCATGGGTGATATCTTCTTCCGAGTTGTCTCCAACCAAAGGCAGCTCAATCGTTTCCCCAAGTTCCATCATTTCGTGAAACTCTCTCAGCGAATCGCCTTGAAAGTCTGCCTGATACAGATGACGGTCCATCGGTAACAGAACGACGGTTTGAAACCCGAGTTCCTTGGCCACGTCGGCAACGAGCCGGTCTGCGCCTTCGGCCAACGGGGTCATCACCATGATGGGTAATTGTGGAAAAGCGCTCCTGAGCTCGCTGAAAAATTCCAACACCCGTTTACGCAACACGGGTATTTCTTCAGGCACTAAATCCCTATGACCGGTGACACCCACCACTAACGGAACTCTATCGGGCATTCAAACCTCCTTTTCGCCAACCTCAGACTTTGTCTTACACAGTTTCCAAAGCTCTGTAAACTACGACCATGAACCGCACGACAAGCTCGGAAATCCTAGATCAGTTAGTCACCTCATACCTTAAGTTACCCGTGCGGGTATTCTGGACCGGTGGGCCGCTTTTTGCCCCGGGAGGCGACACTTTCGATGATGCGCGCCTGGAGTTCGATGGTATCGCAACTTCCTGGATGAATCTTCAACACGTCATTTTGCACGCGGAGCAAGTGAAGGTGATTCCGGGTCTGCCAGTCAAGATCAAGGTGAGCGACCCTCGTATCGAAATTGCCGTGGGGCAATCGGAGTTGGATCGCTGGATAAAACGCTTCGAAATCCCATTCCGGCTGGAACTCGCCGAGAACGGTCTGATCGTACACACAGAGGTTGCCGGATTCCCGATAGCCGAATTCGAAACTCGGCTCGAAGTCGTTGGCGGTTGGTTTGTCCTGAAGCCGCAGAAAGCATCGTTTTTGGGCATGCCGGGCTACGTTTCTTCGTTCTTCCGCACCTATCTGCCACTGCCACCATTATCCGAGGAAACCCATCTTAGTGCCATAGAACACGAACCTGGACTCTTGAAGTTGACCTTCTCCACCGACGATTTCGAAGAAGAGATTACCCCCGGCCTGTTAGCGCGCATGCGGCGTCGGTTACTGCCCATGTTCGGAAAGATGCCCGGAGGCGTGTTCAAGCCCGATTGAGCCACCGGACGATTGGTGCCTAGCTCGCCTGTTCTTCCGTAAGAGTCACCTCAATACCGATCGTTGCTTCTCGAAGCTCGTCATAACTTGCCTGCAGACACTCCCCGAAAAACTCTGGATCCGGCATCATCTTGCGGCACGAGGTGACGGAGATGGTGATCTGACCGCAGTAACTCAAAACCGGGAAAATGAGACCCATTCCATCAAATATAGGCCCTAAGCCAAACTGCGTGACCAATCGAGCACCCGCCGAATACAAAGGCACTTGTGGTCCAGGCACGTTGGTGATCACACAATTGAACGGAACGTTCATCTGATTGGCGAGCCCGAGTTCGGTGTAGAGGCGCGCTGCGAGTGCTGCCGTCGTCGACGGAATAAATTGGCTGTAGTCCGTCATGAGCTTGGCCCCGATTGCGTTCGTCATTTCCTTGGATGAGGATGAGGAACGGTGAACGGCTTTGAGTCGCTCCACAGGGTTTTCAATATCAGTCCCAATGGACACATTCATCGCGGCGACCCGGTTACCCATGGCATCTTTCTCATCCTTGGACCGAACCGAAATAGGCGCCATGGCGATCAATGATTGCTCGGGCAGTTCGCGCTTGGACTCGAGGTATCTTCGCAGTGCGCCACCACAGACGCTGAGCACCACATCGTTGACAGTCGCGCCAACGACCGTGGTTTTCATCTGTCTGACCTCGGCGAGATCGAAAGACCGGCCTTCGACGACTCGATGAGCGCTGATCACGCCATTGAACCGGGTGCGTGGCGGGGCTTCGGTGTTTGGTTCGAATCGCTTCTGGGCAAATCCCTGACTCAATCTGCCAAGTGCCGGTACGGTGCGCGCGAGGAGCTCCGCGAAGCGGAACGGCTGGGTCAGGTTGTTGAATTGCGCGCGGACAAAAAGCTCACCCGGGTTCGGCTCCGTCTCCCCTACCCAGGCCTTCGCTGGAGGCGTCAGCGGTCCGGGGTTCGCCTCGAGGTCGTGAATCGCTTCGATCATGCCTAGCCCCGACACGCCATCGACACAGGCGTGATGAATCTTGGTCACGATCGCATAACAACCTTTCGGCAACCCTTCAATGGCATCCAACCCTTCCACAACGGTGAACTCCCAGAGCGGTTTCGTTAAATCCAGGGGTCGCGAATGCAGGCGGGCAATCTGAATGCGTAGTTGCCGCATATCGCCTGGCTCAGGAAGGCGTATGTGCCGCACGTGATACTCGAGATCGAAATCTTTGTCTTCGATCCAGTACGGGTGATCGAGGCTGAACGGGACGTACACGAGCTTCTGACGGAAGGTCCGGGCCAGGTGCAAACGTTCCTCGTACGCTTTCAATATATTCGTAAACCGTTGTTTACCATCCGGTAATTCGCTTTGGTCGTAGATCATGACGCCACCGACATGCATCGGGGCCGAGGGAGTTTCGAAATAAAGAAACGAGGCGTCTTGTCCGGTAAGTTGTTGCATGACCTTATCCTTCAGTGTCAGCGGATTATCCGCCTCGGTGATCGATAAAACCAACGCTTAGCCATGACTCTGGGATACACGCGATTCTGGCATCGTTGGCTCACCGCTCGACACCCCTGATTCATGTGAGCGCTTGCCTTGGAAAGCAGAAAGAGTACCTTCCACAGAGAACGGATCATATTCAGGCAGACAAAAAGGCAGTTCATGGGATTTTTACGCGTTTTCGGCATCATAGTCGGCATTGTCATCCTGCTGATCGGCATCGTATTCGTTGCCGCGCGGCTATCTGACGGGCCTTTCGGGCTTATCGCCGGAGGCGCACTGACTTCTGGCGAACTCGTCACCGGCCCCGATCCGGATTGGCGCTTCGTCCATGACATAGAAACGATAGAGTTTCAGCTACTAGATCCCCCGCGATCGCGCACCACCTGGATACTCGAGCACGACGGCAAGATCTACATACCGTGTGGGTACATGGATACTCAGGTAGGACGGCTTTGGAAACAATGGCCGATCGAGGCAGAGCGAGACGGTCGCGCAGTCATTCGTGTTGCCGGGAAACGCTACGAGCGGGAACTCGTTCGAATCCATGACGGCCCCTCGATAGAACCGCTGGTGAAACAAATCAACGAAAAATACGGGGCACCCGCCCGCGTTGCCGATGTAACTTCAAATTCGCTATGGTTGTTCGAACTCAAACCCACTGGCTAACGTTTTCGGCCTACGCATCGCACCACAAGCCGCGTTTGACGAGAGTTACCGGGTAATCAGCATCGTTATTCGATGCGATTCGGTGGTTGAGCGATGATGCATCAGGAGGTCGGGCCGGTCATCTTTGTTCAGGTCCACGAGCCAGGTGTATTGCTCGTCGTCGGGCATCGCGACCGCCAATTTTTGCGGCCGTCGGGAAAAGAGATCCGGCCCCGGCACACCAAAAAAGATGCGTAGTTCTTCAAGGTTTTCCTGTACCAGCAAATCCGCGCGTCCATCGTTGTTCAAATCCGCAATCAGCACCGACGGGACGAACGTGTTCCCGGTAGAAAAATCGAACTCCGCTTTGATTTTGCGTGTGACGTTGGGTTTATCCGGGTAAACGCCTCCTTCCAGGCGATAGAACTCGAGATCCAACGAGACGGACCCGGTAAGCAGCGTGCGAATAATCGAGCCGATCCCCAATTCGAAAGAAGTGATCATCATGTCGACCTGACCATCGCCATCGAAATCGTGCTGCTCCATCTCGAACTGAATGCCGTCCGACCGCAGAACCGTGTCGAACTCCGAAGCAAACACCGTGCCTCCATCCGGCGTTGGCTTCCCAAAATGCACTTCATAAGCGGATCGCTTGCCGAACAGGCTCTTGCCCTCCAACGTAAACGTCACTATATCGGCAACTCCGTCGCCATTCAGATCACTCAGGGAATGCAGCACCTTCTGCCGGGTGTCCTCCTCTTCGCTCGTATCCCCCAAAGTGATCGAATAAATTCCATCGGAGTCGAATTCCACCGCTGGAGCGTAGGTCTTGGCAACCGGGTCAATCAGCCCGTGTTCGTCCTGGTAATGAACTTCGAAGTGATCTTCGTTCCAGAACACCAGATCGCTGCGACCGTCCCGGTTGTAGTCCAACTCATGAAACGGCCGGGCCTGATACCAGGGGTTGCTCTCCACCGTCATTCCCATTTCGGCGCCAGGTCCAAGTTTCACCGGATCGGCGAACCCGCCGTTGCTCGTCTGGATGAACAGCGAATAGCCATCAAAATCCGGCACCAGCAGATCGTCCAGGCCATCGGCGTTCACATCCCGGGTGACATCCACGTGGGGAACTTCGCCTTTCATGGGCGCGTTATAGATAGAGGTGACCGCTACCAGCGGGTGTTCGGTCGCCGTTTCGGGGTCGAACCAGTTAAGGCGGCCGCGCTCGTACATGATCAACCGGTCGCGCCCGCCGATGTTGGCTACATCGACGAACAACACTCCGCGTCGCAAAGTCATGTCGAGGATCGGCGCCCAGGCGCCATCGTCGAAGGTGAATACGCGCAAACGACGGTGGTCGTCTTTGTCGATGCTCACCACGATGAGTTCCGCGACTGGACCGCCGAGGAGGTATCCGGGTAAAACCGTCTGGCGATAGGCCGCACCCGTAATGATTTCGTACCGATCAAAAGAGAATTCCTCGGTCGCGGGAAACGTGGACACCGCCAAGACGAGGAGAGCGAGAATCAGGCACATTGGAGATTTCCAGCGACCTGGTGTCAATCGGTCAAAATACGACTTAGCCGACAAGCGCTTCGATCGCCTTTTCCCATTCCGCTACATCAAAACCGAAAGGTCCGGGTCCGCACTGAAAAGCAACCGTTCCTTCTCGATCGATCACATAGAGCCGTTCGGGATGAGCCGCGTATGATCGATCGGTAGAGTCGTCTATATCGTCGAGCAGCGTTGGCATGGCAAGCTCGAGGCGCAACAGGCACGCCTCGGCAACCTTTGCCCTTTCTTCCATTGTTTTCGGCTGGTAAAAAATCACATCGTCATCCAGGTTGTGTGGCAACTGCCAACCGTCTTGCGGATGCGCCTCGGAGATGTAGACGCAAAAGAAGTGTGCTTGATCTGCAAACCGATGGTAAATCGCGTTGAGGCGCCCGGCCTCGTGACGAAAGGGCGGTCAGGTAAAACTTCCGAATAACAGCGCGACAGGTTTATCCAGATGGTCAGACAATGCCCTCATCTCGCCGGTGCGAGCGCCTTTTTCATCGATCAACTCTAGATTGAATCGAGGTGCGGCGGTTCCCGGCTTTGGTGCCGTTTTCTCCCTTTCTGCCCGTTGGTCAAACCGTTTCTGCAACGTATCAGCGTCACTTTTCATCATGTCCGTCAACCGCTGCACTGCATCGGTTGGAAGATCCGACAATCGCATCTCGCCGGACAACAACTGCTTCATGACCGCATAAAGATCAAATTTCGGATTGTTCACACGTTCTCTCGCCATGCCATGGCAGATAGTGTAACAATTTGGCACATTGCCGGTTCGACACAATCGAGGGACCTCTCAAATGACTGAAAACAGCCGTAACCCGGAAAGATACGCCGGCTACCAGCGCCTCGCCTTTGACTACCCGGCCCCGCGAATCCTGCGTATCACCTTCAACCGACCGGAGCGGTACAACGCGCTCGATGCGGTCGGCCACAAGGAAATTACCTACGTATGGCGGGAGGTGGATGACGACCCGGACATCGATGTCGTCATTCTTACGGGTGCTGGCAAGGCGTTTTCTGCCGGTGGCGATTTCGACATGATCGAAGAGATCATCGACGATTTCGATACGCGGGCGAGAACCTGGAAAGAGGCGCGTGATCTTGTTTACAACATCATCAACTGTGGCAAGCCCATCATTTCCGCAATCAATGGTCCGGCAGTCGGTGCCGGATTGGTCGCGGGAATTCTTGCCGACATCAGCATCGTCGCCAGATCCGTCAGCTTGACAGACGGTCACACCCGACTCGGGGTGGCAGCTGGCGATCACGCCGCCATCATCTGGCCGCTGTTGTGCGGCATGGCAAAAGCTAAATATTACCTGCTCACGTGCGAACGGCTTTCCGGGGAAGAAGCGGAACGAATCGGGCTGGTTTCCTTGTGCGTCGATGACGACGAGCTGCAAAACAAGGCTTTAGAAGTCGCCGAAAAGCTGGCAGCCGGGTCTCCCACGGCTATTCGTTGGACGAAATACAGCCTGAACAACTGGTTGCGTATGGCAGGCCCGACGTTTGACACCTCAACGGCCCTCGAAATGCTTGGTTTCACCAGCCCCGACGCCAAAGAGGGGGTGCGTTCGCTGGTCGAGAAACGGGATCCGCAGTTTTCCAAAGGTTCGCCGATTTAGTCGGTTATCAGCCTGGCTCATTCACGAAAATTCGCAGTCACTTGTTCATGAACGATCCGGACCAGACCAACCAGCATAGGCGACCAACGCCCGGCGAGGTAAGATTCCAACCAGCCGTTTTTAGGGTGAGCATGGCTAAACAACCGATTGGCAGATTCAAGGCTCTGCCATACGATCGTGCGGAGGAAACATGATCAAGCTCGACCGAACAAGGGGTATATTCAACTCAAACAGGCACAAACCATGGAAGTAAACATCACCTACTGCGTGGAGTGAAACTACAAACCACAGGCGGCCAGTCTGGCTGCCAGGATCGATGCCGCTTTCGCAACGACAACCGTGCTGATCGAGGGTGGTGGTGGAATCTTCGACGTGTGCGTCGACGGAAACATGATTTACTCAAAACATCAGACCGGTAGATTTCCGGACGAAGGTGAACTTCTCGACGAGATGCGCGCCAACACAAACTGAACATCCATCGGGTAACGGATGACGATATCAAAGGGCAACAATGTTAGATGTTGAAGAACTCAAAGAAAAATTTCTGAATCTGCAATTCGACACAAAGGAATTTTCGCTCGACGCTGACAAGGTCGCTACCGTAGCGAAGATGTCGGGCGAAACGCTCCCGGAATTTACGGATCCGAATCACCCGGACTTTCAAGTACCCCCAGCGATCATTGCGAGTCTTGCTGCGGGCCGACACCTGCCCATTGAGTTTCCCAAACTCGGCGGGATACCCATGGACGGTGGCAAAGCCGTCACCTGTATACATCCGGTGAAAGTTGGTGAACCGTTGACCGGACGAACCCATTTACACGACATCTACGCCAAAACCGGCCGGTCCGGGCGGATGGTTTTTCTCGTTTCGCGCATGGAGATTTTCGATGCCAATGGCACTCATGTGGCGACCAGCGATTCGCGGATGGTGATCAGGGAGAAACCAGCACAATGAGCGTGAAAACGATATCGGACGTGGAGTTCGGCGTAGAGCTTCCACCTTTTCAACCCGACACCTCGCTTAGGGCAACCGCTGCTTTTGCAGAGGCCGTCGGCTGGGGTCGCGGCGGGCGTTTCAATGATCACGAGCGTGCCAGAAAAGAAGGGCTTCCGGGCGCGCTCGTGCCGGGAATCATGGCGATGGGTTTTCTAACGAGCATGATCCATCACTGGTCGCCGGTGGCAAAAGTCGAACACATCGACACGGTCTTCCGGGCACCGTTGTTGGCAGATCAACCCTGCACCATCAGTGCGGTGGTAACCGACATAGCAACCGAAGAAGGCCTCGTGCAACTGGATCTGACGGTAAAAAACAGTGCGGACGAAACCCGGGTGTTTGGTACGGCGAATGTGCGGTTGCCACTATCATGACAACACCTCGAGTTTGATTAGAGCGTTCCTCTTTCATGCAGCACCCTTTGCCGAGTGATCGGCTAGTTTCGAGGGATTAAGCTTCCACTCGAATTTGAATACGGTTCCCGTACCATTCGGCGGCACTTCACACCATATCCGGCCACCTTGCCAGTTCACAATACGATTCACTATCGCAAGTCCCATGCCGCTGCCTTCAACTTCATCTCGTGGTCGCAAAGTCTGAAACATTTCGAACACCTTATCGACATATTCCTCTGGGATTCCCGCACCATCGTCGGTTACCGAAAACAGGTAGTGGTCGTCATGCCGCTCGGCGGCTACTGTGATGGTCCCGTTTGCTGCGGGATGATGTTTGATGGAATTCGAGATGAGGTTGCGCAAAACCTGCCCCAGCGGTGTCGCAAAGGTCTCTATTACCGGCAAGCCTGTACCCAGGACGAGGTTGAAGGTTTCAGGAACATCAAGCAGCGAGGCGATGTCTTGCACCAACGCCTTACAGTCCGTTTGGGATTTCTGGCCAACCGTTCGACCTGCGCGCGAATATTCTAGAAGATCTTCGAGCAAACGATTCAAACGCGCGGTGCGTTGTTTGAGTAAGCCTAGGTTCTCATGTACCTCTTTGATCTCAACATCCGCAAGATCTTCCTCCAACCAGCCTACCAACACCTCAATTGATCGCAACGGTGCTTTCAAATCATGGGAGGCAACATAAGCGAACTGTTCCAGATCCCCGTTTGATCGAGCAAGTTCCTCATTGCTGGTTCGTAGCGCGCGCTCCGCGACCTGCAGATTGGTAATGTCCTGCACCGTTCCGGACAGCCGTACAACTTCTCCAGACTCGTCTCGTATCACTTCACTGACTTCATGGAGGTGGCGTACGCGACCTTTCACCGTCAAGACGCGGTATTTAATGTCGAGACCCACACCGCTTGCGAAGGTTTGCTCCTCTGCTTCAGCGTAACGCTGAATATCATCGGGGTGAACGAACCGGTGATCCTCCTCTGTGCTGCCTCGGGCAGCCAACATTTCCTCACAGGTCATGTCCAGCATATGCGCATAACCTTCGGAGCAATAAGCCAGACGATCGTCAACAACATCCCATTCCCAGAAACCCAGCTGTGCAAGGCGTTCTGCCTGGCGATTCAAGCGTTGTTCTTCTCGAAGCTGTTGCTCGAGGCTCTTTCCGGTCATGGCCTTGGCAGCGGCTGCAACGTCAACAAGATCTTCTGAGACAGTCCTGGTACTGCTTTTCTGAAAGTTGTTCATGCTGTACTGTAAACGTCTGCTTTAGACGCTTCTTTGTTCGTTGGTAATTCACAGCATTGTATTGCACAGCGATAAAACAGTAGTTCGAACGTCATGCTAAATGGGAACTGTATCTCATCGACTACGTGACCCAACGGTGAGATGAGCCGCAATCTATGGCGATCTTGACCCTGGCGCGAGTGGTGCTGAATATCTCTACCGCTACAGGGACCCTGACATTTTCCCATTATTGGTAGCGCCGGTTGTTCGTTAGTATTACCCGCCCGAAACCGAGGATTATCGAACATGGTCGACTCGACGCACGCGCACGGCTCGGACGAACGCAACAAGAACATCCTGATCAACGTGAATGGAGAGTTGTTTCCACGAGACGAAGCTCGGGTTTCGGTCTTCGATTCCGGCTTCGTCCTCGGAGATGGGGTTTGGGAAGGGCTGAGGGTACACAACGGTCGAATCGCCTTTCTCGACCGACATTTCGACAGGCTCTATGCCGGCACCAAGACACTCGACTTCGAGATGAACATCTCTCGAGAAAAGCTCGAAGCACGCCTCTATGAGACGCTTCGAGCGAACGGCATGACCGACGGTGTGCACATCCGTCTGATGGTCACGCGAGGGGTGAAATCCACTCCATATCAGGACCCGCGCGCCACGACCACTCCACCCACCATCGTGATCATTCCCGAGTACAAGGAATCGCTGCCGGACGTTATCGAGCACGGCATCAGACTTTTCACCGTACACGTACGACGCGGCTATCCGGACGTGCAGGACCAGAAGCTGAACAGCCATTCGAAACTCAACTGCATCATGGCCTGCATCCAGGCGACCAAGGCAGGAGCCGACGAGGCATTGATGCTGGATCCTCACGGATTTGTTGCAACATGCAACAGCACGCACTTTTTTATTGTAACCAACGGCGAGGTATGGACCTCGAGCGGCGACTACTGCCTGGGTGGAATCACTCGTGGGGTCGTGCTGGAGATCTGCCATGACAACGGCATTGTCTGCTGCGAAAAGAATTTCTCACTAACGGATGTTTACGCGGCTGATGAGGCATTTGTTACTGGCACGTTCGCAGGCGTGATACCCGTCGTAGAAGTTGACGGCCGCCAGGTTGGTGAGGGACAACGCGGTTCACACGTTCTCTCGTTACAAAAACATTACGGGGACCGTCTACGGGAAGAGTGCGCGGCGTGAACGGCAACGAAGCCCCTCTACGCATCGCAATGTGGTCGGGTCCGCGTAATATTTCTACCGCAATGATGCGAGCTTTTGAGAATCGCGATGACTGCGTGGTGCGTGACGAGCCTTTCTACGCTTGTTATCTGGCGGCCACGGGAACCGAACACCCGATGCGCGACGAGGTATTAAGGAGCCAGCCGACGCGGTGGCGAGCGGTCATCGACGCGCTAACCGCGCCGCTACCGGCTGGAGTGACCGTCGAATACCAGAAACAAATGACCCACCATATGGTCGTGGATCTCGACGAAACCTGGTTGCGCGGTGTGACGCATGCGTTTCTCGTGCGGGATCCCTACGACATGGTGGCGTCCTACGTGCAAAAACGCAGCCAGGTGACGGTTGCTGATCTGGGTTTGCCGCGCCAGGTGGAAGTATACCAATCGGTGTGCCGAGCGACCGGGCAGACGCCGCCCATCGTGGATGCCCGCGACGTGTTGCACGCGCCGGAAACGGTGCTGCGTGGATTGTGTACGCAGTTGGGGATCGAGTTTTCGAACAAGATGCTTGCCTGGCCGCCAGGGTTGCGAGAAAGCGATGGGGTCTGGGCTTCACACTGGTATAACGCGGTTGCGAAATCTACCGGCTTCGAGGTTTATACCTCACATGGCGGTTATCTTCCGCCTCCCTATCAGACGGTGGTCGATTCTTGTCGCGAGCATTATGAGTATTTCCTGGAGAGAAAATCGGTTTACTCGGATTGATGTGGTGACGAACCAGCGAAAATTTGTTTGCAAAAGCAACTCGAAATAAGGATCACCACTCGAGCTTGCGGTTAGCGCTCGGAAGGAATGACGCGTATCGCTCAACATTCGAGCCATAACCATCTGAATCGGGTGTCGGATCGCAGGACGTTTGTCTATATTCCCAGAACTGCTTCACACCTCGAGCGATGGCTCAAATGAGGAATCGTCCTCTATTGAGGAAATCGACGCTCCCCAGCCGTCAACGGCCGACGAAGTTGCCAACTCGCCGCTCCGAAACTGCCCGTATCCCTTCTTTGTGGTCTTCCGTTTGCTGAAGCCGGTGTTGCTCGATGAATTCGTGATCCGTCTGCACCTTGACTGCCTCGGCAATGCCGGCGCGCATGGTTGCACGAACCGATACCACCGCAAGCGGCGCGTTTTCCGCGATTTCTTCGGCTAGTTTCATCGCCTCGTCGCGCAGGTTCTCCTGATCGGTAAGAACGTCTGCGAGACCCCACTCGTAAGCGGTTTCTCCATTGATCCGGCGTCCGGACATGAACATCAGATTGGCTTTCTGCTGGCCGATGAGTTTAGGCAGGGTGTAGGTGAGGCCAAAACCCGGATGAAACCCGAGCTTCACAAAATTTGCCGTGAAGCGTGCCTGGGGGCAAACGACACGAAAATCCGGCATCACGGCAAGTCCGAAGCCGCCACCAACAGCGGCACCCTGGATCGCGCCAATAACAGGTTTTTTACAGCCGAACAAACGCACGGCCGCACTGTAAAGCGGATTGCCGCCGGTACTGGTGCGACTCTCGCGTTTACCTGGTTCCTCGCGGTTGGCAAAATTTGCGCCGGCGCAAAAATGTTTGCCCTGGGAGACGAGCACGAGCGCACGCACGTCGGCGTCTTCGTCCATCGCTTCAAACGCATCACACATCGAGAGGATGAGTTCTGTATCGAAGAAATTGTTGGGTGGGCGTTGAATTTCGACCACGGCGACATGACCTTTTTTTTCTACTTCCAGATCTCCGAATCTCATTACATTTCTCCGTATGACGTGTTGCAGCAGTTTGACCATGCGCCCCGAATTTGCAACGCTCAGGTTCCTAAAAGACCGGGAATGGATATGCTCAGGTGGCAAATCGGTGGCGTCTGCGTTACTCAGGTCGTTGAGCTTACAACGGCATCACTCGGGCCGTACCTGCTGCCTCAGGCGACACCCGAAGCGCTCGAATCTCTGCCCTGGATAACGCCGTTTCTCGATGACCAGAGCCGAATCGTGCTCAGCATGCATAGTCTTATTGTGGAATCCTCAGGCCAGACGATTCTGGTGGACACTTGCATCGGTAACGATAAAGAGCGCAGCTACCCGCGCTGGAATCGAATGCAAACAGACTTCCTTGAAAAATTTGCTGCCGCCGGGTTCTCTACCGACACGGTGGACACCGTTCTGTGTACGCACATGCACGTGGATCACGTTGGCTGGAACACCCGCCTGGTGGACGGACACTGGGAGGCGACGTTCGGCAACGCCCGTTATCTTTTTGCGGAACAGGAATGGGCTTACTGGAAAAACGAGATCCAGGAATATGGGCCCGTAATCGAAGATTCCGTGCAGCCCATTTTCGACGCGGACATGGCTGACCTGGTGCAAGCGACTCATCAGGTGACCGACGAAGTCCGGCTGGAACCGACGCCCGGGCATACCCCCGGACACGTGAGCGTACATATCACATCTCAGGGCGAGGAGGCGATCATCACCGGTGACATGATCCATCACCCCTGTCAGATAGCACATCCGGAGTGGTCGAGTACCGCCGATTGGGACCAGAGCGCGAGTGCCGCAACCCGTATTGAGTTCCTGTCACGTTATGCGGACAAACCGGTGCTTATCATCGGCACCCATTTTGCGGCACCCACGGCTGGGCGAATCGTGCGAGATGGTCAGGTTTATCGGCTCGACTACTGATGCGGCATCGTAACTATTCCATCCGAGCGCTGTGCCATGGGGATGTGATGCTTCCAGGACCATTTCTCTCGGCACCGAGCCGAGTCAGGGCGTGGTGATCAGCACTTCCTGCCCTTTGCCCCGGATGATCGCGATGGGCCTAGCCTGGATTATTCATGAAGAAGCGTAGCCGAGGTTGTCGAGAGTAGTAAAAACACAGGGTGCGCGGACTGTAGGGCGCGGAGGCGTGCTTTACAGCACGTCGAGCACCCGGAGGGAGCACGCCCTGCGTTTTTGCTGCTATCGGCGACCGCAGTAGCTTGTTCATGAATAATCCAGGCTAGGGGCCTGGATGTCGACGCTCTGAACCTTACGTTGGACGAACCTGGCCGGCAGCGTTGGATTGTCGCCATCGACGACAAGGAAAACATTGTTGGCCAGGTGGACTTGAAAGGGGACGGTCTGAAAACCGGGCGGCATCGTTGCGAACTGGGGATCGGCATCGAGCGCGAACACCGGGGAAAAGGCCTGGGTAGACGACTCATGGAAACCGCTGTCGAATTTGCTCGTGATACCGGGGCTCTGACCTGGGTAGACCTTCGAGTTTTTGCGCACAATGCCGCAGCAAGGGCACTTTAGCTGGACATGGGATTTTCGGAAGTGGGAACTCTCGTCGAGGGTTTTAGGATTGAAGGGCGGACGATCGACGACGTGATCATGACTCTGAAGGTTGGCTAACCGTTGCCAGATTCTCATCCACGCGTCGAACCGATTGAGAAACGAACGCCAGCAACACCACCACGACCATAAAACTCACACCGCTTACCATGAGTGCAATGGCCACGCTGTACTGCTCAGCGATAAAAGCGATGGGGATCACGCCGATAGGCATCAATCCGTGTGACATCATGTCAATGCTCATGATTCGACCCCGCATGCCCGCCTCCACCTGCATCTGCAGGAGCCCGCGGTTCAGCGACATATTCCAGGCACTAATCCAGCCGATGCAGCCGACCAGAAGGGCAGCAAGCAACGTCGTTTCGGCCATCCCGAAAGCAACGGTGAACGCTCCCCAGCCGACACAGGTTGCGATCAGCCAAGTGGCCTTGTTTTTCAGGTCGCCCGTGGCGGCCAACATCAATGAACCGACGATAGCACCCATACCCATCGCGGACATGAGCAATCCGAGGTCGTCGGGACCGCCGCCGAGGATGTCTTCGTTGAAGGCCGGCAGGAGCGTGTTGATGGGCATGCCGAACACAAAAGGCACGATGGAAAGCAGGATGAGGCCAAAAATAGGCGGATTCTTCCAGACGTATCTCAAGCCATCCATCATATCGCTGATAGCATTCTGTTCGTCTTCCCTTTTGATCTTGCCCGGTTTGCTCACCAACAACATGGTGATCGCGGAAATGAAGTAGAGGCTCGCGATTACGAAGTAAACGATGCCAACACCGTGGCTCGACGAGGTATCGCCCGCCGCGGTCCACGCGATGAGGAAACCCGCAAGCGCAGGCCCAAGGATACGGGACAGATTCCAGCTGGTCGTGCTGAGCGCCATCGCGGTGAAGATCAGTCGTTCTGGAATCAGTTCCGGCACAAAAGCCTGACGTGCCGGCATGGACATCGCCAACACCGTCCCGTTGAAGAAACCGAACCAGATAAAATCCCAGAAAGTTACGTTATCGCTGAAAATGATCCCCGCCATGATCAGCGTGGCTATGCTGTTGAGCATCTGTGCGAGCACAATGATGCGCTTCTTGGGCAATCGATCGGCAACGACTCCTCCCCAGAGAGAAAACGCGATGGTTGGCACCATGAACGACAAGGTTACCCAGGCGAGATCCATGGCGGATGAGGTGAGCGTATAGATCATCCAACCCCGGGCAATGATCTGCATGTTCATGCCGAACGACGATCCGAGACTGCCAATCCACAACCAGCGGAAGTCCGCGACGTCCAGCGCGCTAAAAATATCTCGAGTGGCCAAGGGGAACTTTTACTTCGACAAAGCCGACCAGTTTAACACAGCCCGGTGATCGGGCCTGGTGACGGAAAATTTACGCTTGCGCAGTCTCGGCAATCCTCGCCAGAACCGGACGGATTTCCCGCAAAAAAGCCTCGGGATTTTCGCACATTGGAAAATGTCCAAGTCCTTTCATGGTCTTGTACCGCGCGTTTGGAATCATCGCTGCGAGTTCGGCACCCAGTTCCGGTGTGCCGCTCCAGTCGTACTCACCATTGAGGATGTCTACCGAACACCGGCTTGTGTCGATACTTGCCGCGGTGTTGCGAACATCGTGGTCGACGCAGTAATAGTACAGGTCTCCTTTGAAGACCGCGGGTGCGCCCTGGCTGTACACCCAGACCGTTTCCCGACGCAGAGCTTCCGGACTCATGGGCGCCATCAAGCCGTACATGAGGTGCGCTTTGTAATCGTTGCTGATCTCCGGATGGTAAAACTCGTCGACGAATCCACCAGGGGTGTACGCGGATGCCTCGAGGCCAACAACCGCGCGGAACTTGTCGCCGTGGTATAGCGCAAGATCTATAGCTAGATGACCGCCGATGGAACTGCCCATGTAAACCGGTCGTTCGCAGTCCAACGCGTCGGCCAACGCAATTGGCACGCTCATGAGAAAATCCTTCGTTAGCCGGTATGGTTCACGCCACCAGGCAAGCTGCGTCGGCGGTACTGATTTGCCGTGATACGGCAAATCGTAGGCGATGAGGCGGAACCGCTCCTGGAGCCCGGTATCCTCAAGCACGTGGCGCCACTGGCGGCCGTCCGCGCCCGCGGTATGTTGCAGAAGCAATGGAATACCTTCGCCGGCCTCCTCAAAGTAGACGCGGTGTTCGATGCCGTCGAGTTTCCGCGAATCGACGCTGCGATTTCCATCCACGGCATGGAGTGTTTCGACACCGTACTCCATGTAGTGGCTGATCCGAAAGAGTCGCTCTGCGGAGGCATTGCGGGCATCCCGTGCAGGGAGGGTGAGTTTTGTAAGCTTCCTCTCGGCGCATGCTGTTGCGACTTCATGGGTGTTTGTGTCCCGATTCCCACGGCGTGCCCGACTGTCTGGCTTCCGGTCTGCGGGTGCGATGGTGTTACCTACGGCAATGAGTGT
>JACZXA010000063.1 GCA_022571865.1 Pseudomonadota bacterium
GATGGGTTTCCCCGCGCCCTCGGCGAACACCTCCAGTTCGATGCCATTGGTGTGGACTCGGATTGGATCTGGAAAGTTGACCATAGTTTGTCCTCGGAAACGTTCGTCTACGTTACGCTTCAGAACTACTGCAGTGCAAGACACCCTGATAACGAAACTGTAAGCAGGTGTTCGACGACATACCTAATGGAACACTAACCAGGAGTTTGGATGAGCAACGATTCGCATAGCTTGGGAGTAGGGTACATCTTGTGGATTTTTGGCTTCCTCGGTGCCCACCGGTTCTACTTCGGCCGCCCGGTCAGTGGCACGCTTTACCTGTTCACGCTGGGGTTGTTTTTGATCGGATGGTTTGTTGATCTCTTTTTGATGCCCATGCTCGAAGCCTCGGCAGATCGTCGTTACCTGGAAGGAGAGAAAAACTACACGTTGGGCTGGGTACTACTCACCTTCACCGGTTTCCTGGGGTTGCACCGATTCTATATGGGCAAGATAGGTACTGGTTTGATCTACCTGTTTTCGCTTGGGCTTTTTGGCATCGGCATCATCTACGACTACTGGACGCTCAATGAGCAGATCAGCTCCACCAACCTGGAAAATTCTGATCGGTAGTAATGAGAATCGGCTGCGTGGGATAACCCGTTACAGATCGTACCGTGCACTTTTTTCCGCGTAGGAATATTGATCGATTCCAGTGGCTGCCCGTATCGAAGTGGTTGCTTCCGCCATGGCATCGTCGAGGGGAATGCCGGTGGAATCGGCTACTCGGGTGATGCCGTTGAAGGCAGCCGCCACCGTCAGCGCATCAACCGTTTGCTGCTCCCCCAGGGTGGTGAAGGCATCACCCCGCAACGAATCCAGGAGATCCCATTCGCTGCGAATGGCGGCTTCCGTCAACGCTCGCAATGTTGCGCCTTGGTCGACGCCCGCATCGCCACTATCAGAGGTGACAGCGCCGAGATCGTAATCCCGTCCTTCCTGCTCGCCGCTCCCCCGGAGCCGCATGGTGTGTGCGGTGGTTCAGTAAAAACACTCGTTCAATGCGGAAACCCGCGCTGCGACGAACTCGGCCTGAGCCTGGGAAATGGATAGTGGAATGTTCGCCAGCGCGTAGTGCGGTCGAAACGTCTGGAAAAACAGTTGCACAGCACTGGGGACCAAACCCATGGAGCGCAGAATGTTCGGCACGCGAGGCATACCTGGTTCGAACAGATCCTGATCTGCATCCAGGACGGGTACCCATGCACCTCGATCGACCGCTTCGGTGTTGTAATCGCCGCTGACTTCTCCTTCACGGGCTTCGGGCAACTCGGGTAACGACAAACCCAACGAGCGATGGAGCGTGTCGATGATTACCGAGCTATTGATGACACTCACCATCTCAACATAAGCCGCTTCACTGACGCCGGCCGCAATCACCTGGGCAAAAACAGACCGGGTCAGCCTGCCGGGATCGCTGCGAATCCGGTGGATCGCATCGATGAGCGCAGGCGGTAACTCAGATTCCCGGGAAATCTCGTCATGCTCGCCCGGCACGGCAAATGGCGACAACGCGGCCTTGCGTTGTTCACAGAGTTTGCAGTTCGTTGCTGCACGCGCGTGGGCAACCATCTGCACCCGCTCGGGCCCCGTCCAGAAAGCACCGGGCTCGCCGATGGCCTGCCAACTCGCCTCGTGAGCCTCGGTGAGATTGGTTCGCAGGGGTAACTCGGGGGTATACATGAGTCCGAGTGTAAACCGCATCGATGCCATCTGCACCATGATGCACAAGGGTGCAGAACGACTACTTCCGATCGTCGTTCATATTCCCGTTCTCGGAGCAGAGTACACCGGGGTAGCAAGATCGTATCGATTTGAAGCGAGCATGCGAGGCGCACGTGGCGAACAGGATTCGGTCGTACCACTCACGCAGCGTGCTTTTGCCATTTTTGACAGCTCGGAGGTCAGCGGCAGCCCGGAAATGGCCGGCTTCTGGACGAGTACGCCGATGCATTATTCGCCAGCGGCCGCACGCAGGAAGCCAACCCCTTGAAAGAGCGCGCGGAGAACATTCGATCCTCGAACAGAGAAGCGGACTGTTGCAACAGAGCCCGGAAAGCGTGTAGTTACCGGTAACCTTGACGCTTGCTGCCTGATCCGTTTTTCAAACCGCCCGAACTGCGTTAGTTTGTCCCTTCTCGAATCCCTGGGGTAACACGAGTCATGACCGAATCAAATCATGTAGGACCACGTGGCGCGGGTTTTGACACCTTGAGCCTGCACGCAGGGCAGTCCCCCGATCCGACAACGGGTGCGCGGGCGACGCCCATTTATCAATCCGCATCTTTCGTGTTCCCGGATTCCGACTTTGCGGCCGGGCTTTTCAACATAGAGCGGGCGGGGCATGTCTATTCGCGCCTGTCGAACCCGACAAACGCGGTGCTCGAAGAACGAATTTCGGCATTGGATGGAGGGGTGGGTGCCATCGCCACCGCCAGCGGTCAGGCCGCCATGCATCTTGCGATCGTCACCATCTGTAGTGCCGGTGATCACATTGTGGCATCACGTTCTCTCTACGGGGGAACCCACAACCTGCTCGAATACACCTTACCGCGGTTCGGTATAAAGACGACGTTCGTGGATCCGAGGGATATGAGCGCTTTCGAGCAGGCGATCAAACCCGATACGAAACTTCTTTTTGGCGAGATACTGGGTAATCCGGGGCTCGAGGTGCTGAACGTTCCGGAACTCGCCAAAGTCGCCTGCCGCAACGGGTTGCCTCTGCTGGTGGATGCGACGTTCTCGACGCCCTACCTCTGCCGACCGATAGAGTTGGGTGCCGACCTGGTCATGCATTCCGCAACGAAGTTTTTGAGTGGCCACGGGGTCGTCATCGGTGGTCTGCTCGTGGATGGCGGAACGTTTGATTGGGAAGCGTCGGGAAGATTTCCGACCCTGAGCGAACCCTACGACGGGTTTCATGGTCTGGTGTTTGCAGAAGAGTTCGGACCCCAGGCGTTCATCACGCGAGCGCGCAAGGAGGGCATGCGTGATTTCGGCGCCTGCATGGCACCGATGACGGCGTTCCAGATTCTCCAGGGGCTGGAGACGCTGCCGTTACGGATGCAGAAGCATGTGGCGAACGCTCTCGAGGTGGCTGAATATCTCAACGACCACCCCATGGTGCAGTCGGTGAGTTATCCCGGGCTTGCCGGACATCCGGATCACGAGTTGGCCAAAACGCTGCTGCCGAAAGGTGCCGGGTCGGTGTTCGGGTTCGAAATCAAGGGTGGCCGACCTGCCGGGCGCGCGTTTATCGAGAGCCTCGAACTGTTTTCCCATCTGGCGAACGTGGGAGATGCAAAGTCGTTGGTCATTCATCCCGCAAGCACGACTCATCACCGCATGGATGCGGAGGCGCTCAACGCTGCCGGGATTGGTGAAGGGCTGGTGCGTTTGTCTGTGGGTTTGGAGGATGTTCGTGATCTGCTGGATGATTTGCGAAGTGGTTTGCGCTGTGCGGAGAAAATCGCAGGGGCGAAGTCATGAGGTTTGAAGTGGCAGGAGATCGCGTGTTCGCAAGTACCGGCAGTGCACCGCACGACGCAACGAAACCGGGAGTACTTTTTGTCCACGGTGCTGGTATGGATCATAGTGTCTGGGTCATGCCAGCACGCTATTTCGCACGTCATGGCTTCGGTGTGTTGGCACCGGATTTGCCGGCACACGGTCGTTCGGGCGGTAATGCGCTTACCTCCATCAGCGCGATGGCCCGCTGGCTGGTCGAGGTACTGGACGTTCTGGATGTGGAGCAGACGGCGGTGGTTGGCCACAGCATGGGTTCGTTGGTCGCCCATAGTTTTGCCAGGCTCTATCCGGATCGGTGTCGCACGTTGGCACTGCTTGGCACCTCAGCACCCATGCCGGTAACAGAGCTTCTCCTGAACGCTGCGGAGGATGACGATCACGCCGCCATCGACATGGCCAACGGCTGGAGCCATAGCGCGCGGGGAAAACTCGGCGGCAACCAGAATCCGGGTTTGTGGATGCTGCGGGGCGGGGAGCGATTGCTGGAAATGAGTGCGCCGGGGGTGTTTCATACAGACCTCAAAGCCTGCAACGAATTTAGCGCGAAGGAGGGTGACGCGGTACGTTGCCCGAGCCTGGTCATTGTTGGCGAGGCCGATCAGATGACGCCGATACGCGCCGGAATCTCCGTGGCTGAGGTGCTTCCTGGCGCGATGATCGTACGTTTGCCCGGGTGCGGGCATGCGATGATGTCGGAACGGCCGAACGATGTGCTGGATGCGTTGATTCAGATAGTCTGATGAAAACGATGACTCGATTGGAGCAGGTCGTGGTCGCTTTCGTTGGATTCTGTGTGCTTCTGGGCGCCTACTTCTCTCATGTGGATGAAGTTTTTTTTCACGAAATTTACGTCGTTGAGGACAGCTTCACGGAGTGGTGCACGGTGGCGGCGCTCTTTGCCGCGTTTGTCGTGTGCGCGCGACGGTTATGGGTGTTGCGCAATGTGCGAAATATGGGATTTCTCGCTGTAACAGGTTTTCTCACGTTATTTTGTTTGTTCGGTGCGGGCGAAGAGATTTCCTGGGGTCAGAGGATTTTTGGATTCGATTCCCCGGAATTTTTTATCGACAACAATGCGCAACAGGAGACCGGGTTGCATAACCTGCAGATTATCGTCGGGGGAAAAAAATACAAACTGAACCGTATTATTTTTGGTACGGGTCTTGCGATAGCGTTCTTCGTTTATCTTGCGGTGATGACACCGTTACATCGAAAAAATAGCGCGGTAACTTCGCTGCTGGACCGGTTGGGTATTCCCATGCCGCGCAACTACCAAATTGTCGCCTACGTTTTTGTCCTTGCGGTGGCGGAACTGGTGATTGATTCCCCCAGGCGTGGCGAGATCACCGAGTTTGGTGGCAGCCTCATATTTCTGCTGAACGTGGCGTACCCCCAGAACGACGCCATATTCGCCGTCGATACGCCTGTTGAAGCAGATAGCTGATCGCAAAAATCACGAGGATCGGGTCCAGGAGATAGTCCCAGAGATTTTGTGAGGGCAGTACCTTCAACCAATACCCGAGTAGCGCGACAATGACCGTTGCTGCACTCATCCAGCATTTTTTTTGTACCGCCACCATACCCATTGCTGCGAGAAGGGTGAGGAGCGCAAAAGGCTCATAGCCGAGCGCATAAGGGTCATAAGGTCCAACACCGAGAGCCATCGGGTACAGAAAGAGTGCCAGGATCGACATCACGGCGCATAGCGAGGTCAAATCAGGCCGGGTCAGTGAGATGTTCGTCACTCTCGATAAGGGCCAGGCGATCAGCAACGTCACGGTGGTCAAACTCAGGTCGGAAAAAACGCCTTTCAACTGAAGAATCAGTGATACCTCGTTTACGGGCAGGAACAATCCGCTGGTGGCGATAAGTGCCGAAATCAACGCGAAACTCATGGAACGCCTGAGCGCCAGAACGAATATGGGCGAGACGACGAGCAGAACAGATGAATAGTCCAACAGTGCGGACATCAACCGTCACCTCGTAATGCTTCAACGAGCCAAACGTCATTGAATCTGACATGTTTGATGGAAGTGCGCTGCCAGGTATAAAAAAGGTGGTAGCTGCCGTTCGGGTCCTTCACAAACCACGGATAGGAAAACTCGTTGCTGTGATCGTGCTCGTGCAGATTCGGTTGGTTTTCGAGGACATGAAACTCCCGCCAGCTGTTGCCGCCATCATGTGAGTGTGCCAGTGACAACACGTCGCGGTCTTTCGGGTCGTTGTTGAACGCCAATAACAGTCCAGTCGGCGTGGCAACAACCGCCACGGCGGAGTCTGGATTCGGCACATCGACTTGAACCGCTGGTGACCAGGATGCCCCCTGATTTTCCGAACTGCTGCGCAGGATCTTGCCCCCATCGCTGCGCATGAACGCCAGTAAGGTGCCGCCCGGCAGGCTCACCATCGCCGGTTGCAGAGCGGGCAGCTCAGCCGGTAAGCGGCGTTTGTCGATGACGTTCCCAGCGCTGTCGAGGGTGAGTAGTTCTGCGTGTTTGGCCATCATCTGATGGTGAACGGGTAGTCCGATGAAGCCGTTTGCGAGCTCGAATGCGGGTGTTTTCACGAGCGTACTTCGGTTGAAAAACGGCGATGTCACGAGCCGTTTATCGCCGCTGAAAGATCTGCCACCATCGGTAGAAGTGGCGAGGTTGATTGCGCTCAACGCCCAGCCGCCAATCGTGACGTTGATATAGAACAGCCAGACCCTGCCGTCGGGGTGAGCGAACGCTACCGGGTTACCTACCTTGCGGACCCAGTATCGGGTCTGGTCGCTTGCGGAAGCGGGACTGATGATCTGACGATGGTCCCTCCAGACGTTTGCCTCCGGGTCGAACCGGGCGCCGTAAATTGCGACGTCGGTTGCCCCTTCGCTTGCGCCGCCGTACCAATAGCCGTGCAGTTCGCCTTCGGCGTTGATGATTGCGGTTGGCGCATGAACTCTCGGCACAACCTCAGACGCGGGGTTCACGAACTGTTCGTGAAAAAATGCCTCGGTGGATACGGCAACGGTCTTCCCGGATGGTCGTTCGCTGCCGCCATCGTCGTCGGGGGGAGCGACTCGCATCGTTAGCAGATTCAGGCCATAAATTGCGGCGATTGCTAACAGGAGACCGATTTTGAGCAATCTATGAATCCCTGGGTGGAGAGGTTATGGGTTTCTGTGTGTCCATATTCGCACATTCGCCATCGCAGTCTCGTCGAGAAAGCTGTCTGGCGGGATGGTCACTGTGAGGATCTGGTAGAGCTGGTGGGTCGCACTGTGACGTTGATCGGCATTTTCCATGCGCTCACAGGCGCGTGGCGAGCGCAACGTCATTGTTTGAGTTCGCGATGTCCCGTAGATCGCCGCGTCCGCTCGGTCTGCCCCCGCGAGCGAAGCAGACTGGGCAACAGCAGCTCGCCATGTTTCGCCCAGATCGCCATTGGCCAACCTCGCTCTTGCCAATATCCTCATCAGGCCAGCTGCGTTACGGCAGCGACCGTAAAGCGGTTAGAAATGTTGGCCAGTCCGTTACTAACAAGTGACCTTTGCGTCGCAGATCGCCATCCATATGGAAGAACAACACGATACCGAAAGATTCGAAGTCATGCAGATCCAGGCTGACCAGCTCATGACCATCCGCTTCGCCGAATTCCATAATGCAATTCGAATGTGTCACCAATAACAGGTTCTCACCCGGTTGTTTGGTGTCGAGCACCTGGTGGTACAACTCGGTTATGCAACCTCTTCCCAGCCAGTCTGCTTTGACGTGATTGTCGCCGAACATGGCGGTCGTGGTCTGTTCGGTACGTTTTACCGGGCTCGTATAAACTCCCCCGTCCACCTCAGGCAACTCGGTAAAAAATTTACCCAATTGTTCGGCCATATTCCTGCCGACGATGGTGATTCCCCTGTCGCCGTCGAGGCACGGGTTTTCGGAGTGATCGCAACGTTCGGTATGGCGAATCAACGCGACCATGTTGCCCGCCCGCCAGATATCGAGAAACTCAGCGGCCGTCGCGGCTCCACCTGCCAACAGCGAGGAGGCGGGAGCCTGTTCGGCGCGGGTGTCACAGCCAATAAGCAGCAGTAACGCGAATATCGGAGTCAGCTTTTTCATCGATAATTTACACCCCGTTTTTTTGTCGATAGGTTGCCCACCGTGTCAATGAATCGCTCATCTCGGTCATCCGTTCTTCCATAGCCTGGCCGATATCCGGGTGGGTGAAGATGTAGAACTCATCGTTTTGAATGGCATGGAGCACCATATCGCCGACTACCTGGGGATCGAGCGCGGATGCCATGAGGGCCGCCATGCGCGCGGTTTGATCTTCAGCGGAATCTTCCGCATTGATCATCAGCATCGACGCAGTATCCTTATCTCCCGTCAGGTCATCCGGTCGATTACGTCCCGAATCGAAAATGTTCGTGCTGACCACGCCGGGACAGAGAACCGACACGCCGATGTCTTTTGCGGCCAGATCCAGACGCATGACTTCCGACATTCCCACCACGGCGAACTTGGAAGTGTTGTAAACACTCATACCGGGAATGGCGATGTGTCCAGCCATGGATGCGGTATTGACGAAGTGACCACCCTCTCCATGTGCAGCCATTCTATGGGTGAACGTTTGCACGCCGTTGATCACGCCATTGATATTCACACCCAGCACCCAGTCCCAGTCCTCAAAACTCATCTCATCGACGCTGCCACCGACGGCTACGCCGGCGTTGTTACAGACCACGTGGACCTTACCGTATGTCTGCTCGGTGGTGACTGCGGCCTGCTCCATGGCCTCGCGATCGGTCACATCGACCTTCAAGGTCAGTACATCGGCGTTACTTGCCGTAAATTCCGCCGCGACGACATCCAGCGCGTTTTGTTCGATGTCCGCGACAACTACCTTCATGCCTGCGGCACTGAAGGAACGAGCCATGGCGAGACCCAGACCACTGGCCCCTCCGGTGATGAATGCGACTTTCCCCGCCAGGTCTTTCATATGGGTTGCCCGATTCAAAAGCGGGCTAGTGTGGTGGAAAAGCGTGTTGCCTGCTACGTAGATTTGGTTCGATTCGCGGTTAAACTGCTCAATTCGAATATCAAGAGGATTGCTGGCCTATGTGGATCATGGTCATGGGAGGCGCGCTGTTTCTGGCAACGCACCTGGGCATCAGCAGCACGTCACTGCGAAGTAAGCTGACAGACCGGCTGGGTCAGCGAGGGTATCTAGGACTGTACTCGTTACTGGCGATTGCGACGCTTGGCTACTTGATCTGGCTATACAACTTCGTGCCTCGCTTCGACTATTTCTGGGCGTTGGATCCAAAGCTTTACTGGGCACCGAAAATCCTGATGCCCATCGCGTTCATCTTTCTTCTGGGTGGTTTCATGGTGCGCAACCCCACGGCCGTGGGGTTGGAAAATACGCTCAAGGATCCTGAGCAGAAAGATCGGCTCGTTCGAGGTCTGACCCGGATCACTCGGCATCCATTTCAATGGAGTGTTGTGCTGTGGGCAGTGTCCCATATGGCCGCCAATGGAGATGTTGTCTCGGTGGTGTTTTTTGGGACCTTCGCGATATTGGGCGCCGCGGGCGGCGTGTTGATCGACCGGAAGAAAGCGGCTTCTCTGGGTGAGGATTGGCTGCCGTTTGTGGAAGCCACCTCCAACATTCCGTTTGCGGCAATATTGTCAGGGCGCAACAAGCTGGTTTTGAAGGAACTCCTTTTGCCGGTAGGGGTGGGTCTGCTTGGTTACGGGCTCGTTTATTGGGGTCACGAATGGGTGGGTGGCGTTCGGATTATCTGACTAACAGTCTGTCGGACTGCTAACCCGGATATTGGACGAGTTCGGCGCATAGGATGGTTAACGTTTTGCAATCGTTAGAAATTTTCACTATTTCGAATCCGTCGCTACGGCTACGCTTTCGGTCACGAGCCGTCATGACGTCCACGATCTCTCAGGGCTCGCCTGAAGTTCTTTTTGGCAAAGTGTTGCGTCGATACTTGCGCGCAACTCATTGGTGTGGCTCGCGAAAAAATGATCGGCGCCGAGAATGAGGTGGCTGCGAACGCCGGCCCAGGAGTTGAGTGCCCCAAGGTCGACGAAGCTGTCGGCGTCCCCAACGAATACCTCGACCGGGCAGGATAGCTCACGGGGGGTGAATTCCATGTGGCCGACGGGTGGGGCGATCAACAGCACACGCTCGAGGGGATGAACCTCGTCAAGGGCTCGCCAGACCATGTTGGCGCCGAAAGAGTAACCCGCGAGCCACATTGATTTGATGGCGTTTGTTTGCCTGAGCCAATCGACCGCCGCCACCAGGTCTGCGGTTTCGGCGTGGCCTTCGGAATAGCTCCCTGCGCTTTTGCCGACGCCGCGAAAATTGAACTTCAAAACGTTCACCCCGTGTTCGGCGAGTACCTCGGCGCAGACATCGAGTACCGCATCGGTCATATTGCCCCCGTATTGCGGATGGGGGTGACACAGCACGGCGAAGCGACCCGAAGCGGCTGGTGCCGGGATGATCTCGCCTTCGAGGGCGCCGCATGGACCTGGAAATTGAACCTGCATAAGCAACGCCATTATGTACGGCACCATAATGGAAAATGACAGAAAAGCGCAGAAGCCTCTTGAAATTTCTCGTGAATCTCATAACGTGCGCATCCGATGAGCGCGTGTAAGCCTTGTCCAACATACTAACAACGGTTTTTACAACAAAGGTTCGAGTGCCATGAGTGGGGGATCGATATGATCGAAGCGGACCGCCTTACCAGGCGGTATGGGGAGTTTGTTGCGGTATCGGATATCTCCTTCAAAATAGAACGCGGGGAGATCGTGGGTCTGCTTGGCCACAACGGCGCGGGCAAAACCACCATCATGAAAATGTTGACGGGCTTTCTCGAGCCCAGCGCGGGTTGTGTGCGGGTGGATGGTGTCGAGGTCGAGCGGGATCCCTTGACGGTGCAGGCGCGTCTCGGTTACCTGCCGGAGAGCCTGCCGTTTTATCCGGAGTTGACCGTATCCGGTTTCCTCGAGTATACGGCACAGATACGCGGCGTTGATGCGCAACGGGCCGTTTCACAGGCCATCGCGAGAACCGAGCTCGAAGAAAAGGCGCTCGAACCCATCAGTACCTTGTCTCGTGGTTTCAAACAGAGGCTCGGGGTCGCCCAGGCAATTCTTCACGAACCGCAATTTTTGATCATGGATGAACCCACCAATGGTCTGGACCCGACCCAGACGCAGCACATGCGAGAACTCATCAAACGGCTCTCGGCTTCGGCCACCGTGATTTTGTCGACCCACATCATGCAGGAGGTCAACGCAATCTGCGATCGCGTGTTGATTCTGAAGGACGGTGGGCTTGCGCTGGATGAGCGCCTGGAGGATATCGTGATGAGTAACCAGTTACAGGTTCGCACGAAACCCGAAGCAAACCTGCCCGAGGCACTGGAGGGAATTACCGCGTTTTCCAATATCACTCGCCTCGAAAATGGCAACTGGAGCATCGATGTCGATGGGGATCGTAAGCTTGCCGCCGAGCAAGTTGCGGTGCGAATGGTGAATGCGGGATTGCCGGTCTATGAGCTGAGCGCAGTACAGCGGGATCTGGAAGCCGTGTTCAAGGAAGTGAACGAAGGAAGAGAAAATGCAGCCTGACAAAATTGTTCACATCGCACGCAAAGAGCTCGCGCTGTTCTTTTCTTCGCCGGTGGGATATCTGTTTCTCGCGTGCTTTCTCACGGTGACGTTGTTCCTGTTCTTCTGGGTTGAGGCTTTTTTTGCACGTAACGTCGCGGACGTGCGGCCTATGTTCGAATGGATGCCGGTTCTGCTGGTGTTTTTGTCCGCCGCGCTCACCATGCGCATGTGGAGTGAAGAACGCCGCACCGGGACGCTGGAGCTGGTAACGACGTCACCATTGAGTGGTTGGGAATTTGTGCTCGGGAAGTTCCTGGCTTGTTGGATTTTGCTCGCGATTGCGTTGCTGCTGACGCTGCCGCTGCCCGTAACGGTGTCGCTCATTGCGGATCTGGACTGGGGGCCGGTGCTTGCGGGTTACCTTGCGGCTCTCCTGCTCGGGGGAGCATACCTCGCGATCGGCTTGTTCGTCAGCGCCCGTACAGACAGTCAGATCGTGAGCCTGATACTCACCTCGTTCGCTTGTGGTGCGTTCTTTTTGATTGGCACCCCGTTACTGACCAATCTTGTCGGGGAGGGGTTGGCAGACATCTTCCGGTCTTTGAGCAGCGGTTCGCGCTTCGAGTCCATCACCCGGGGGGTTCTGGATGTCCGCGACCTCTATTACTACACGTCGATCCTGGCGGTTTTCTTGACCCTCAATGTCTATGCGTTGGAAGTTCAGCGGTGGGCGGCAGACGGCGACGCCCGACACCATCGCAGTTGGTTGTTAGGGACTGCGCTGCTCGTCGGCAATTTGCTTCTTGCGAATCTCTGGCTTGGGCAGCTCACCTCGTTGCGCGTCGATATGACACAGGGGCGCATCTATTCCATATCGGACGCGACTCGCGGGTACCTGAGACAGCTACAGGAACCGTTGCTCATTCGCGGATACTTCAGCAACCGGACCCACCCCTTACTTGCGCCGTTGGTCCCGCAGATGAAAGACCTGCTCAGGGAATTCGAGGTTGCCGGGGGTGACAAGGTTCGAGTGGAAATTATCGATCCGGCGGATGATCCGGCTATGGAGGACGAGGCGAATACGAAGTACAGCATTCGACCTGTCCCGTTTCAGATTTCCGACCGCTATCAGGCAAGTCTGGTGAATTCGTACTTTGACGTTCTGGTGAGTTATGGCGACGAGTACGAAGTGTTGGGTTTCCGTGATCTGATCGAAGTAAAGGTAGTTGGCGAAGGTGACCTCGATGTGCAGCTACGCAATCCCGAATACGACCTGACCCGCAGCATCAAGCAGGTGTTGTACGGTTTTCAGGGAGGCAACAGCATTTTTGCCAACGTGCAGAACCCCGTGAGCTTCGTGGGATACGTATCCGCCGACGCAATGCTTCCACAGGCACTGGTGGAATTTCGAATTGTTTTGAACGACGTTCTTGCGGAGTTGAGTGCCGACGGGGAAGGTAAGTTCTCGTTCGAACTGCTCGATCCCGAAGCGGGTGACGGCGCGCTCGCTATGGAGATTGCTGAGAAATACGGATTCCAGCCCATGGCGGCCAGCTTGTTCGATACCAATCGGTTCTACTTTTATCTGACGCTTGGCAACGAGGATACGCTCGTGCAGATTCCGATTCCGGAATCGCTCTCCGAAGAAGCTTCGAGGCGCGGGATCGAAGAAGGCTTAAAACGTTTTTCCACGGGTTTGTTGAAGACGGTGGCTTTGGTGGTGCCCGAAGCACCGCCACCCTACATGGGGCGGCAAGGTGCGATGGGCAATCAATATTTGCAGCTCAGAGATTTCCTGCAGAGCGATTTCAGCGTGGAGGACACCGACCTGACCGAGGGTGTGGTGCCCGACAGTGCCGATCTGCTGATGGTGCTCGATCCAGAAGCTTTGGATGAAACCGAGCTATTTGCTGTGGATCAATTCCTCATGAAAGGCGGCACGGTAGTACTCGCCGCCGCTCCGTTTTCGGCCAAACTGACACAACAGTCGTTGCTGGCGGCCAGACGGTCTACCGGCCTGGAGGATTGGTTGGCACACCACGGCGTGAGCATGGCCGACAAGCTGGTCATGGATCCGCAGAATGCCGCGTTTCCAGCGCCGGTGACACGAAACGTCGGTGGGTTCAGCTTCCAGGATCTGGTGATGCTCGACTATCCCTATTTCATCGATGTCCGCGGAGAGGGGCTCAATGAGGACTCGATTATCACCTCAGGATTGCCGCAGATCACGTTGACCTGGGGTTCGCCGGTAACCATCGATGCCGAACTGAACGCTGGCCGTAAGATAGTTGAACTGCTGCGCAGTTCTGAAGGCAGTTGGCTGTCCGAAAGTACCGATGTCATGCCTAAGCTCACCGATCTGGGCTTGAGCGGATTTGCGCCCGAAGGGGAAACCGGCAGCCATTTATTGGGCGTCTTGCTGGAGGGGAGGTTTGACTCGTTTTTTGCTGGAAAGACATCGCCACTTTTGCCTGGCGAAAGTACGCCCGAGGATACGGATGACGAGACTGCGGAAGACTCCCAGGACTCGTCCGCAGACACGTTAGGCATTGTGACGGCGGTGATAGAGCGTTCTCCGGAATCCGCGCGTCTGTTCCTGTTTTCCTCAAATGACTTTCTAGCCGATCAGACCCTACGCATGGTGGGTTCGGCAGATGGCACGCTTTATGGTAACTCGGTGCAGTTGATGGCGAATGTCGTTGATTGGTCGTTGGAGGATCAGAGTCTTTTGAGCATTCGTTCCCGCGGGCACTTCAATCGTACTTTGCCGCCGTTGGATGCCGGTGAACAGGCGTTCATCGAGTATCTGAACTACGGTTTGGCACTGCTGGGTGTTGCCATCGTGTTCTTTATTTACCGACGACGCAGGCAGGGCACAAGATTGAAACATGAAGCCTGGCTGGCGGGAGGAGGGGTTGCATGAACACTCGATTGTCGATGCTGATGATTATTGCCGGCGTACAATTGCTGATCGTCGCCGCCTTGCTGCTTGCTTCAACGTCTTCTACCAGTGACGGACCCGAACCGTTCCTGAGCTTTGAGCCTGAGTCGATCGACCGGGTGATGCTCGACAATGGCGATGGAGGTGAGCTGACGCTGGCCAGGTCTGATGATGGTTGGGCATTGGCGAGCGGGATGCCGGTCGATGACGAAAAGATGACGGGTGTGTTGAGTAAACTGCATGAACTGAAGCGATCGTGGCCAGTGGCTACCAGCAGCGCCATCCAGAGTCGGTTCGAGGTGAGTGATGACAAACACCAGCGTCATGTTCAGCTTTACGCGAGTGACGACCTGCAAGCCGATTTTTATCTCGGAACCTCACCCGGCTATCGACGGGTGCACGCACGCGAGATCGACAGTGGCGATATTTTCAGCATAGATTTTTCCAACTACGAGATACCGACCACGGTGGACGAGTGGTTGGACAAAACATTGCTTGGTGCAAGCGGCGAAGTAACCGAAGTGGCGAGGGAAGATTCGTGGCGACTCAACAAGGGTGAGGAAGGTTGGCTGCTCGATGATGTGACCGCGGATCAGGACGCCGCCGACCGGCTCGTCCGGCGTTTTGCGGATTTGCGCATCATGGGCGTTCTCGTTGATGAAGATGGCGGGGCTACCACTGCCGAAGGGGTCGAGCTTCGCGCGACCTTCCAGGTTTTCGATACAGACGGGCAGCAAACCTTGGAGATCTACTATCGAACCGAGGAAGACGACTACCTGGTGCAAGGTGATCGAGTGGTGGGTACCTTCACCCTTGCCACCTATATCGCCGAACAGATGGTGATCGACCGAGAGGAGCTGATTCCGGAGGCGGAAGAGTCGACGACAGATTCCTCCTGATAAGGGGGTCAGCGAAATTGCCGGGAATGAGCGTTGATTGATCTATACACCTGGCCAACACCCAACGGACGCAAGGTATCCATTGCGCTGGAAGAGTTTGCGCTCGACTACGAGGTGATTGCGGTGGATATCACTCAGGGGGATCAGCACGAGCAGAAATTCCTCGAGATCAGTCCCAACGGCAAGATCCCCGCGATTGTGGATCGCGATGCAGATCGCACCCTGATGGAATCCGGCGCGATACTCGTCTACCTGGCAGAAACACACGATCGATTCTTAGGCGACGACAGGTGGCAAACCCTGGAATGGCTCATGCTGCAGATGGGGGGCGTGGGCCCCATGCTCGGCCAGGCACACCACTTTCTCCACTTCAATCCCGGTAAAGCACCCTACGCCGAGGAGCGATACGCGGCTGAAGCGAAAAGGTTGTATACCGTGCTCGACACTCGGTTGCGGGACAGAGAGTACCTGTCCGACAGCTATTCCATTGCCGACATGGCTACGTGGCCGTGGATTTCCCGGTATGAATGGCAGGGCATCAACTGGGAGGATCATCCTCATTTAATGCGCTGGTACCTGACCATTGCCGAACTTCCCGCGGTCCGACGAGGTTATGATGTGCCGAAATTCGTCAATGCGATACCGCTTCCCCCCTAGCCTGGATTATTCATGAACAAACTACTGCGGTCGCCGATAGCAGCAAAAACGCAGTGCGTGCTCCTTCCGGGTGCTCGACGTGCTGTCGATGCACGCGCCCGTCCCAATGGGACGGGACCCGCGCTCTCCAGTCCGCGCACCCTGCGTGTGTACTACTCTGGCAGTTTGCTTCGCAAACTGCTTAGCAATTCGCTTGCGAATTGCCCTCGACCCAACCTCGCTACGCTTCTTCATGAATAATCCAGGCTAGGAGCATTCAGTGTGAGTTCAGTCAGAGCAACTAATATACGGTCGATGAAATGGCTGATCTCATGGACGCTCGTGTTCTCCAGCTGCGTCGCGCAAGCGGCGACGTTCGAGTATCAGGCATACATCGGTGGATTAAAGGCCGGACACGCCACCGTACACGTCGATTTGGATCAGGAATTTTACGAGGTTTCCGGGTCTGCGCGTGCGGAAGGACTAGTGGACGCTCTTGGCAGCTGGTACACGAAATTTTCGACCACAGGTAAATTCGTGGCAGGCAACGCCGAACTCATCGAGTATCGATACCTCGAAAAAGGCGATCACAAACGGCGCGATGTGAGCGTTCGCGATGGTGAGCTACGAGTGATAAAAAACGGTAAGGAACGACCGTTACGGCCCGCCTTCCCCGGGGTTGATGTGCTGACCGCGCTCTATATAAACCCAAACTGCGAAGAAGAGAAACAACTCCACTCCGGTCGGCATTGGTATGTTCTCAAACGGATTGGGCCGGATGCAGATGTTTGCCGATATCACGTTATCGACGACGATGGCGATAGCTACGACGCGGAGTTCGTTTATGGCGAACGTGAAAACCTCATCATACCTGTGAGCATCACGATCAGCGGTTTCCTGACCGGCCGGATGGTGCTGGTGGAACACGAAAGGTAAATCTCTCCGTTGTTCGATATTCTCCATTTATCGAGGGGGGGGAGGTGATGAGGGGAGCTGGACACCCTGCAGAGCACCTGCAGACAGGGCGGAAGGTGACCAGAAGAAGTCGAGATTACAGGTTGGCGAGCGCTTCGGTGATGACGGCGATTTCGTGTTTGGCTGTCTCGGGTGGATAAGGTTCCGAGGGTCCCGCACTCCATACCGGGGCCGGCCAGGCGGCGTCGTCCTGGTGACGGGCGATGACGTGGATGTGAAGTTGCGGCACCTGGTTACCAAGTGCGGCGACGTTGATTTTGTATGCGCCGGTGGCGTTGATCAGTGCGCGGGACACGGTCTCGATCTCCTGGAAGAGAAGGTTGCGTTTGCGCTGGGGAACGTCGTGTAGTTCGGTTAAACCCTCGAGGCGCGGCACGAGGATGCACCAGGCAAACCGTCGGTCATTCATCAGCAGCAGGCGACTGAAGGACAGATCCTCTATGAAGAAACAGTCGGCATCGAGTCGTGGATGAAGTTCGAAGGACAAGTCGGCTGCTTCAGGTGTGTTGTAAGCCGTAGCGGCGCTGGTAGACGTCGAGCTTGACGATGTCGATCAACATTTCTGCGCACTTCAGTGCCGACTGTCCAACCTTGGAGTTCGCACGATCTTCCAGATTGAGGTAGCGTTTGACCGCGGTGAGTTGACGCTGCTGATCCATGCTGAGTTCGTCGTGGCGCAGCAGTTCGTCCGCGCGCGCGACGAGTTTTTCTACAGCAAGGCGTTTTGGAGTTTTGGGTGGCCGGGTTGGCATCGCTTTTTTCGTCCATACAAGAGCAATGTTGCAGGCAATATACTAAGCCCGTCACGATTGTAATTCTTCATGGCCTGTCGGCGGCAGGTGCATCAGGTGTGTTAGCGGTATTTTAGCGTTTGGGATACCCACCGACCCATACCGGGCTCGACCAGGCTTGAGCATCGTTAGCCTGGCGGACCCGGAGGTAATAATAGTCGCCTTCGCGATCGCTCGAGTCGGTGAACTCGAAGCGGATGTCTCGTTCGCCTTTTGTGACGACGCGCCGTAGCACGATGCGGTCGGTATAGGCATCCACTTGCAGATGCTGGGTGGTGCGGCCGTTCTCGAGGTCGCGAACCCTGAGTTTTACCAACGCTGCATCGATGTTCTGCGGTCGCCGGTAAAGTGGCGGAGCGCCCCCGGTCTCTCGCGACGATTCCAGTTTGATGTGCAATTCGGTGTTGCGCCGAATTCCGGACAGTTTGAGCAGGATGGAGCTCGTATCGCCACGGCTCTGGGTGGCGAAGTGCAGGAGATTTGGATCATCTTTGTCAATGGCTAACGATTGAAAAAAACGGTTGTGAAAATCCTGGCCGGTGGCGTTCAAAAGTTTTGCGTTGGCGATCTCGATCGTGCCCCGCCAGTTGCGCCAGCCCCGAGGGTTGTCACCCGGATGCAGTGGTTTGGAGTCCGAGGCGAAACTCAACAGGAAGCTGTCTTCACTGACGATCTTGTCGTTTTCGTTCCTGTAGTAGTCCTGCTGCCAGATTTCTTCGTCGTTTTTGATGAGGGTGATGGTGTCTATGGCGGCCGTACCGATAATCCGGCCGGTAATCAACCGCTCGGTGGCGAAGGGTGCGCGCTGACCCATGACGGTGCCATTCACACTCATCTTCATGATGATGCGATCGCCGGTGGTGGCATAAGCCCGCAGCGACTTCATTGCATCGAACAAGGCATCGGTCGTCTTCTCGTTTGCCAGCAAGGCACCCAGGCCGCCACGTTGGCTCAGCGATCCGCCCATGGGTGCGGTGTACCCGGGTTGACTCAAATGGTTATCGGACGCTGCGGTGAAGCCGACCTGGTGACCGTGGTTGAGGTACATGCGGCCGAACCATTCGAAATTACCATGTTGCGACATGATCTCGACCAGGGGTTCGAGCTCAGGATCGTTTTGCCGGTAATCGCCCGCCTGATGAGCATGTGGGATGACGACCACGTCCGCGGTGTCGGAACTTGCACGCAAACCGGCGTACAGCTTGGAAAGTGTCGGATAGAATTGAACCGGTATGCGGTCACGGCGCTCGGGCGTACGGAACAACACGTTATGGTGGCCGCCGTGAAGGTTGTTTACGGTCCATTCGTATCCGAGGTAAGCGATGAACTCACCCTCTTCGGTGTATTCGCGAACGTTGTTCCGCAGCACCTCCCACTCGTAGTCGTCCATCCAGATGTCGTGCTCGGAGTGGGTGACGTAGTCCAGTCGCGCGTCGTCCCGTGCCCATGTCATGAAACGTTCCGGTGTGCCAACACCTTCGGCGAACCCGGAATGACCGTGGGTATCCCCCCAGTAAATCCGATGCCTCGGGCTGTCTTCGACTAAGACAGGATTTGTGTCTCCCTTGATGGATCCGTCGGTGTTCTCGATGGTGAAATGATAGACACCCGGTTCGTTCAGTTTTATCTCGCGCAATAAAGTAATGGGTTTGCCCGCGGCGGCAATATCCCTGAACGGTTCGCCGTTTATCAATATCTTCCAGGCGGGTAGTGCCCCGGTGGCTCTGTTGTAGTTCTCATCTTCCGCGCGCACCGACAGGGTAAAGGGTTCGTTCGTTGCAACGATGGACGGTGCAAAACCATGCACTCCGGCAACCCCTGCACCGGTAACCACGACCGGTTGAATTGGCAACGTGTAGAAGTGCCCGCCGGCCACAAACGCAAGGTAGACGGGCAAAGGCATTCGGTCGCTCGAAAAGGTAGGCATAAGAAAACCGCGACTACCGGCGCTCGTGTCACCATAGGTGATCGTTACCTGGTCATCGGCACTCAAAGTGCCGGAAGCGAGACGGAATACGAGCGTATCGATGCTGCCACGAAAACCGCCGTGCATGCCCTGGACGGGTACTGTGTCAGCGCTGAACGAAACCTCGCTGTTACTCGAAGCGATTGAGATGTAGTTGACTTCCTGAGGGGAGGTAGATTGCCAACGACCATAGTTGGGCATGAAGTGACGGGCAATCAGGAAACCGCCGCCGGTCTGGATGGATTTGCTGCCCACCGTATAGACCTGCTTCAACGTGACGTAACTCATTGCGGCAAATGGCCCGAGGTCTGCCTGCAACTTTCCGATCGCATCGGGTTGTTCATCATGAAGGGAAAGCTCCTCGACGTAGGCATCGAGGGTCGATTCGCGGCCCAGAAGTCTTTCCGGATAGACAAGCGCACGAGCAAGGATGGCGGTGAGATTCACCGGCAAGTCGCCACCGTCGAGGGCAAATGCGTTCATCCAGTCCCAGAGCACGCGCGCACGTTCGGTTTGATTCGTCGCATTGGTTGCCGATTCCCGAACGTCAGACTTCAACTTCTCCACTCGGGCGCGTAAATCATCGGTCAGGTAGTCGACACCCTCTCGGAGTTCGGCGGCCTCGACGGAGAGAGCCGACTGAAAAAGGAACAATGCAGCGAGAACCGCCAGCGGTTTTGGCATTGGGTCTGTCTCCTGTTGAGCCCGTAGTGTAGCGGCCAAATCTGTGAACGGCACCCGATGCCGAGGGGCGTTCGGAGGTGATGCTGGTTTACCTGCCGCAAATCGGCTATAAGTTTCGTTTGCGCGCGCTAATAGTGAGGAAACGCCATGGGCGAGGCGATAGATTTAGCCACGGCCGAGATCGAGCTCGATTTGAGCTGGATGGGCAAACAAGGGGAGTGGGGCACGAAGGTCTCGCCCAGCAAATACGGTTTGACGCTCGCCGACATCCAGGTGGGTGCCTACGGGGATCCGCCGGACCATAGCGATAACATGACCGGCCGGCCGCGGGGTGCGGGCGTGCGTAACGACTCCTACCGCATAGGCGGCTATTCGATTCGCACCAAGACCGAAATCTGGCTCGAAAACGCCTCGTTTCTCTATGAGGAAGCGTTGCAACGCCAATGGAGTTCCGCCACCGACGTACCCTGGCATACCATTAAACCGCTTCCCGACGATATCGAGGAAGCAGAGTGTCAGTTGGCCACCTTTCTGACCGAGGTGGAATTTGTCGCGGGTGATGTACCGGCCCGGTGGATTTCCGAAACGACGCCCGACTACTTCGAACCACGCAACGTCTTGTTGGCCCAGGTGATGGACGAATCCCGTCACATGGATGTATTCCGCAAGCGCGCGCTCGCCAACGGGGGCGGATTGATGCAGGCGACCGGTGGCACGGCGGGGGTTGTCGGCAGCATCGATCTCGCGCGGGATTTCACCGAAATGTCCACGAGGCTGCACATTTCCGGGGAAGGAGCGGTGCTCACCATTTTCCGTATGGGAGAGCTCATGGCGTACAACGATGCCGAGAAAGCCATCTACCGTCTCTGCGCCCAGGACGAGGCTCGCCATGTTGCCTTCGGGGTGATGCATATGCGTTACATGTCCACCGAAGCGCCCGAGCGCCACGAAGAGATCGAATGTTATCTGGACGAGGCGGAAAGACAGATTCTCGCTGGCTCGCAGAATCCGGCCGGTAACCAGACAGCGAGTTCGGAAGCGCTGGCTGTCTTGTTGGGTGGCGGGAAGGACAAATACGACGAGGGTTTCAACAAGCTCATGGCTATTCGCAAGCGGCAGCTTCAGGAGTACATGAAGCGGGTGCGGTCAGCCGGGTTCGGGGCGCGGTTCGACAATGGCCGGTCTCGCGTTCAGGGGATGATCGAAGCAAGCGCTGCGTGATCACCATGGCCGCCCGATTGCGGTCACAGGCAGCAAGACGACTAAAAATTGCTGCGGACGGCAGTTTCTGAAATTCGTGCATCATTCGTGCATCAAAGGGAGGCACTTTCGTGGCGAAGGCAAAGGCCAGCCAGGCCGCCGCTGACAGTAAACAAGGACAGCCCGGTGCCATCGATGGTATTCCGCAGCCCAAGTTCGACTGGGCAGGCAGAAGCAATCAATGGGGCACCCGTGTCAAACCCGGCAAACACGGCTTGCGTTTAGGTGATCTCAACGTGGGCATCTACGGAGAAATACCCGAGCATTGGCCGGATCAGACCCGTAACCCCAGAGGCGCGATTCCGCGCAAAGGCGTCCCCCCGGTCGGATATTCGATTCGCGACAAAGCGGGTCTCTGGGCGGATTCGGAAGCTGAAGCTGGCGGTCGAACAAGAACTGAGGCCCTCGACATCTTCAGCGAGGACAAGGAAGCGGCGTTAGCTCGCCGCCGGCC
>JACZXA010000064.1 GCA_022571865.1 Pseudomonadota bacterium
ATGCAGGGAGTATGTTTGTAGGATATCGACCATTCGGATGTAGGGAGATGCGCCCGTTGCCCAGGTTGAATGCGTAGCATAAGGTCACAAGATGAGCACTGAGTATTGGAGAACAACTACTGCCGCCGCCTGTGGCGAGGATGCTTTGGATGTAGTTGCTCTTGTGTTGTTGCAAATCGAAGACGCTCAATTGATGATTTCAACGTCAGCGGACGTTGCGGTGCTGGTGTCCTACACTTCGATCGAAACCTCCGAAGGATTCGAAGTGCAAATCGAGGGGGATAGCCCAGCAGGATTTGCATACTGCGGTGCAGTGGATGCTACGGATGCTCTTATCGAATCACTTGCAAGCCTTTCCTCGCTCGGATCACTGCTATTGCGTTCTGAATTGGCCGAACAACTGGACGATTCATTCATGCAATGTGGCATCGTGGAGCAGCAAATTGACTCCTCGAACCCGGAGGCGTTGAAGATCCTGCGTTACCTGCCACCGCCTCTGGATGCGTTGCGCAGCGGCGCTCAGAAGGGGCTGGGTGAACGCGAAGATAATCTCGAAAAGCGCGCCGAATGGGCAAAAAAACGCGGGCTTTCGGAATAATCTACGGAAGTACGGAGAGATCCAACCGCCAGACGGATCGTCCATACGTTGCCGCAAAAAGCGTATCAATTTGCTCGTTAATCACCAGGTCGACGACTGAGATGGTTGGCAGATTCGAGGTCAAATTGTGCCAGGTGGCAGCCCCGTCATCCGACACAAAAACACCGGCATCACCTCCCACATAAATTCGATTTGCATCCGTCGACGGAATTACGATCCCGTGGTGAGGTACGTCGGGCAATGTGCCATCGTCGACGTCCTGCCAATTATCACCGCCGTCAACTGACTGAAACAGATGACTGTTACCGAAGTTTGCGATGGTTGCGTAGACAATGTCTGCGTCGTTTGCCGGAGTGCGTAATCGCGTTACGGTTCTTCCTGGCAGAGCCGAGCTGGCGATGTTTTCCGTCCACGTCGCCCCGCCGTTTGAGCTTTTGAAAATCCCGCCGAATTCGGTTCCGACGTAGATGACGTTAGTGTTGGCACGGGAGATCTCGATGCAGGATATGAAGCTGCCATCAAGGACGTTCGACGGGGCCCAAATGGCCCCATCATTCAGCGATCGCCAGACACGCGTAGAGGCAACGAAAACGCGTTGGGAGCGCACGGGATCCATGGCAATAACGGCCATCCAAGGTCGGCGCCCTTGCTCGTTGGGACCAATATTGAAGGACCAACCGTCAGTTGTCCGAAACCGGTTGATTCGCATGGACTGTGAGGATGTGAACAAGTGGAGTTCATTGTTTGGGTCGATCGCACAATAACCGCCATCGCCTCCGGTGGTTTGAAAAAACGTGTCGGCGGTCCCGTCGAACGTCAACCAGGTCCCATTGTCTTGCATTCCGCCGCCGTACACGTCCCCGTTGGAAGCGGCGATAGACAGATCATAGAACATGTTGGTTGCGAGGCCGTTGCTTCGATTCTGCCAGCTGCTGCCGCCGTTCAAGCTCACGTCCATGCCGCCATCGTTCAGATCGTGGACCAATCCCGGTGATGCCGGTGGTTGGATGAGCGCATGATGGTTGGCGTGTGCGTAGTTTGCGGCTCCGCGATTGGCGTCCCACCGCGTTACCCTTGTCCAAGTCTGGCCTCGATTGCGCGTCCGGTGTAGGTCTACACCGCCGCAAATTACCGTGTCTGAATCAGCCGGATCGACGCTGATTGTATTGTTGTAGTTCATCTGTCGTTCTTGATTGAAATGGTTGCCACCTATATTCGTCCAGGTGTTGCCTCCGTTCGCGCTTCGAAATACGCCGAGAACGGCCCCTCGTCGCGTCGCGAGCTGAGCGTATATGACGGTGGTTTGGGACGGGGCGATGGCGAGCGCGGCTCTACGGATGAGAGGTGCCGCTGGCAGGCCGCTGGTTAGATGGGTCCAGATCAGCCCCCCGTCGGTTGAGCGCCATATCCCGTTGGCCGACCCGAGCACGTCGATCGCCGTGTAGATTGTGCCTTGGGTTGTGGGATGAAACAGTGCTTCATGGCAATGATAGGGTGATGGCACGATCGTAGAAATTCGGGCCCAGCTCACGCCACCGTCTGAGCTGGAGAATAGCCCGCGTGCATCTTCGCTGCGATGGCCGACACCGGCTATGAGTATGTGATTCGAATCGAAGGGATCGATTGCGATACGACCGATTCGTCGTGGTACCCCTTGGGTTTGCGAGGAGGCAAGCATTTGCCAGGTAACACCAGAGTCTAGCGACCGGTAGACGCCGACACCCGCATGTGAGTCTGCCGACAAGTTGGCTTCGCCGGTCGCGCAGTAGAGCGTGTCGGGGTTGGCGGCATCGATTGCAAGTGCGCCGATATTGAGTGTCGGTTCGTCATGCCACAGACCGTTCCAGGTCACACCACCATCTGCACTGGACCAAACGCCGCCACCAGCCGAACCAGCCCAAATTCTATCGCTGTCGGCCGGGTGGACGACGACACACGTCATCCGGCCGCCAACGTTTGATGGCCCCGCGCCTTGCCATACCGCGTTTTGACTGAATACGGGTATGTTCGCTGCAGCGCGGGCGCGTTCGTTCATCAGGGTCTCGACCGGCGACTCACGCCAGGGCCAGGCTTCGCGGGCGTTAAACCAAGCGGCTCGTGATTTGTGAGACGAGATCGGCAATTCGGTACGACGCCCAGCGGGTTTCTTTTTCGGTGCATCGCCGGTCAGCGTCGAAATTAATGCATCCCTCGTCCTGCGAGGTTGTCGTTGACGTTTCTTCCGTGCCATTCAATCTCTCCCTTGGATGCTCAACTTAGGTTTTGCTTGGTGCCGGATCGTCGAGAACAAGTTTGTTCTTGGGTTTGCCCATTGTGGCGTCGACTATCCAGTCCAGAATCAGCCACGTTATGAGAAACGCAACACATTCAAGTGCGAAGCTGTGAAATTTGTAGAACAGCTCCGTGACTAGGAATGCTGGGGCAAAGCCCAAAAGTCGTTGTCCGTAGCTGGTATGGGCGCGTAACGCGCGCACGAGATCAATCATGAGACGTCCCTACTTGATTGGTGCTAGTGGAAATTGCCTGGCGCAGTTTTGCGCCTCTTTGAATTTAGTCATCTCCCCCCGATTGGACGATGCTTTGGGTAACATACTCCTGAACGTAGTCGAATTTCAAGAGGACGCGTTTGCATGCGGTTGGTTACTTGTCATTACTGTTGATCTATTTGTCATAGACTGCTCTAATTTGAGCCCGATTCCAGGGATTTGGAGTCTTCGTATGGTACAGCTGCCGAAAAGGCACTATCTTACGCCGCCAATACTTCGTTTAAATCATTGATCACTTCATCCATTTGTTCGCCGAACAGTTGATGCATACGGCCCATGCCACCTTTGGCATCAAACGGGGACATTTCCAGATCGTCCCGATCCATGTGGAAAGAGCTGATGATGTGATCACGGATCATCCGTAACCAATTCATCTGCTCCTCATCGAACTTGTCTCCACCACCACTATGGTGAGCCATAATCCAGCTCTGAAAATTCTTACGGACGGTCTCTGAATAGGGCGAAACTACCTCATCGAGACCGCAAGCGCGCCGAATGAGTGCGATAAGCGCCGTAAGTTCGCTGATTGGCTGGTTTCCCTTATATTCATCTAGCAGAGCATAGGCCTGCCATACGCGAAGAGGAGCAAGCTTTGGCTTATCGCTCTTCAGCCTGTCAAAGACCTCCCGGATCATGGAATAAGTCAGCTCGCTGCGTCTTGCTGGCTGGCGGTAGAAAATAGTCAGAGCTTCGATCTCATCCCGATTGGACTGCAGATATTCCTGGAAGTCTTTTGCCAACTCTTTGGCGTTTTCCTCAGAATCACCCTCCCATTCCGCGCGGATGACACTATCAAGATTGTCATGGTCGATAGTTTGTTCTTTGTCGCGCCTGATGCCATCAATGAGGTTGATTAACTCACCGTTGAATACACTCGCGGCATCACCGACCAGCTCCTCACGAGCTTTTTGTCGCGTCTCATCGCTAGGCTCTTCGCCTTCCGGTACGGTTTCAATCCCCCGGGCCTTGGTCTCCACCTTATCTGGATCGATTGCGGAGAGCAGGTTGCCGACAATTTCCTTTAGTTCAACACCGCCTGCCTTCTCCTTGATACGTGCCTGGTCCTTTTCATCGAGCAGCTTGTTAAGGCGAGCAAGGCGACCGGCAAGGGAGCTGACCGTGTCTTCATCACGAGCACCCATCATCACACCCATGGCCAGATCTTTGAGCGGCACTGAGGGCTTGGTGATAAGCGGCTGGCTTGCAGTCTTGAGTGATTTCGTGACACCAATGGCATCAACGATCACATAGTGTGTCTTGGCCGTTGTCGCGGAGGGTGTAACCTTCTTCAAATCATCATAGTCCAGTGTACGAGTGCCACGACCCTTCATCTGCTCGAAGTAGTTGCGGCTTTTCACATCACGCATGAAGAGCAGACATTCGAGAGGTTTTACATCTGTGCCGGTAGCAACCATGTCCACCGTAACCGCGATACGCGGGTTATAGTCGTTACGAAACTGAGCCAGGATAGATTTGGCGTCTTCTTCGACCTTGTAGGTTAGTTTCTTACAGAATTCGTTACTTTCGCCGAATTCCTCCCGGACTGTCTGAATGATGTCGTCAGCGTGGCTATCGGTTTTCGCGAAGATCAGAGTCTTAGGGATCTCTGCACGCCCGGGGAATATCTCCGGCAGCTTGTCACGGAAAGTCTGAATGATGGTTCGGATCTGATCCGGATTGACTATGTCGCGGTCAAGCTGCTTGGATGAATAGATCTCGTCTTCATCCTGCGTTTCCCAACGTTTTCTCCGGCTAAGTCGCTCGCGCTTTTCGACTTGTTGATGCGCCCTTAACTTGCCACCGTGCTTGGTTTTGTCAGTCTCGATAACATAGATTTCGTTACCAACGTTTACCCTGTAGTTGGCGAGCTGTTGCGCAACCTTTTTAGGGTCTCTTGGCGTACCCCTTAATCGGTCGTACCGTGCGTCCTGAGTTAGAGTTGCTTGGAAGTAGTTGAATAACTGTATTTGTTGTTTACTCATCGGGTCAAAGATTTCATTCACTTTCTGTTCGTCCTAAGAGGTACTTGTAGTGCAAGCCCATTTTCTTGAACGCTAGTCGGTAATCAACTTAACGTCTTAATTAGTCAGGATAAACTGGCTTTGTCCGGTTTGGTCTGGCATTAAAACATGCGCCAGGGATCACGCATAAGTTGAACCAAGATTGCGCCAAGAGGAGGCGTTGAGGTCGGTCCAGACGGATTACCAGCTTGGTGACTGGCGTAGAAACCGTGCCGGACGGGAGGATGAGTGGTGGGTCGTGTGAGGCTCGAACTCACGACCATCGGGTTAAAAGCCCGGTGCTCTACCAACTGAGCTAACGACCCATGGCGAAAGGAGCGCGAAGTTTACGCATCGTCTCGGCGCTAAACAACCCTCAGCGTTCTCAACGGCTGAGCTCAACCAGCGCGGCTCTTGTTGCCTCATCTGCTGGATAGAACGATTCGACGGTGAGTTCTTCTATGGTGACGTGCTGGGGAGCGCCGAAGTGCGCGAGCATTGTGAACAAAGCATAACGCGTTCCGTCCTTCTCGAGCACCATGTTGATCGCGGGAGCGGGAGGCGTTGACCAGTCTGGTGTTCGCCATTGCCGGGGAGCATCGGGATGAGACTGGATCTCGTCGATGAGCACGGGTAGCAACACATCATTAGGGTTGACTACCAGCGCACGCCGAGCTCGTTGCAGGAAGGTGGAAGTGAGCTCCTGCCAATTGGCTATATAAGGTTTGAGCCCCAGGTCGCTCAAGCACAATCGCACGATCTGGAATTCCGTGGGGGAACCCATTTGCGCAAGCGCCGTAGCTGGGTCGATGAAAATCGCAAAGAAGCGCATTGCCGCCTCGTTGGCCATCACCATATTCCAACGGCCGTCCAGCACCAGAGCCGGATAGGGTTCGTGGTGTTCGAGGGTCGCTTTGAGCGCGCTGTGAAAGACCGCCATGGCAGCTTCATCGAGAGGCTGCTCGGCATAACAGGCAGAGAACCCGGCGCTGTGTAACAACGCGTTGCGTTCGCGCAAGGGAATATCCAGAGATTCGGACAGCGCGAACACCATGGGTCGACTCGGGTTGGAGCGTCCCGTCTCCAGGAAGCTGATGTGACGTTGGGAGATGCCGGATTGAGTGGCCAGGTCCAGTTGGCTCAAACGCCGGTGGTGGCGCCAACTACGCAGAACCAGACCGAAGTCCAAGGCAGCCTGCGGGTCCATGGCAGAAGTGCTCATTCGGAAGGCTCCATCGGGGCAATCGGATGAGTTTACCCGCCTTCGGAGGTGAATCGATTATCTGTGAGGTAATTGGCTCCATTACCTTTCGAGATTACCCTGCATCGGAATTGAACCGCAAGGGAGATCCCATGAAGAATGTTTATCTGACGCTCGCGATCGCGGGGGCGGCGGTCCCGGTACTCTTTTTCATTGAGTTTTTCGCAGCAAACGGGTTGGCGTTGCCCACGTTCGTGTCGGCGTTGTTCGTCAATGGCGCGGCAGGTGGGTTTGCGGCAGATCTGTTGATCTCTTCGCTCGTTTTCTGGATTTACATGTTTGCCCGCAAAGAAGGACCCAGGCCGTGGTTGTTTGTTCTGTTGAATCTCACCATCGGGCTGTCTTGTGCCTTGCCGGGGTACCTCTATGCCAATTTGCGGCGTGCCGAGTCTTAGCGGCCTGTCGGACTTAGGATGAATCGGTTGCGGAAGTTAAGCGGTTCATTTTTCCGCTCTTTTTCGTCACGTAGCACCACTCAAGCTCCTCAAAAGACCGAAAAAATGACCTCGCTTTCCCACTCCCTCGCCAAGATCCCCCTAAGTCCGACAGACTGCCAGTAGGGATGGCGGGCGAAGGGCTGGTATTTCCTCCAGCGGTGCCGTCATACCATCGTGATGAGCGGCTACCACTCGAACTTGTCGCGTTCGGTATGGTTCAGCAGGAAGGTCCAGATTGACTGATTGAGCTCGGCGTCATTCGCTTCGGCCCAGGCGTGCAGCTCGATGAGTAGATTCAGCCCCTCGGCGTGCACCATCGTCACGTCGCTCAAGTGCATGGATGGTGGTGTCCGCTCCAGAAAGGCTTCCCGGGCGCCGGTGTTGGGTGCCTCCTCCTCCGTATCCGTGAAACGGGTAAAAAGTACCTTTATCTCGGCGATATCCTGCAGCCGGTTGGCGACAGCGCGCTCGCTGTCCTGGCCGATGGCCTGCAGCAGCACCGCGATCATGCCGGCGTTTGCCATCACATAGGCCGAGCTCGTTTCGGGTGCCACCGACATGGCAAGCTTCATGGCCAGATCGCCCAGTGCTTTGCCTGGTGTGGTAATCACAACACCGGCTCCGCATATTGGTTGGGTGAGTTGGGGTTGAGCCGGTCGACGAGGATGCGGTTGTGCCGGTCCGTCATGAGCCATCCGGCGACCGCAAGAATCGGTTCTTTGCTCGTGCCGTTGGCGAAGTTTTCGGTGGAGGAAATCCAGATGGCGAGACCTTTGAGCGAGGCGAATATCTGCCACCATTGGAACGTCTCGGGATCAACCTGATAACCACTGGTTTGCTCCCAAATGGCGATAGCTTGCGCGCGCGGAATCAGCCCGCCGGCGAGGGTGCGTTCCGGCCAGGCCCACAGCGGATCGAGCGACCAGGCAAGATCTTCCAATGGATCCCCGATGTGGGCCATCTCCCAATCGAGGATGGCTTCGATTTCGCCCGTTTCGGTATATAGAAAATTCCCCGACCGGTAATCGCCATGTACCAACGCGAGGTTACCTGATGGTTCCGGAAGATTGTTCCTCAGCCAGCGAACCGCCGCCTGGGCAACCGGCTCGGGGTGCAACGAATCTTCATCGATCACGCCCGCCCAGTAATCGAGTTCGTGGGCAGCAGGATGTGTGGGAGTTTCCATGAAGGTGGTGATACCCAGTTGGTCGATATCGAGGGTTGCGAGTTTGCCCAGCAGGGTCCACTTGATATCGGCAATACGGTCGCGCACAGCCACATAAGGAGGGAGAGCCAGATTTGCCACGGCTGACTCGCAGCCGGCAATTTCCCGCATTACCGAGAACGGGCGCTCTAAATGTTTCGGGTCTTCTTCGAGTATGAGCGGTTCAGGCACGGGGATTTCTGTTGGGTAAACGGCGACATAGGTCTGGTACTCGAGCGCTCGTTCGGTATCGACGAGGCTCGAAACCGGGTCGCGGCGCAGGATGAAACCCTGTTCTCCATCGGCGCCACGGAGCCGTATTCGATAGGTTTCCCGGGACGCGCCGCCGGGGATCTGCTCGATGTGGGTGAGTATTTGAGTATGCCCCCAGCGCGCTGTCAGGTAGACGGCGAGCCGTTCGCCAATGGCTTCGAGAGACGCGTTCACTGGTTGTACGTAGCTTTTTGTACCGCGATCGATCCACTCTGCTTTTATCCCAGGCCAATTGCAATTGGCATCGTTTTGCCCTCAAGCCATGTTTGCATTGCGCCAAGCGGCTCAATTACAGTGGTTGTCGATGCAGGGAAGGGACTAGGGGGGAGATATGAAGTTATCGAAGTTGAGTCGTTCCATCGAAGGCAAGGTCGCAATCGTCACGGGTGCTGCCAGCGGCATGGGCCGGGCGACGGCGCATTTGTTTGCCGATGAGGGCGCAAAGGTGGCCATCATGGACCTCGCACCGCTCAGTGAGGTTGTGGGTGAAATAGAGTCTGCGGGCTATCCGGTCAAAGGCTGGACGCTTGATATTTCCGACAAGGAAGCGGTGCCGAAAGTATTCAAGGAGGTGGCGGATCACTTCGGCGGCATCGATATCCTGATCAACAACGCCGGAATTTCCATATTTGCACCCATAGATGCCGACGATTACGAGGAAGCCTGGGAGCGTTCGCTGAGAGTGTTGTTGACAGCGCATACGCGCACCATTCGTGCAGCACTTCCGTACCTCAGAAAAGCCGAGCACCCGCGTATCGTGAACATCGCATCCACCGAAGGCTTAGGCGCGACCAAGTATGGCAGTCCATACACTGCCGCCAAAACGGGCGTGATCGGACTTACCCGCTCGCTTGCGGTGGAGCTCGGTGAAGAAGGCATCACCGTCAACTGCATCTGTCCGGGTCCCGTACGCACGGGCATGACCGAAGCGATTTCGGAGGAGCACAAACAGATTTATGCCCGCCGGCGCATAGCGCTCAAACGCTACGCAGAGCCCGAAGAGGTGGCGCATGGAACGCTCAGCCTGGTGTTACCGGCGGCGAGTTTCATCACCGGCGTAACGCTACCGGTGGATGGTGGATTGACGATTCGCAACGCATAACCTGGATTATTCATGAATAAGCCACTGCGGCCGTCGATTTTAGGAAAAACGCTGCGCGTGCTCCCTACGGGGCAACTCGCAAGTGAGTTGCCACTGCCGTCAATGCACGCGCTCTACGGTTTGCACCACACGGTCTGCGAGGCCTGGTGTTTCACTACCCGGCACGCTTGTTCATGAATAGTCCAGGCTAACTAATCGCTATGTCCGAAGCCTCCATCCAGAACCACAAACTCAGCGGACGCGTGCCCTGGAGCACTACCATCGCCTATGGCTCCCCGGCTATCGGCGCGGGGTACATGTATCTCGTGTTGAGTCTCTACGTCATGAAGTTTTCCACCGACGTGTTGCTCATCGCACCGGCCGTGATGGGGTTGATCTTCAGCGTCTCGCGGATCTGGGATGCCGTTTCGGATCCGATTATCGGTTACTTGAGCGATCGCACCAAGAGCCGCTTCGGTCGCCGCCGTACCTGGATCATCGCGAGCTTGATTCCTGTAGCGGGGACATTCGTCATGGTGTTCTCGCCGCCTGAGAGCTTCACCGATGGCGAACTCATTGCCTGGATGGCGATTGCGATCATCGGATTCTATTCGGCGATGACGCTGTTTTATGTACCACACCTGTCGCTGGGTGCGGAGTTGTCGGACAACTACCACGAGCGCAGCCGGTTGTTCGGGGTACGCCATGCCTTTTATACCTTCGGCTCCACGCTTTCCCTCGCGAGCTTCTACGTTCTTATTAAAGCCGAGCAGGCGGGGCCGGAGGTCGTGAGGCAAACGGCTTTTAATATCGCGGTTCTGGTAGCGGCCGCCGTGGCGTTGGTGACCATATTTGCCGTCAGCCAACTTCGGGAACGGCAGGATTTTCAAGGCCGAATTAGCGACAACCCCTTTCAGGCGTTCGCCGATATCTGGCGTAACCCACATGCACGGCTGCTTATCATCGTGACGTTCATCGAAAACGTCGGTAGTGCTGCGATTGCTGCGTTGACTCTATATGTGACGCAATACGTTGTGGGAGCGCCCGAATGGGCACCCGCGGTAATTCTCTGCTACATGATTCCGTCTACGTTCTCCGTGCCGATGTGGCTGCCTTTGTCGCGACGTTTCGGCAAGGTAAAGTTGTGGATGTTCTCGATGATTCTTACCGGAGTGTCGTTCGGTAGCATGTTTGCGCTGCCTTTCATCGACGATATGACCACACGATTGGTCTACATTTCGGTTGCAGCATTTTTTGCCGGTTTGTCTGCCGGGTGTGGCGGTACGTTGTCACCTTCTGTGCAAGGGGATGTGATTGACTACGACGAGTACATGACAGGAGAGCGAAAAGAAGGTTCCTATTTTGCAGCGTGGAACTTTGTTTACAAGAGTGCGTTGGGGGTGATGCTTCTGCTGACTGGTTTCGTATTGCAGTTTTCGGGATTTGAGCCGAACCAGGAGCAGACAATGACCGTAAAAATTTCTATGATTACTTTGTACAGTTTGTTTCCGTTAGTTTGTTACACAGTCGGTGCGATTCTTTTCTCCCGTTTTAAGCTGGATGAAACAGCGTACGCGGAAATTCGTACCGAACTCGATCGTCGGAGAAATGAATGAAAGCTGGTTGGCAAGCGGACGGCTATCGGGGTCCGGTGTCAGACCAGGCTGCAACGTCAATCTTTTGGTAGCCCGAGGATCCGCTCGGCGATGATGTTGCGCTGAATGTTGGGTGTGCCACCGCCGATGACGACGTTAGGCCAGTTCAGGCTCGATTTTGCCCATTTGCCGTTCGCTACGGCATCGCTGCCGCCTCTCAGCTGAAGGCCTGCCTGTCCTGTCAACTCGACCGCGAAGTCGTCCATTTCGATTTCGAGGCTCGCGCGGTGAAGTTTGTTGACCGAAGTCTCGCTGGTGAGGGGTTCGCCTTTGATCTGTTTGGTTAGATAACGCAGGCCGTTGTATTTCATTGCTGCAACTCTGGTTTCGAATACCGCGAGTGTGCGTCGCACCTTCGGGTCTCTGCCGGCTGGTTGCCCCTGTTTTTTCGTCCGTTTGACCAGCGCTTTCAATGTATCGAGCTTGGCAAACATCTGGGTTACCTCGCCGATGCTGGAGCGTTCGTTGGCAAGTGCTGAAACGGTGACCTTCCAACCGTCACCCTCCGTACCGAGGCGGTTCTCCACGGGCACTTTTACGTCGGTGAAAAAAATTTCTGCGAAATGTTTGTCTCCAGCCATGTTCTCAATGGGCCGCACGTCGATGCCCGGCGTATCCATTGAGACGAGCAAACAGGTGATGCCGTCGTGTTTCACATCCACGTCGAATCTGGTGCGTGTCAACAGAATGATCCACTGCGAAAAAGCGGCACCAGTCGTCCAGGTTTTCTGTCCGTTTACGACGTAGTTGTCACCCTCGGGTACGGCTTTACATTGAATTGAGGCAAGATCGCTGCCGTGGTTGGGTTCGGAATAGCCGGTACACCAGGTGACTTTGCTATCCAGAATGTCGGGGATGAACTTCTTTTTCTGCGCTTCGGTGCCGTAGCGAATGATGCCGGGACCTACCCATGCAAGGCCCATGAAAGAAGTGCCGAGCGGTGGTGCCTTGGCCAGTGCCATCTCCTCACGCAGGATAGCCTGCTCGATCAATCCGCCATCGCTGCCACCAAATTCTCTAGGCCAGGAGAAACCCACCCAGCCTTTCTCCCGTACCTTGGTGAGCCAGGTGGCGAGGAAATCCTTGTTGCGCTCGGACTTCGGAGGAAGGTTCTCGGCGAGAAACCCGCGCACTTCTTCTCGAAACGCCTGCTCTTCGGGGGTGTATTCGAAATCCATCAGATGCCTCCCAGAGTCGCAACGCGCTCCAGGTGGTAGTCGGAATCGCCGTACATGGGGCGAGACCATTTAGAACGTTTCAGGTATAGCTGCACGTCGTATTCAGCGGTAAACCCGATAGCACCGTGCAAGCCGACGCCATCGATGCCGATTTTCGCAAACGCATCCGACGCATACCCTTTGGCGAGCGATATGGCTCGCGGTAGCTCATCCGGTGCGTCGTCAACGCACCATGCAGCGTAATAAAGCAGGCTGCGAAATGATTCGACGTCTACAAACATGTCTGCCAGGCGGTGTTTTACGCCTTGATACTGACCGATCGGCTTGCCGAACTGGATACGCTCCTTCGCATAGTTGCAGGTCATGGTGAGCGTCGTGTCGGCGGCACCGACCATCTCGGCGGTGACGGCAACCGCGCCGCAATCGCTGAGGTAAGCGAGATCTTCGTTTGTAAGCGGCATCAGACAACCATCCGGTACGTGGACATGATCGAGATGAACCGATCCGGTTGGTTTGGTCGTGTCCATGGAAGGCTCTCGGGTCACCGTCACCTGGCTCTGGCCGATGACAGCGAGGCTGAGCCCCGCGGGGCCATGGCAGGCGAGCAGAAGCTGGTCCGATGACATCGCGTCGCTGACGAATGGTTTACGGCCATTCAACTCGATTCCACCGTCAACGGTCGTGCCGGTGAGGGTTACCGCTTTGGGGTCGAACCAGTTGGGTTCGTCGTACAACGCAAGCGTTGCTCGGGTGGTACCCGACGCGAGTGCTGGCAACCAGTTGGCACGCTGTTCATCGTTGCCTGCACGAAGTACGGCGGCCGTGGCGAGGGCCTGGGACAGGATGGGTAGCGGGCTCAAACCCCGCGCGGTTTCCTCGAGCACCAGGGCGAGATCGATCCATTTCAGTCCGATGCCGCCATATGGCTCTGGTACGATGAGGCCCAGCCAGCCGAGTTCTGCGATCTGATTCCACAATGAATCGGAAAATGGGGCATCAATCGCGGTGAGTTCACGCACGGTGGCCATGGGGCAGGCCTCGGTCATGAACCGGCGCACCTGATCACGCAGCATCTCTTGTTCTTGGGTAAAACCAAAGTTCATCGGACGATTCCGCGAAGTTGAGTTTGCTCGACTTCGATGTCGACGGACCCAGCATCTGCCAGCCGAGCATCGGTCATGGGACCGAATACCTTGCTGGTAGATCGAGGATCTTCAAGCCTTCGAGAAGACCAGGCATAAGGGTTACCCCCGCATCGGGTTCACGGGCGGCCAGTTGTCCTTGCTTGCCAGTATGCGCTCGCCGATTTCCTCAACGTCCCAGGGTCCTTCGGATAGATCCTGATCGGCGATCGGCGTGATCTGCCAGGAAAGCAGCGAGACGTTGTTACCGGCTACCAGCCACTGGCGACCGCTGACGTCCTTGGCTTCGTCGGTGCATAACCACACGACCGCTGGCGACACCGTTTCAGGCGGAAACTGATCCTGCATCTGCTCTGGGAATATATCCTCAGTGAGGCGCGACATCGCGGTGGGCGCCAGCACGTTGACGGTAATTTTGTACTTGAGGCCCTCGAGCCACAGACAGCGCATGAAGCCGGCAATGGCTGCTTTCGCGGCTCCGTAGTTGGTCTGGCCGAAGTTGCCGAGCAATCCGGAGGTTGAACTGGTCATGATGATCCGGCCGCCATTTTCGAGTTCCAACATCTTGTCGTATGCGGCTTTGGCGACCAGGTAGGTGCCGCGTAGATGTACGTCGAGCACGATGTCCCACATCTCGTCATCCATGTTCTTGAATGACTTGTCTCGCAGAATACCGGCGTTGCAGATGCAGATGTCGATTTTGCCGAACTCGCTCACGGCGAGGTCCACCATCCCTAGCGCTGCTTGTTTGTCTGAAACGGAACCGTAATGTGCGATCGCCTGACCGCCGGCTTCTTTGATCTCCGTGACCACCCCGTCGGCCATCGAGTGGCCTTCGCCGGTGCCATCACGGGCACCACCGAGATCGTTGACTACCACCGCGGCACCTTCTTTCGCCAGCAGCAGCGAGTGTGCACGGCCGAGACCGCCTCCCGCGCCCGTAACGAGGGCAACTTTGCCGTCGAGCATTCCCATAGGTATCTCCTTTATCCGGTTCTAGTTTTTGTGAGCGTAAATTCAGGTAATTCGGGTAAAAAAAGTCGTGAACCGTCCCTGAGAGCACTCCGGCAGTTGCAGCCGTTCCTTCCCGGGGCGTAATACTTTAAATTTAGTGAGCCGAGCAGTCTACGGCTCATGGGGTCAAACGCAAGGGGGAGGCATGGACGAGTTATTGGATTTTACGGGTAAGATCGCCCTGGTTACCGGTGGCAGCCGCGGCTTGGGGCGCGCGATGTCGTTGGCTCTCGCGGCGCGCGGGGCGGACGTGGTGGTGACCAGTCGTAAGATCGAAAGTTGCAACCAGGTGGCCCAGGAGATCACCCGGCTTGGCCGCGAAGCCCTGGCGTATGGCTGCCATGTGGGTCATTGGGATGAAATCGACGGTCTGGTCGATGCGGCTTATGCGCGATTCGGCAAGGTCGATATCCTGATCAACAACGCTGGAATGTCACCCCTGTACCCGACTTTAAGCGATATCACCGAAGAACTGTTCGACAAGGTGATCGGGGTGAATTTGAAAGGTCCGTTTCGCCTCTCGGCCCTGGTTGGCGAACGCATGGCCGCAGGCGATGGTGGCGCAATCATCAACATCAGCAGCACGGCCTCGTTGAATCCGAGCCCTGGCTCGGAACCGTACGGCGCAGCAAAGGCGGGGCTCAACGCCATAACCCGTTCGTTTGCGTTTGCCTATGGGCCGAAGGTAAGGGTGAACTGTATTGTGGCAGGACCTTTTCTCACGGATATCTCCAAAGCCTGGGACATGGAAGCATTCGAGAAACGAGCCGCGACCGGCATGGCCCTGAAGCGAGGTGGACAACCGGAGGAAATCATTGGTGCAGCTTTATTCCTGGCCGGTGGTGGCGCAGGCTTCACCACGGGTGCAACAATACGGGTGGATGGTGGCACGCCATAGCCGTGACTGAACTATCATTGCAGTAAGCAGGACCACCAACGGCTGGTGACTTAAGTAGTGAGTAGTATCGGGGACTCCATTGACTAATCTCGTTATTGGAAAGTGAAATAGAACGGCTCAAGGAGTCGCTGGAAACCGATCGTTTGACCAAAAACCCAAACCGGGATGAGATCATCCGCTGGCATGTGCGCACCCTCGATGAGCGACAGGACGCGCTGGAGGAGTTGCTGGGTCTCGTGCTGGCTCGCAAGAATACGGAAGAAGCGAGCTAGCAGTCTGTCGGACTTAGGATGAATCGGCTGCGGAAGTGGGAAAGCGGTTCATTTTTCCGCTCTTTTTCGTCACGTAGCACCACTAGCCTGGATTATTCATGAAGAAGCGTAGCGAGGTTGTCGAGAGTGGTAAAAACACAGGGAGCACGCCCTGTGTTTTTGCTGCTATCGGCGACCGCAGTAGCTTGTTCATGAATAATCCAGGCTAGGCTCCTCAAAAGACCGAAAAAATGACCTCGCTTTCCCACTCCCTCGCCAAGATCCCCCTAAGTCCGACAGACTGCTAACTGGTTCACGTGCATTCTGGACCGGGATTAGCTACGTCCGGCCGGTTCGCCAGGTTATGACCGCCTGTGCGACGGCGGGGCTGAGATCCTCTCCCGTCAGGGTTTCCAGGGTCGCCAACCCACCGGGATTGACAACGTTTACCTCCATCAGATAGGGATAGGCGATATCCACGGCGGCAAAACCGACCCCTTGTGCCAGTAACTCTTCCGCGATCCCGCTCACCAACGCTTCTTCCCGGGGGTCCAATGTGGTCGTTCGCGCCTTCGCTCCGAGTGCGATGTTGGCGATGCCATCTCGCGGTTTTCTGAGGTAACTGCCGATAATCCTGCCGCCCGCGACGAGCGTGCGGGTCTCTCCGCGTTCGATCTCGGCTACGTAGCGCTGTAGCAGGCAGTACTCGCGCAGTTCACCCCTCGTGAGTCGGGTGAGGGTCTGGCGATGATCGATTCCGGGGGCGAGAAAGTGCACGTCGCGACCAAAACTACCGGCGGTGGGTTTAGCTACCCAGTTGCCGCCTTGCTCGAGTACTTCGACCAGGGCATCTACATCGTTACTCGCGTGGGTTTCCGGCATGTGTTCGAGCCACCGGTACTTGCCGTGTAGAGTGAGGAACACGTCGATTTCGGTGACGAAACGAGCCTGTTCGAGCTGGCACAGTAGCTGCATCCGATCGAAGAACGTCGGCTTACGACCAAAGCCGATGAGCCAGATCAGGTCAAAGCGTTCTTGTGGGTATGGGCCGAGGCGGATGCCTTCTTTAGTCAGCCTGATGCTGTCGTGATCGAGTTCGGTAACGCGAAAGCCTTCCGCCTCGAACGCGCGAGGCAGACGTTCGTGGTTGTCGTTGTGGGCCAACGCCACGTCGCCGAGCAGGAAAAGAATCTCAGCCATGGGTTTGTTGATCAAACATCGATGGATACGTGGCGCGGCTGCCCGCTGACCCGCTGAAGCCATGCCTGCACGTTGGGGAAATCCCCTAGATCATAGCCGCCCTGATGGGCGACGTGGGTGTACGCGTAAAGCGCGATATCGGCGATGGAGTAGTCGTCTCCGACAAAATAACAGCTGGTTTCGAGGTGTCGTTCCATAACGGCGAGCGCCGCCAACCCACGCGGGTGGTTGGCCTCAATTTGTGCTGCGTAGGCTTCTGGATCGTTTAACAAGTGGATGTAGGCGCGGTTTGTGGCGATAAAAGGCTCATGGCTGTACTGCTCGAAAAACAGCCACTGTAAAACCTTTCCATGTGCATAGGATTCAACCGGCAAAAGGCTGGAACCGTCGGCCAGGTAGCAGAGTATGGCATTCGACTCGGCGAGCGGACGGCCGTCGGGCAGCACCAATAGCGGGACCTTGCCGTTCGGGTTCAGCGAAAGAAACTCCGCCGTGCGCGATTCCCCGTTGAAAATGTCCGTCGGCACACGCTCGTATGGCAGTTCCAGTTGATTGAACAGCAGCCGCACCTTGTAGCAGTTGCCTGAATCCCCCATCTCGTAAAGTCGATACATAACCGATTGTTCTCAAGGACACCGAAATTGAGGCCTGTCAAAAAGTGTTAAACTTGAATGCTGATGAACAGCCAAACCTTACTGGTGGATCGCAGCTTACCTCCCGAGCAGGTACCCGTATACGAGCCGGAACAGCTCGACGATGACCGTCGCCAAGCGCTGAAGGCGGAGATTACCGATCTGCTGCATGCGCGAGGGGCAGTGCTGGTCGCGCACTTCTACGTCGACGGTGACGTGCAGGATCTGGCGGAAGAAACCGGAGGCTGTGTGTCGGATTCCCTGGAGATGGCGCGATTCGGTCGCGATCACGATGCCGACACGCTGGTCGTTGCCGGGGTTCGGTTCATGGGAGAGACCGGCAAAATTCTTTCCCCGCATAAACGGGTGATCATGCCGACTCTCGACGCCGAGTGTTCACTCGATCTCGGCTGCCCACCGGATGAATTCGAAGCGTTATGCCAGCAAAACCAGGACCGTACGGTGGTTGTGTATGCCAATACTTCGGTGCGCGTGAAGGCGCTCGCGGATTGGGTGGTAACCAGCAGTGTGGCGCTCCCGATCATTGATTCTCTGGACGCGCAAGGCGAAAAAATTCTGTGGGCGCCGGACAAACACCTTGGCCGTTACATCCAGTCACAAACCGGCGCCGACATGTTGCTTTGGCGTGGCGCATGCATCGTCCATGAAGAGTTCAAATCCAAAGCGTTGCTCGACATGAAAGCCGTATATCCGGAAGCCGGGGTACTGGTGCACCCGGAATCACCCGCGGCAGTCATCGATATTGCCGATGTGGTGGGCTCAACGAGCCAGATCATCAAAGCTGCCGGTGAGTTGCCGCACGAAATATTCATCGTTGCGACAGACCGCGGAATTTTTCACAAACTCAAGCAACGCAACCCGACAAAACGTTTCATCGAAGCACCAACGGCCGGTGATGGTGCTACCTGTCGAAGTTGTGCTCACTGTCCCTGGATGGCTATGAACGAATTGACCCGTCTGGCCGATTGCCTGCGCTCCGATGAACGGATGATGGCCAATGAGATTTCTCTGGACCCCGAACTTGGCCGTCGAGCCATGGTGCCACTCAACCGGATGCTCAACTTCCAGGCCTGACTCCCTTGTGAGCCCGCTAGCCCGGACTATTCATGAAGAAGCGTAGCGAGGTCGGGGTCGAGGGCAATTCGCTATGCGAATTGCCAGAGTAGTGAAACACCGGGCCTCGCAGGCTGTATGGCGCGGACCGAAGTGCGCGCGTCCCGTTACCAAGGAACGGGCGCGTGCTCGACAGCACGTCGAGCACCCGGGAGCACGCACAGTGTTTTCGTTAGTATCGGCGGCCGCAGTAGCTTGTTCATGAATAATCCAGGCTAGGATCTCTGGCTGTGCAAAGCCAAGCGCAGATCGTCGATGCGCTGGTTGAGCCGGGCATGTAATTTCGTGTCGCTCTCGCTGACCAGTCGGCGCGCATACTGCAGATGTTGGATGGCTTTCTGATAAGCGCCGTGCAGCGAAAAAAATTCTGCTCGGGCTCGATGGACGCTGACGATGTTTCCCGCAAGGCCCGCTACTTCCGCCAGGTTGTACCACACATCGATATCGCCTTCGTTCACGCGGCTCTGACGCTGCAAAACTGCTTCAGCCTCAGCGAATCGTTCGCTTTCGGTGAGCGCCCGGGCGTATAACATCGACAGAGGTGCGTTGTCCGGGTTGATGACCAGTTGATGGGCGAGTAACTGTGCGGCCTCATCATACTGCTTGGCGGCTATCAGGAATTCGGCGTAGGTACCGATATAGAGGAGCTTCTGGGGATCTCTTTCGATCAGTGCTTTAGCGATACCGAGTGCCTTGTTGTGCTCATTGGCACGGCTCAAAGCAACCGCATAGCCATATTGGGCTGCAATTGAACCGGGTGCTTCATCGGCCGCCTTCGCGTACTTCGTCACCGCCGCTTGGGCGCCGTCGATATAGTAGATATCCGCGCGGGCACGCATCATCGCGTAATCCGGATCGTCCTCATAACTGCGTTTTGGAAATCGCATGGATTGGCTTCTGGCATCCGCCACTCGGGTTTCGGAAAGTGGATGGGTAAGAAGAAACTCAGGCGGTGTGCTGGAGAATCGGTAGGCGCGCTGCATACGTCCGAACATGCGCGCCATGCCATCGGGGTCCATGTTCGCGCGGACTAACGTGTTCAAACCAATGCGATCGGCCTCGGTTTCCCGACTACGGCTGTAGCGCAGTTGTCGTGACTGGGCGACCGCCCGCACGGTCGAAAGGGCCGCGATTGCGGCTTCTCCCCCACCGGCGGCACCCAACAGGACGGCGGCCAACAGGGCTGCGAGGTTGGGTATGGCTTGTGCACGTTGTTCTTCGACCCCTCGAGCGAAGTGACGCTGGCTCAAGTGGGCGAGTTCGTGAGCGATGACCGATGAATACTCGTGGACATCCCGGCCATACAGGAACAACCCGAGATTAATTCCAACAACCCCGCCTGGCACTGCAAAAGCGTTAACCTGATCGCTGTCGATCAGCACGGTGCTCAGTACCTTTTCGGTGAGTTGCGAATATTGCGATAGATCCGCAACGTGTTTAGCGACGTAATGCTTGAGGAAGGGATCGTCGATAGTCGGGAGCGACGCATGGATTTGCTTCAGGAAGTCCCTGCCGATCTGGCGTTCCATCTCCGGCGATATGAGGCTGGAGGATGCGTCACCCAGCACGGGCAGATCATTGGGCGGTGCGCCATTCACGACTCCACCTATGGTAAGAGCGAAGGCACTCACAAGAGCGAACCGCAAGCGGGCGCGTGAAAAGGGGCAAATCATGAAAAACATCATACTTCATGGACCCCAGGCGGGCTGTAAAAGTTCACCCTCGCCGGGGTTTGAACCTTTATCATAGGTTGCCGCCAACTGGAGTAAACATGACGGAAACCGTATTACTCGATGCGAAGGGTCTGCAGTGCCCGATGCCGCTGCTCAAAGCCAAGAAGGCGCTCAACGAGATGAATCCGGAAGAGTTGCTTCGGGTTTTGGCGACCGATCCGGGTTCCGTGCGGGATTTTGAGGTGTTCTCCAAGCAGAGCGGTCATTCGCTGCTCGAGTCACGGCACGAAGGCGATACATATATCTATTTGCTTCGGAAGAAATCCAACTAATGCGGTTTCTCGAGGTCATCGGCGGTTGGGTCAACCGATATTTTTCCAACGAAGAAGCCATCTATCTGGTGGTGTTCCTGCTCAGCGCTTTTCTCGTGCTGTTTGTGCTTGGGGGAGTGTTGGCCCCGGTGCTCACCGGATTGGTGATCGCCTTCCTGCTCGAAGGCCTGGTCAAGCGACTGAAAAGCCTCAAGTTGTCGGAAGGTCTTGCGGTTTCGGTGACGCTTCTGGTTTTTTTTGGCGGCGTGGTCGGTTTCGGTCTGTTCGTCGTGCCTCTGGTATGGGAGCAGTTGCGGGCGCTGGCGGCGGCGCTGCCTAACATCATCGGCCGGCTCAACGAAATAACCCAGGATCTATCCACGACGCTACCGGAATTTGTTCGCCCCGAGCAGGTGGAGCAGTGGTTGAACGTCGTGGCCGGAGAGATCGCCAATTTGGGCGGTACGCTGTTGGAAGCTCTGATCACCCAGTCTTTCGGCTTTGTGGCCGTGCTCATTTATCTGATTCTAGTACCCGTTTCAGTATTCTTCTTTCTCAAGGACCGGCGTCGGTTGATGGACTCCTTTCTGGCTTTGTTGCCTAAGGAGCGGCCGTTGTTGGACAAGGTGGGTGCGGAGATGAACATACAGCTTGCCAATTATGTGCGAGGCAAGTTCATCGAAATTCTCATCGTGGGATCCGTTACCTATGTGACTTTTGCGGTTCTCAATCTGAATTATGCCGCGTTGCTGGCGCTGATTGTCGGTTTGTCGGTCCTGATTCCTTTTGTTGGGGCGGCCGTGGTGACGATTCCGGTGGCGCTTGTGGGGATAATTCAATTTGGTTGGACCTTGGAACTCGGCTATGTGATGGCGGCATACGCGATCATCCAGGGTCTGGATGGCAACTACTTAGTGCCGTGGTTGTTCTCGAAAGTCGTCGATCTGCACCCGATGGCGATTATCGTCGCTGTTTTAACCTTTGGCGGGCTGTGGGGTGTTTGGGGCGTATTCTTTGCCATTCCACTCGCAACGCTGCTAAAGGCCATCGTCAACTCCTGGCCGCACCAGTCCGAAGTGGTTGACGGGGTTGACGGGGTTGACGGGGTCGACGGGGTCGAAGATTTCACAAAGGTT
>JACZXA010000065.1 GCA_022571865.1 Pseudomonadota bacterium
CCGAGTATTTGCTGCATCTGCTCCAGATCCAACCGCGACACCCCCATGGCCATGAGAATGTATACGAACAACTGGGCTCCGAGGGATCCGTTATTGACCTTCGAACGCAGATTGCTATCCGTCTGCGCCACCCCCAAGGCGCCAAGCTTGGCGCTCAAGTCTTTGTATTCCATACCCTTATAGGCCATCTGAGCACGTATGTAGCGGCGAATTGCTTCGCGCATCTCAGGGGAATCGAACAGCTTTACCACGGCTCGCTTGTCCATAATCTATAACATGTGTGAATAATAGGTGATATTTGTTGCGATACAACCTTCATTCTCTTACCATGAGCGGCGTCTCTTAACAGAGACATATGAAAGTGTTTATAGACAGGAGAATATAATATTAGACATAAGTGGTATTATTGTCGGCACCATTCTGGTAGCGCTGGCACTCATCACCATCCTCAAGGCCGTGCGAATGGTGCCTCAGGGATACCACTGGACGGTGGAGCGGTTCGGTAAATACCGCACCACGATGACGCCGGGCCTGCATTTTCTCATCCCCTACGTCGACACCATCGGTCGCAAGCAGAACATGATGGAGCAGGTACCGGACATCGAGCCGCAGGAAGTCATTTCCCAGGACAACGCCCAGGTACTCACCGATGCCGTGTGTTTCTACCAGGTGCTGGACGCGGTCAAAGCGTCCTATGAGATAGACGATCTCGGCCGGGCGATGCAGAACCTGATCATGACCAACATCCGCGCGGTACTCGGCTCGATGGAACTCGACGAGATGTTGTCGAATCGCGGCCATATCAATTCACATCTGCTTGCCAAGGTAGACGCAATCACCGAACCCTGGGGGGTAAAGGTTACCCGGGTGGAGATTCGCGATATCTCGCCGCCGAAAGACCTGGTCGAATCCATGGCACGGCAGATGAAGGCGGAACGCGACAAGCGCGCTCAGATTCTAGAGGCCGAAGGCCAGCGGGAGTCTGCCATCAAGATAGCCGAAGGCCAGAAGGAGTCACGGATTCTCAGAGCCGAAGGCGAGCTTGAAGCGGCACGACGCGAAGCCGAGGCCCGGGAACGGATGGCCGAAGCAGAAGCCAAAGCAACTGCCGTGGTGTCCGAAGCCATCTCCGAAGGCGACCCGAGAGCCATCAACTACTTCATCGCGCAGAAATACATCGACGCGTTGGGGCAACTGGCAGCATCACCCAACAGCAAAGTGATGATGATTCCGCTGGAGGCCACCAGCGTGATCGGCTCCATCGCCGGTATCGGCGAAATTACCAAAGAAGCGTTCAACACTCAGTCCACGGCGTAAGCGCCGTCAACCAACAGGAGCTGGAAATGGAATTTTTAACCCAACTTACCGCCTACCACTGGTTTGCACTCGGGTTGATCCTGTTCGGCGCCGAAGCACTCGGCACCGCAAGATTCCTGCTCGGAGCCGCGGTGGGAGCGCTTGCCAACGGCGTGCTCGTGTGGATGCTGCCGGAACTCTCGGTCGGTTGGCAGCTGACGAGTTTCTCCCTGGCATCGGTCCTCGCAACCGCCGTGTATTTTCAGGTGTTTCGCGATGCACAAGCTCGTGACGAGTCGCTGCCCATCAATCAAAGAGCGGAAAGCTTGATCGGCCATCGATTCAAACTGGGAGAACGGCTCAGTTATGGCAAAGGTCGAGTGCAGATCGGCGACACGTACTGGAGTGTCGCGGCCAACCAGACTATCGAGGCCGAAACCAACGTTTCCGTCATTGGAGTAGACGGCATGACGTTACAGCTTGCTCCCACCGAATAGCGAAGCCCCACTCCCGTTTGAGCCGCGCATGCGCGGCTTTTTTTTTGGCGCCGTTTTAGGCACGATGTTCGGAGTGTCTATCGAATAACGGGAATCACCATGCGCCAGATCCTCCTCACCCTGTTGTTGTTATCCGCCGCGAGTGCTCAGGCGGGTGTGAAACTCTATGTATTCGATTGCGGTAATCTGAAATTTGACGACGTCAGCGCATTCGGTCTAACCAACGAGGAAACCAGCGTGCGCGAACTGTTCGTGCCCTGTTATCTCATCGAACATGAAAACGGACGTTTACTGTGGGATGCAGGGCTTCCCACAGCGATTGCCGGACAAGGTCCCGTGGTGATGGAATCCGGCGCCATCATGGAGTTGGGTCGTTCCCTGCCTGAGCAACTCACTGAGTTGGACCTCACTGCGGCCGACATCGAGCAGGTTGCTTTCTCGCACATGCACTTCGATCACGTCGGTGCTGCTAACCTGTTCAGCCACTCGACGTTACTCATCCAGAAAACAGAGTTCGAAGCAGCATTCGGTGACGAGTTGATTTCGGTGTTCGATCCAACCCTCTATTCGGAACTCGCCGACAGCAAACATAAGTTGCTCGAAGGAGATCACGATGTGTTCGGCGATGGCAGCGTCACCATCGTCTCGGCACCCGGTCACACGGTGGGACATCAGGTACTCTTGTTGCGGCTCGCCAACTTCGGGCCGTTGCTCCTATCGGGCGATCTCTATCACTTCGAAGCATCCCGCAGACTCCGCCGAACGCCCGATTTCAACTTCGACAAAACACAAACCCTGCAAGCGATGGACAAGGTCGAGGCGCTGGTTGAGAAAACCGGCGCGACATTCTGGATCGAACACAGCAAGGCGCTTGCAGACACGTTAAAGCTGGCACCTGCTTATTACGATTAGCGCAGCGGCCGCCGACTATTTGACCATGACCGTGATCACATAAGACATCACGGCAGGATCATGCGGAATGTGCAGGTAGTTACCCAGGACGAGTTGCAGCTGATGTTCACCAGCGGGCAAGGTGATCTCCGTTTCCGTCTGACCCTTCCCGAAGTGACGCACCTGATCCGACACGGGTAGCGGTTGGGTCATGTCCAACTCTCCGTCGAAGTCGATGAGTAGATGGTGGTGCCCGGTGTTTTCCATGTCGACGCCAGCAGGCGCTATCCCCATACCACGCAAACCGAACTTGATCGTGAAGGTCGAAGCTACTTCGGCACCGTCCGTGGGTTCGATAAAATAAACGTCCGCGTTTTCGGGTGCGCTCGATACCAACTCCTGGGCCGCAATCCAGCCGGTGGTAAGACAAGCCAGCAGAAACAGATAACCCTGAATTTTGCGCATGATTTTTTCCTTATCGGTTCACACCTGTGCGAGCAGGTGTATTTTGCAACTAAATCGGGTCGAGACGAAACAGTGGGATCTTTCGCTCGACCCTGGCCTGATACCGCACGTATCCCGGATACACCCCCACCGCATCTTCCCAGGCAGACGTGTGCTCCGAGCCCGAGAGTTCCCGTGCCGCAAACCTCCGTTCCTCACCACGAAATAGACACCGGACTTCGGATTGTGCGCGCAGATTATGACACCAGGCCGGATCCCAGGCCTGCCCACCGTTCGACCCGATGAGCAGCACTGCGTCGCCCACGGGCACGTATAACAGTGGCACTTCGCGTTCGATCCCCGTCTGGGCCCCCCGGCACCGCAACAGCAACATGGGAATGACGAAGCTCAATCGCAGCCTGCCTTTTGTCGCTCTCAGCAACGGCCGGTCTATCCGGGTAGCCAAATGCATGAAAAACAGCGTTACCGGATGGATCGAGATAAATCGGGAAAAGACCTGCCAGATCGGATTTTTCATATTTTATCAGAGAACCGAAGACCACTCGTTACAATCGATAGGCACGACAGGCCGAATCGTGAAACAACGCTCGCTTCTCGTCATCCGAGGCATCACTCACCATTTTTTTGAATGCGTTCCACAGTACCTGATAGGAACAACTCTGTTTATCAACCGGAAAGTTACTCTCAAACATACAGCGTTCAGCGCCAAAACAATCGATCGTGTGGCGATAATAGTGACCGGTGACCGCGACGACCTCATCTGACGTCGCGGGTTTGTCCTTCTTGTGAAATCCAAACCCGTTGAGTGGCATCACCAACCCCCCGAGCTTTGGAAAGACGTTGGGGCACCCGGCAAGTTCGACGATTGCCTGCTGCCATCCCGGATAGATTTCCGCTTGTTTACCTTCGTATGGACCGATGCCCAACGGCCCGCCGAAGTGGTCGAATACGATGGTCGTATCCGGAAATGCTCGCGCGAGATCGGTCAGCTCCGCAATCTGGGTATGGTACAGCCAGGCATCGAAGCTCAAACCGCGTTTGCCGAGTTCCGCGAACCCCTCGCGGAATTTCGCATCCAGGTACAGGTGTTGCGGAGGATTCGTATGAGAGTTGCGAACCGCATCGCTCGCATCCCAACCCGCGGCATGACGTATTCCCCGAAACCTGCCGCTCGCGGCCATGTGTGCGTCCAGCACCTCACCCACCGCCGAGCCGAGGCACAGATTCGCATAACTCACGATGCCGCTGCACGCCCGTGTCTCACCAAAACCACCACTTGCGGACATGGCTGCCACGCCGTTGACGAACTCGGTCTCACCGACTGGTTTCAACGCTTCCGGCCCCAGTGCCCGATACATGCTGGAGCATTCGACAAACACGGTACTCACTATGTTGTGCCCGCTGCCGGTATCGGCAAGCAACTCATCCAGCAGATAGCGGCTTTGCGGGTGGTCCCACAAATGGTGGTGCGGATCGCAGATCGCAAGCTCAGGATCGATGATCTCTTCGGTAACCTGATTCAACCACGCTTTCTGATCCATGCTGCTGCATACCCCCCTCTCGTGAATAACGTCAATAACGCTCGATAACGTTCTCCGCAAAATCCCGGAAGTTCTGCCGGGCGCACGCCATAGGCGGCAGGAGGGTGACTTCTTTTAAGCCCGCCGCTTCCTGCTCGCGCAACATGGCGATGATTTCTTCCGGCGACCCGACAAGACCTCCCGATGCACGAATGAGTTCGGGAGTGACGAACTTCCGCTCCGCGGGCTGCAGATAGGTGCAATGGCCATCGTGAATGGTCATGTGACGGCGATCGTCCGGCTGCGCATTCACGTGAATGAGATACTCATCCCATACGTCTCTGACCTCGCTCTGAATGAAATCGTCACTCCCCCGCTGCTGCGAGATTTCGTACCAGAAATGCAGGCTTGCGGAAACCATCGAGCCTACCTCGTCGATTACCCGATCGCTGCTCAGCGTTTCGCCGGGTTTCAGAACGCAGGCGAACGTGAGCGCGGCGGTGTGAAAGTCGTCTGGTAATTCCCGGTCAACGGCCTCCGCCCCCTGGCGCACCGTGCTCAAGTTGTTGGCAAATACCGCCAACGGTTCGCCTCCTGCGGAAATCCGGCCGTCTCCGTACGCGCCCGCCACTTTGAGTGCAAGCGGCCCGTTCGCCGCAACGTATATCGGGACGGGATTCGCCACGTTTACGAAACCGAGCTCCTGATGCATGAACCGAATCGGCCGGGTTTCACCGTTCAACGTGTATTCCACCTCTTCGCCGTGCAACAGCGCCCTCACCACACGCAGATATTCGCGAAACGCCTTGGGTTTGATGGGATTGAAACCCATGACCCGCATGGCCGTGTGCCCGGTACCGATGCCTAGAAAAACCCTCCCCGGAGCAATGCGGTTGATGCTGGCGATGGAATGAGCCGTCACGGGCGCAAGCCGGGTCCCGACGATCGCAACGCCAGTGCCGATTCGAATCGTCGAGGTATGATGGGCGGCCAACGCCATCGTCGCGTAACAATCCGACCATATCATCTGGGAATCCGGCAACCAGGCATGATCGTAACCGATGCTCTCCGCGTACTGGATGAGCTGCCAGTCATCAATTTTGGTAGCGACCATGGCGCCGAACTTCATCGACCTTTCTCCCTGTTCAGTAGACCCACTACTGCTTCAGTAGACCCACTACTGCTTCAGTAGACCCACTACTGCTTCAGTAGACCCACTACTGCCTCAGTAGACGACGACCGAACGGATGCTTTTGCCAGCATGCATCAGATCGAATCCTTCGTTGATGTCGTCCAGCGTCAAGGTATGGGTAATCAGATCGTCGATATTGATTTTGCCTTCCATGTACCAGTCGACGATTTTAGGCACATCCGTGCGACCCTTGGCTCCACCGAAAGCCGTGCCTCGCCAGACTCTCCCAACAACCAGTTGAAACGGGCGCGTGCTGATCTCTTGCCCCGCGCCCGCCACGCCGATGATGATGCTTTCACCCCAGCCCTTGTGGCAGCATTCGAGCGCCTGGCGCATCACGTCCACGTTACCGATGCACTCGAAGGAATAGTCGACACCCCCATCGGTGAGATCGACGATGGCGGCTACCGTATCGCCTACCTCTGTTGGATTGATGAAATCGGTCATCCCGAATTTTTCAGCCAGAACCCGTTTGTCGCCGTTCAGATCCACGCCGATGATGCGATCCGCACCGGCGATACGCGCACCTTGAATCACGTTGAGCCCAATGCCGCCGAGCCCGAATATGGCAACGTTCGAGCCGGGTTCCACTTTGGCCGTATTCATCACCGCACCTAACCCCGTCGTCACACCACAACCGATGTAACAGACTTTGTCGAACGGCGCATCGGGACGGATCTTGGCCAGGGCAATCTCCGGCATGACGGAGAAGTTGGAGAACGTCGAGGTGCCCATGTAGTGAAAGAGCTTCTCTCCGTTGAATGAAAAACGGCTGCTGCCATCGGGCATGACCCCTTGTCCCTGTGTTTCGCGGATGGCGCCACACAGGTTCGTTTTTCCCGAGGTACAGAACTTGCACTGCCGGCATTCGGGGGTGTAAAGCGGGATTACGTGATCCCCCGACGCGACCGAGGTCACCCCCGCACCGATCTCGACCACAACCCCGGCGCCTTCGTGACCCATGATGGATGGGAACAATCCTTCGGGGTCCGCACCGGACAGCGTGAACGCATCGGTGTGACAGATCCCGGTCGCTTTGATTTCTACCAGAACCTCACCGGCCTTCGGGCCTTCGAGCTGTACCGTTTCTACTCTAAGCGGTTCAGAAGCCGCGAACGCGACTGCGGCGCGTGTGTCCATGTTCTCTCCCCACGTCCGGTCTTGATGTGTCGACGAGGAGGCTACCGTTTCGCAGTGGAAAAGGAAACGGAAAGCGATAGGAGGAATCGGGGGATCACCAGTACAATCCGCCGCCCACTTACAGAGTCTTGGTCCCGCTTGCGTCTATCAACTCGAATCAAAAGCTGGCGCCGCTACGTCCCGATTCTGGATGTAATCAAGCGTTACCGGCGCGAGGATTTCCCGCACGACCTGGTGGCCGGAATCGTCGTGGGAGTGATCACCGTTCCACAAGCCGTCGCCTATGCCTTTCTCGCGGGACTTCCCGCCCAGGCCGGATTATATGCCTGCCTCGCACCGATGGTCATCTATGCCATCCTCGGCTCTTCAAAGCAACTGGTGGTAGGACCCGTCGCCATCGCCGCACTCATGGTGGCTGCCACGGTCGGCGAATTTGCTCCCCAGTACAGCGAGGAGTACCTCGGCATCACTACGGTGTTATGCCTCCAGGCAGGTCTCGTTCTTCTGTTACTGCGCATTTCCAACATGGGTGGGCTGGTAAACCTGTTGAGCCATCCTGTCATCGTTGGATTCGTCAATGCAGCGGCGATCCTCATTGTGGTCAGTCAGCTGAACGCTTTCACCGGTATCGCTCGGGGAACCGCAAACGATCCGTTCAACCGCCTGGCAGATCTGCTTCAGGCAGCGAATACCGTCAACCCTGCGGCACTTGCCGTCGGAGTCGCTTGCCTTGCCGGGTTGTGGCTGGTGAGATTTTCGGCCATTCCAATCGCACGGCTGTTCTTCAAGAACATCGCCGACGGCCATCCAGTCGCGCGCGCAGGTCCCATAATCGTCGCCGTTGCTGCTGGCTTTGCGGTGTGGGCTGGAGGATGGGAGGAGAGTTACGGACTAGCCACCGTTGGACTCGTGCCTGCCGGTTTACCCAGTCTGACATTTCCGGTTTTTGATGTTGATTTATGGATAGACCTCCTACCGTCCTCGGCAATGATCGCGCTGGTTGCCTACGTCGAGAGTTTTACGATCGGAACGACAATCGCGACAAAACAGCACACACGGCTCAACAGCAATCAGGAACTCATCGCACTCGGCGCCGCCAACATCGGTGCCGCCTTCACCGGCGCCTATCCCGTTGCGGGCAGCTTTTCCCGGACCAGCGTCAACTACCAGTCAGGCGGACGAACTCCTGTCAGCTCGTTGATCTGCGCGGTGGTGATCATTTTCACGTTGCTCTTTTTCACCCCGTTGATCAGGCATCTACCCCACGCCGCTCTGGCCGCCATCATCATGGTTTCCGTCGTCGGAGTGATGGACCTCAGGAGTTTTCGCGATCACTGGAAAATTTATCGTGAAGACACCGTTACTCAGATCGCCACGCTCGTCACGGTGTTGTCGTTCGGCGTGGAAACCGGGCTGCTTACCGGCGTGGGTCTTTCCATCGCCTTTTTCGTGCGCCGATCCAGCAAACCCAATGTTGCTATCGTTGGACGAATATTCAACACAGAGCACTTTCGTACGGCCAAACGACACGAGGTTGAAACGTACCCTCATATCGCTGCCGTGAGGGTTGATGAGAACCTCTATTTCGCGAACGCGAATCAAATCGAAAACAAGCTGCTGAAAATCGTTCAGCGTCGCCCGAGAACAAAACATCTACTTCTCGTTTGCAGCTCCGTCAACATGATCGACATCACCGGGCTCGAGATGCTCTTACGTATCAATGGGAATTTCGACGTTCTCGGCATCAAACTGCACCTCTCGGAAGTGAAGGAAGAAGTCATGCAGCAACTGCAAGCGACAGACTTGATCGTCAGCCTCACCGGGAGCATCTTTTTTACCACGGATGAGGCGATGAAAGCGCTCGTCGAACGGGTCTGACACCTTTCACGGTATAGCCAAAAACCTCGCTGTAGTAAGCTTCTACGTTCTTTGGTTGGGGGGACGTCTATGAAACTCGGTCTATCGCTCGGCTATTCGGGTGCTCATCTCAATATTCCCATCGAAAAGATTCAGCTCGCTGAACGCTTAGGCTACGACTCGGTATGGACGGCGGAAGCTTACGGGTCGGACGCGATCACCCCACTCGCCTTCATCGCCGCACACACGGAGCGGATTCGCCTCGGTACGGGAATTATCCAGCTCGCCGGTCGCACCCCGGCCAACGCCGCCATGGCGATTGCCACCCTGGATGCGCTTGCCGGCGGAAATCGCGCGATCTGCGGCATCGGCGTTTCGGGCCCCCAGATAGTCGAAGGTTGGTATGGCCAACCCTGGGGACGTCCTTATTATCGAATCAAAGACTATGTGAGCATCATGAAAAAGATCTGGGCCCGTGAAGAACCGGTGACCCACGAGGGGAAAGAATTCACCTTGCCATTTACCGGAGAGGGTGCGCTCGGCATTGGCAAGCCGCTCAAATCCATCCTGCACATGAACCCGGACATTCCCATCTGGCTCGGTACGGGCATGGAATCGACGGTGCGTCTCACAGCCGAAATCGCCGACGGCTGGTTACCCCTGGGTTTTGTGCCGGAAACCGCAAAACTGTATGACGCCTGGATTCAAGAAGGCCTCGAAAAAGGCGGCAAAACGCTTGAGCAGTTCGAGCGCCAGACCGGCACACAGGTTCAGATCACCGAGGACGTAAAGAGCGCGCTCGACCGGGCCAAACCCGGCATAGCGCTTTACGTCGGCGGAATGGGACACAAATCCAAGAACTTCCACAATGAAATGATGATCCGCCGGGGTTATCCCGAAGCGGCCGCGCGGATTCAGGAGCTGTATCTGGCCAAACGCAAAGACGAAGCGATCGCCGCCGTACCGGACGAGTTCGTCGACGAGGGAACCCTCGTCGGACCAAAGCAGCGGATCAAGAAGCGCTTCCGGGACTGGGAAGATTCGGGTCTTACCGGGCTGACAATCTCCGGGAACGAAGATGCGCTACGACTCATGGCGGAGTGTGCACGGCTCAATTTCGCAAACGCTTAACTACTCAGCTACAGGAGTCATTCATGTACCCAGGCAAATGGAGCGTCGAATTTCCGGACAAACCCGCGGCCGTGCACGCAATCTCCGGTGACACCGTTACCTACAAAACCCTGAACGATCGCTCCAACCAACTCGCCCAACTGATGTGGGAGCAAGGCCTTCGCCCCGGAGATCATGTGGCCATCTTCATGGAGAACAACCTGCGTTTCTTTGAAGTGGTGTGGGCGGCATTTCGCTCAGGCCTCTACCTTACGACCGTCAATCGTTACCTGACCGTTGAAGAGGCTGGTTATATTCTGGACAATTGCGAAGCAAAGCTTTTCGTTGCTTCCAAATATCTTGGTGAAGTTGCCGAGGAACTGCCTGGGTACGCGCCGAACTGCCACACCTGGCTGATGACGGATGGCGCCGTCGAGGGCTTCGAGGCTTTTGAAGAAACCATTGCCAATTACGCCGCCGAGCCTCTCCCTAAGCAACCGGCCGGCCAGTTCATGCTCTATAGCTCCGGCACCACCGGACGGCCAAAGGGCATCATGCGTCCGATGACGGGTGGGAAGATCGATACGGAAGATAGTCTCGTTGGCGCGTTACAGCGCACGTTGTGGGGGTTCGACGAAAATACCATCTACCTCTCTACCGCACCCCTGTACCATTCCGCTCCCATCGGATTCTGCATCGGCGTGCAAGCGCTGGGTGGCACGGTTGTGATGATGCCCCGCTTCGACGAAATCGGTGCGTTGCAGGCGATTCAGGATCACAAGGTGACTCACAGCCAGTGGGTGCCGACCATGTTCACACGCATGTTGAAAACCGACGAGAAAAAACGCTCCGGCTTCGACCTCTCCTCTCACCAAGTAGCCATCCATGCGGCCGCACCCTGCCCGATGGGGATCAAACGCCAGATGTTCGACTGGTGGGGGCCGATCATCTACGAATATTACGGCGGCACGGAGCTTAACGGTTTCACCCACTGCACGCCGGAAGAATGGCTCGCGAACCCCGGCACGGTTGGTAAGTCGCTCATCGGAATAATTCACATCTGCGGCGAAGACGGTAACGATCTCCCCAACGGAGAACCGGGAATCGTCTACTTTGAACTCCCCGAGATGCCTTTCAAATACCACAGGGACGAAGCGAAGACCAAGGAAGCCCAACACCCCGACCACCCCAACTGGTCCGCCCTCGGTGACGTGGGGCATGTCAACGATGAAGGTTTTCTCTTTCTCACCGACCGGGCGAGCTTCATGATCATCTCCGGCGGCGTGAACATTTACCCCCAGGAAATCGAAGACGCGATGATCATGCATCCAAAAGTTGCCGATATCGCCGTGGTGGGTGTCCCCAACGAGGAGATGGGCGAAGAAGTGAAGGCGGTGGTGCAACCAGCGGAAGGTGTCGAGGGAACGCCCGAGTTGGCAGAGGAGTTATTGGAGTACGCGAAGGAGAATATCGCTCACTACAAGTGCCCGCGCAGCGTCGACTTCATGGCCCAACTGCCACGGTTGCCGACAGGCAAGCTATATAAACGGCTGATCAAAGATACTTACTGGGGCAAGAAGGACTCTCGTATCGTTTGAAGTACCGTCTTACCCTGGGTATCGGGCGAGATGAGACAGTAACAGCAGGGTCATCAACCTGAATTGCCATGCTCATGGTTTTGGAATCTGCATTCCGGTTTTGACAGCGCTGCGTTCGCCTACTTGTTCAAGCCAACGCGGCAGGTGCTCGACATTACCAAGCACGTCCGGTTTCGCGTTCTTGATCGCGTCGAACGCCAGTTTCAACCAGGGATAGCTCGCGACGTCGGCAATTGAGTAGTCTCCCGCCAGATACTCCGTTCGGCCGAGCTGATCATCCACCACCTTCATCAACCGCGCGCTCTCGGTGAGATAGCGATCTATTGCGTAGGGGATTTTTTCCTCCGCGGTGTTCACGAAGTGGTTGGCCTGACCCAGCATCGGACCGATATTGGCCATCTGGAACATGAGCCACTCCAGCACTTTCGCGCGTTCATGTCCGTTCGTCGGCAGGAGCTGACCCGTCTTTTCGGCGAGGTAGATGAGAATCGCGCCCGACTCGAATACCGAGGTATCACCATCCACAATCGCAGGGATCTTGCTGTTCGGACAAATCGCGACAAACTCCGGCGTGAACTGCTGGCTTTCGCCAATGTTGATAGGATGTACTTCGTACGCAAGCGCAACCTCTTCGAGCATGACCGACACTTTGTATCCGTTGGGGGTCGTCCAGGTATACAGATCTATCATCATGCCAACTCCGAGCCCAGCTCCGCGCCAAGTTCGCCCACCCGCAATTCGCCCTCGCGCGTCTGCCCGCCAATTTCGAGGAACTTACGCATGTTGCGTTGCGCACCCTCCGTTCGCAACAGTCGCTGAAACAGATAAGCCTCTTCCACAAGGCCTTCATACAGCGGCTTTTCGGCCGCATTGACGGACTGTTTTGCCAAACGTACGGCGTCGACCGGAAAAGAGGCGATACGCCGAGCGAGCTTGTCGACAAATCCTCCAATCTCATCGGCCTCGAAGATCCGATTCAGATACCCCCATCGTTCCGCCGTTTCCGCATCGAGATCGTCACCGCCAAGCACAATTTCCATGGCTCGGCCGCGGCCAACCAGGCGCGGTAGCCGCTGGGTGCCAGTGCCACCTGGCAATATTCCCAGCGGTACTTCCATCTGGTTGATCTTGGTTACCCCTCGAACGCCGTATCGCATATCGAAGCTCGCCACGAGTTCGCTGCCTCCACCACCGACCCGCCCTTCGATCTGTGCGATGGTGACTTTGTCCATGGTGCGAAAACGCTCACACATCACGTGAAAATCGTTCAGCTGTGGATCCAGCTCCGCTTGGGTGTCCGTGGGAAAGCTCAGGATTGCCTCAACGTCGAAATGTGCCAGAAAAAAATCCGGATCAGCGCTTTTCATCACCACAACGGTGAGATCCGGGTCCCCTTTGAGCTCGGCCGACAATGCAGAGATTTCTCCATACAGCTGTAGAGTAATCAGATTAATAGGCGGGTTGTTGATCGTCACCGTCGCGCAACGCCCGTCGATGTCCACGTTCAGTAATTCGTAGTCGTAGGCCATGTCGTCTCCCTCGAACCGTGACGCATCCCGGTCATGTAAACGTTTGATCCACCTATGCTACCAGCGCAGAGCGTGTAGACGCACACACCCAACCTTTTGCTCCACCTTAGCGGGGGTGTCATCGGCTGAGGGGGAACCGCTGAAAGTCGGCCGCAAGCGGCGTACGGTATCGGCGGCTTTACGGCGTGCGCTCAAACGCCGTGATGGGGGGTGTAAGTTCCCGGGTTGTGACCACCTCCACTATGTGGACGCTCACCACATTCGTCACTGGGCTCATGGGGGTGAGACCAATCTCGAGAATCTGGTGTTGCTGTGCCGATATCACCACACGCAACTGCACGAAGGCGGGTATACCCTCACCGGCAGAGGTAAGAACGTACGCTTCATGGATCCTCTGAGGGGTTGAGATCCCGCCCGTGGACGACGATCTTTCCGCCGGAAATGTCGACGAGCTAATCCAATACGCTTCCGCGGAAGCGTCTTTGCACGCCAGGAGCCTGACGCCCGATATGGACTGGCGGCCGCCCGACTACGGGCATATCGCCTGGGTGCTGGCTCAGTACGCGCAACCGTCAGGCCAGCGCGCGACAGACCCGAGCAACCACAGCGAGCGGCACTGATCCAGGACCGGTTCGAATACTTGCTGAGTATCCTCACATCACGGCACAGGTTAAACCTAGCGACTAATCAACACTACTCCATTTGATCAAGCTGCGAGGTATGCCATGATCGTAGTGAGCAAGGAGGCGACCATGGATGAACTAAGAAAAACCGTCATCGACCGCATCGACGAGCTCAGCGAAGAGTTGCTTGCCATCTCTCATTCCATCCACGCCAACCCGGAGCTTGCCTTCGAGGAACACCACGCTTGTGACCTGTTGACCTCGACCATCAAGAAACACGATCTGCCCGTCACCACCGGCGTGTACACGCTCGAAACGGCCTTCGAAACGCAGTTTTCTGGTTCCACCACCGGCCCCACCGTTGCGATTCTCGCCGAATACGATGCATTACCCGGGATCGGACATAGTTGCGGGCACAATCTGATCGCCACGTCGGCCATTGGCGCAACCCTCGGCCTGCAGGCGGTGCAGGATTCCCTTGCCGGTACGGTTCGTTTACTGGGTACGCCCGCGGAAGAGAAAGGCGGTGGCAAAGAACTCATGGCGCGGGCAGGTGCCTTCGATGGAGTGGACGCCGCAATGATGTTCCATCCGGCAGGTGTCAACATTGCCACCATGCCGTGCATCTGCGTGGCCGAGGTGGAGGCGATCTATCACGGCCGTTCGGCGCATGCGTCGGCGATGCCGCACCGAGGCGTCAATGCGCTGGACGGACTGTTACTGGCGTATCAAGCGATCTCCAACCTGCGTCAGCATATTCGCGATCAAGAACGTATTCACGGAATCGTCACCGAAGGTGGACTTGCACCGAACATCGTGCCCGATCGAGCCGCGGGTATCTTTTACGTCCGTGCGGCCGATGAGAAAGATCTGGCCAGGTTGAAGCCGCGTGTACAGGCTTGTTTCGAGGCGGGAGCGAAAGGCAGCGGCTGTGAAGTGGAAGTCAACTGGGCCAACGTCGACTACCTCGATCTCAATACCAACTGGCCGTTGGCAGAACGTTTCCAACAACATGCTGAGTCGCTGGGGCGCGAGTTTCTCGAGTTGGACAGCCGGAGTGGCGCCGGTAGTACCGATATGGGCAACGTGAGTCATCGGGTCCCTTCAATTCATCCGATGCTGGCGGCGGCCCCGGCCAACGTGGTGATCCACAATCCGGAGTTTGCCAAGTGGGCCGGTTCCGAAACCGGTGATCAGGCGGCACTCGATGGCGCTAAATCACTCGCGCTGACGGCGTTGGATTTCCTCCTGGATGAATCGCTGCAAAAGAGCTCGGCCGAGGCGTTCGAGGTCTCCAAAGGCCTGAACTGACCAACACGATATGAATGTCTGGTTATTTGGCTACGGGTCGCTGATCTGGCGGCCGGACTTCGAATTTCTCGACCGGCGTCAGGCACGGGTTCATGGTTGGCAGCGGCGATTCTGGCAGGGTTCTCACGACCACCGTGGTGTTCCCCACCGGCCGGGTCGGGTAGTCACCCTGGTGCCAGAAAGCGCCGGCCATTGCGATGGCATGGCTTATCTGTTGGACAGCGAAGTGGCACATCGGACCTTCGAAGCACTGGATTACCGGGAGAAAAACGGCTACGAACAAGTTGAGGTATGTATTGAGTTCTCCCCATCCGAGCAGGTCGACGGGATTGTGTACATCGCACCGACCGACAACCACGCCTTTCTCGGTCCGGCAGCGCTTGACGATATGGCGGCGCAGATTCGAATCTGCGAAGGCCCGAGTGGTAAAAACAGTGACTATCTCTTCGATCTTGCCGCCGCGCTACGCACCCTTGACGCGCACGATGCCCATGTGTTCGAGTTGGAAACGTCCGTGCGTATGATCTCGATGAACGGTTCGGGCGAGGAGTCTGCGCGGTAGAAAAGATTCCTACTACGAAAGCACCCCAGCGGTCCATTTTTCCGCTCTTTTTCGTTGCGTAGCGCCACTATGCGCCTCAAAAGAGCGAAAAACTGTCCTCGCCGTGGTACTTTCTCGTGACGGAATTTTCTACCGCGCAGACTCCTAACCCTCCATAGCCGAGACCCAGTAGTCGGGGTTCAGTTCTTTGAGTCGCACCTTTGTTTTTTCATCGGCGAGATTCCCAATCACCTGAGCATCGTTGTTGATCTGACCGGTATAACTTTCCGGCGTCTGGCAGGCGAGCAGCACCGCCGCCTCAACGTAACTGTCCGGCGGGGGCAGATCCGGAACACCGCCGTCTCCCCGTGGTAGCTGGGCGAACAGAAAACCAGGCGTTGCTATCGCGCTGAGGGGTTTTAGCGCATTCACCGCAATGTTCTTGTTTCGAAGTTCCGAAGCCAGGCCTTCGGTCATGGCTTCCAGTGCGCGTTTGGTGCCGCCATAAGGGGTACCGCCTGCAGTCGCCGCCGATGAAATGTTGATGATATTGCCGTGTTGCTGATCTTCCATGGCAGGTAACACCGCGCGTATGCAATAGAACGCGCCGTTCACATTCACGTTATAGATCAGGTTCCAGTGTTTTTCCCGAATATCGGCGTTGTCGCCGGGAGGCTGAATGGCTGCGTTGTTCATCAGGATGTCGATACGACCCCAACGATCCAACACCTGCTTGGCCATTGCTTTGATTGACGCCTGGTCTGCAACGTTGCAGATCACCGGCAAAGCTTCGCCACCCGCATCGTTGATCAGTTTTGCCGTGTGGTAAATCGTTCCGGGTAATCGCGCATCCGTTTCCTCTACGGTGCGCGCGGCGATGGCAACTCTGGCTCCTTCTTTCGCAAAACCCAGAGCGCAATATTGGCCCAGCCCTCGACTGGCGCCGGTGATAATCGCAACCTGGCCGTCCAGCCTCCCCATGTCTCCCCCGAGCCGACTATTTCGATTCGATGCGTATCAGCGCACCAAACGTATCCACCGGGGCTATTTCTATTGCCTCGTCGGTTACGGTTGCGATGGTGAGCCCGCGCTGGGACAACACCTCAGCGGTCTTGTGACAATTCTGAGTTTCTAGAACCAGGGCGAACATGCCTTCACCGCGAGACTGCAGAAACGTCTCGATAGATTTTGCAAACGTTTGATTATTGTTTGCGACCGACACTAATTCGATCATCCCGCCAGTCGGCGGATGACAGAGGGCCGATTTCACGCCGCGTTCGTTGTTTGCGATTACCGGGTCGATTGGCATACCCAGTTTTGTGCCATAGACCGCGACGGCCTGATCGATATCCCGTACCGCAATCATCACCCGGGTGATGCCGGAGAGTGAGAGCGTTTCATCGGTTTGCTCTTTCTGCCCCTGGAACGAATTGACGGGATAGACGCGAATCAAGACACCGTGAGTTGAATTAGGATGAATGTCCCGCCCACCCGCGCCGGCCATCAGTGGTAGCACGTTCAAGCCTCTTTCGAGCAGCACCTCCGCCTCGTCGTCGGGGATGGGCGCCTCCAACATCATGGCGAAGAGCCCTTCGCCGTGCCGATCGAGGAAACGCTGCAGGCTCTGGGATAAGGGCGCATCTGCAATCTCGGGACACATGATTTCAATATTACTGCCGCCTTCGGGCACGCACATGGCAAGCTTCGCCCCCAGGCTTTCGACGCTGGTGTCCGAGATGTCGATGACCGGCATGCCAAACTGATCTCGGAACGTGGTGATGATTTTGTCGAAGTCTCTAACGGCAATCGCGATTCGAGGCATTCCGGTAATCATGGTGCTCTCCGATGAGTCGTTGAGCACTACTTTACCTCAGGGAAAAGGGGGTCTGGTCAACTTTTGGCTATCGATGGATGACAGGCCCTCTTTTTCTACCTCTTCGCTTCAGCCGAACAACTGGTCGTCGTCCGGTTCTTCTTCCTCGATCTCCTCGAGTTTGAGAGGGCCCCATGCTGGTTTTTGGCCTGGCGGGTGACTCTTTCGTCTCACTGGTGTCATCGGCCTCGGTTTCGCCTGCCGCCTCCCGGTCGGCGAGTTTGAGCCTCAGCCTCAGGTTATTGGCAGAGTCTGCATTGGCAATCGCGTGCTCGCGACCGATGCGACCCTCGTTGACCAGATTGAAAAGAGCGGAATCGAAGGTCTGCATACCGAGATTCTCCGATTTCTCCATGATCTCTTTGATCTCGTCCAGGCGCGCCTTCAAGATCAGATCCTGACTCGTCTTGGTGCCCATCAGCACTTCCACGGCGGCACATCGTTTGCCATCCACCGTCGGGATCAAACGCTGGGAGACGATGGCGCGCAGGTTCTGCGACAAGGCAAGTAGCAGCTGGGGACGGCGTTCCTCCGGGAACAGATTGATGATTCGCTCGAGCGCCTGGTTGGCGTTATTGGCGTGTAGCGTGGAAATAACGAGGTGACCGGTTTCCGCGAACTCCAGGGCATGCTCCATGGTTTCACGGTAACGAATTTCCCCGATCAGAATGACGTCCGGGGCCTGGCGAAGCGTGTTTTTCAATGCGTTCTTGAAGCTGCGCGTATCCACGCCGACCTCACGCTGATTGATCAGGCTTTTTTTATGCCGGTGGACGTACTCTGCGGGGTCTTCAATGGTGATGATGTGTCCGGCGCTGCTGGTGTTGCGATAGTCGATCAGTGCCGCGAGCGAAGTGGACTTGCCCGAACCGGTTCCACCAACAAACAGCACCAGCCCGCGTTTTTCCATGATCACGCTTTTTAATATCTCGGGCAGTCCGAGATCTTCGAATTTCGGAATATCGGTGTTGATGTAGCGCGCGACGATGGAGGTTTCGTTCGGTTGCTTGAAGATGTTGATTCGAAACCGACCTACGCCAGGAAGGGAAATCGCCAGATTCATTTCCAGCTCGTGTAGAAACTGCTCGCGTTGCTCCTCATCCATGATCGCCTGGGCGATCGCGTCGATCTCACCCGGTGGGTAAGCGGTTTTTGAGATCGGTTTCAATTCACCCTGAAACTTGCCACAGGGCGGCGCGCCGGTGGTGAGGTACAGATCTGAGCCATCCTTCTCGGTCAGAATCTTCAGGTAGTTGTTGATCGGAGTTTCCAGGGGAGTCGGTCCTGGGAAAGGGGGTCTAAAAAGTATAGGTCAGCTATTTGCAGGCGCGGAAGTGGTCGATGTATCGGGGACGCCATACCGAGTTCGACATTCAGACCGAGCCTTGCTGCTGTTTGCAGAAATTTCGGATGATGGCATGAGTATCCGGCAGCGTGGCAGCAGGCGGTTGGGAATTTCGTCGGGGGACACCCCGGTTTCCCCCAGGGTCAGGGACGCAACCCTCGCAGTCATGCCAGGCTTGGTAGCACCCTGTCATCGAAGTGGGTGGCAGAGATTCGATGATCTGAGTTTGTGCGAAACCAGGAATTTCAATTTCCCCTCGCCCAGGTTCGAGTGGGCGAGAGTCAATTGATCCAGACGGGTAAAGTTAAGCGATTAATCTGCGCCTTCCAGGCGTTGATAAATTCTTGCGACGGCCAGTGGATCCGTCCCGACCCGCGTGATTCTGAGGTTGGTGTGACTCGTGAGGTCAACGGCTTTCGCCGCATCGGCGACCGACGTGCCGTCTTTGTGCATTTTGGCAACCTGATCCCAGAGGTCCTCATAATAGGCCTGGACATAGTCGATCACCTTGCGGTCTGTGAAGGGTGAGCCGTGCCCCGGCACCATCAGGGTGAAGTCCAGGCCCTTGAGATTCTCCAACGTCTGAACCCATTCATCGACATAACCGTCGCCGAGCCAAGACGGGCCCTGGAGCATCATGTCACCGGTGAAGGCCAACTTGTCCGCAGGTAAATAGACCACCAGATCACCGCCGGTGTGGGCACGGCCCATGAAGTGAAGTTGGATCTCGCGGCTGCCTCTGAACAAGGTGAGGCGGTCGTTTAACGTGACGCTGGGTGCAACCGGATCGATTTCGTTCCACGCTTCGACGTGGGCCGCCAGCACCTTGGCTTGTGCGGCTATTTCTTCCCGTCGCTCGGCATCTTCGGTCGTATCGAGTTCCTGTTGCAGGCGCGTGAGGCGCGCAATATTTCCTGCTTTGCCGCGCATGAAGGTCCCTTCCTCCAGGGGTTTGCCCGCCATCTTCATCCGCGTGTACTCATGGCCGATGATCTGCACGTCGGGACCGAATGCCTGGTTGCCATGGGAGTGGTCATAGTGGAAGTGGCTGTTGATGAGCGTGGTAATCGGGTTCGAGGTAAGCTGCTTGATGGATGCGATCAACCCGCGTGCCTTGGTGGGAGTGATGTGGGAATCAATGACGGTAACGTCGCTTTCATTGATGATGATCAGCGCGTTGCTGTTGAATATCCGCGCGGTGCTCTGAGCCAGATACACCCCGTCGGCCACCTTCTGCAGTCGGTGCGTATCGGTAGTAATGACATCGTTGTTGGCGACCGCGCCGTCATCTTCGGCGACCACGCCATCATCTTCGGCGACCGCGCCACCTGTGATGAGTAGTGCGGCTAACAACGCTGCGGAGTAACTCGCTACGCGTGTGATCTGAATCATTCTCTTCCCCTTGTGATGCAACGAAAAAGAGCCCAAATATGGACCGCTGTGGTGCTTTCGTAGTAGGAATCTTTTTTAACCCCCAGATTCCTAGCGAAGACCTATTTTACAGAGGCGTCCCGCCAGCACCACCGCTTCGGAAAGCACCCCTCCCGACCAGGTGGGTCGTTGAGATATCGGATGTGTCAGAGGGGGGGGTCAGTTGGTAACCTGCCCCCCCTTTTTTCTTACGCTTCGGAAAGCACCAAGCATCACCCGTCTGCCGACCAGGCGGATCGTTGAGATATCGGGGAAGTGATAGATATATCTATTTGATATATCTTACAGATATGTATTCACGGAAAACCCGATGTGAAAACCCGGAGTAAAACCCAGTTTGCCGTATTGGGACTGCTGAGCTGGCAGCCGATGTCGGGCTATGACATCAAGAAAATGATCACAATGGGGTTGTCCCATTTCTGGGCTGAGAGTTACGGGCAGCTTTATCCGACGCTTGAAAAGTTGGTGACAGATGGATTGGCAACGAAGTCCAGTGAGTCTACCGGAAAGCGCAAGCGGCACGTATTCAGCATTACGGAACCAGGGCGTCAACGGTTTCTCGAGTGGCTGGCCGGACCCACTGATCAACCCCGCATCCGCAATGAATTTCAGCTGAAGTTTTTTCTCGCGAGCGAACTACCCCTGGCTCACGGGTTGTCTCTACTCGAAGACTACCGCACCCAGCAGCAGGAAATTGCAGAGACCTACGCTCGATCCGAACAGATCCTCGCGGCGGCACTGGAAACAGACGATGCGGTGGAAGAGATCAGTCAGGTACTCGGCCTCACGTCCAGGCAGCAGATGTTGTTTTTCCTCATATCTCTTCGACACGGCGTGTTGGCCGTGGAGGCACGTCTGGCCTGGTGTGAAGAATCGATCAGCGCACTAAAAAAAGAACGAAAGGTGAAGGAGAACGCCGGTGACTGATTCACAACGAGCCATGGAGATGATTCTGGTGTTTCTCCCGGCGCTGTTGGTCATCTTGTTTGTTGAATCCTGGGTTGGTACCAATGCAATCGCATACCAGGCAGTCATCTGGGTCGTTTACGTTGTCATGTTGGCGTTCGTGTATACGGCACTATGGATGCAGGGCGACAACTGGTCTCACCTGGGCGTGAGTTTCCAGTTTGCCGGGTGGTCCGCGGCTGGCGTTACGCTGCGTCAGGCGCTGATCGTTTTCGTCTGTGCGGCAATCGCGTTTGCGCTCGGTTCGGTGGTCGCAGCGAACATCGTGGGTATTCC
>JACZXA010000252.1 GCA_022571865.1 Pseudomonadota bacterium
ATTGCTTCCAAAAAGCCATGAAAACAGGCCCATATCGAACGTCCCTCGTGCGAGAAAGTTCCCGTCGCACACGCATTACCATATCCTATTTTTTCATGACTCTATGTCTTCGCGTACACAGGAAAAATTGTGTTGCTGGGAAAAATCAGGCTCAGGCCGTCGCTTTTCATGCGCGGCGAATCGAGACGGCTCCGCCGGGCGTGTTGCCGGCGTCGGGCGCGCCGCGATAGGGTGCGCCGATTCGAGGATCGCAATGGGGCCGCGTCATGAGCGAGCAAAAAGTCAGCGTCTATATCGACTACAAGAGCCCTTATGCCTTCATCGCCAAAGATCCCACTTACGCGATTGAAGATCAGTTAGGGATCGCAATCGACTGGCGCCCACTCACGCTCGACATTCCGAGTTATCTCGGTTCGGCTCGCCTGGATGACAAAGGCAAGGTGGCTGAGAGCAACCGCACGCCACAGCAGTGGTCGGGGGTTAAATACGCCTACCGCGATGCGCGCCGCTACGCGGCGTTGTCTGATTATACGTTGCGAGGCACCACCAAAATCTGGGATAGCTCGTTGGCGTCGATTGGCATGATCTGGACGAAAGCCCAGGGACCCGTACAACTAAGACGCTATTGTGACATCGTCTATGAGCGGTTCTGGAAGCGCGAACTCGATATCGAAAATCCCGAAGTGATCGAAGGGCTCATCAATGAAGCCGGTGCCGATACCGACGGTTTTGAAGGCTATCTGGTGGGTGATGGGCGACGAATCCACGACGAGATGCAGGCTCGTATATTCGCGGCAGGTGTGTTCGGTGTGCCGAGCTACGTCGTCGATGGCGAACTTTTTTTTGGCCGTGAACATCTACCGATGGTGCGCTGGCTGCTCGATGGCAGCAAGGGTAACGCACCGGATATCGCCTACCATGAGTTCGCGGGCTGACCGCTCATGACCGAAATTACCCAGACCCCGGATGTTCCAGCGTTTTCGTTTACTTCCGCTGTGACGCTGTGTGTGGACTTCAAGAACCCGCAGTCCTACTTTGCGAAAGACCCCAGTCATACGCTTGAGAGCGATTTCGACCTCCGTATCGACTGGCAGCCAATGCTCGTCCCAGCGATGACACTTCCCCCAGCCCGGGTGGCAGACGAAAATCGTGGTACTCAACATCGGCGCATGCGCGCGGAATATGATGAGAAAGATCTTCAACGTTATGCCCGGGTTCGCGGCCTGACCCTGAAAAATATATACCGAAATCCAGATTCGACAACGGCAGCAGCAGGTCTGCTCTGGGCAAAACGATTCTCTGCGGACATCGTCCGGGGTTATGTCGATCGAGTATTCGACCGCTACTGGAGTGAGTTGCTCGACATGGAAGATCCACTGGCAATTGGCCACCTGCTCGATGAGCTTGGTGCCGAAGGCAATAAATTTGTCGAATACGCCAGAGGCGAAGGGGGTATTGAACTGCGGGAACTCCAAGGGGCTTTGCGGGCGGCCGGACTCTTCAATGTGCCCGGTTATGTCGTGCAAGGTGAGATCTTCTACGGACGGCAGCATCTGCCGATGATTCGCTGGCTCCTGGCGGGCCGCCCGGGTAAAGGGCCAATTTAGGAGTCTGTCCGACCCATTCGCGTGCCCCCGTACTTGAAGGGTAGAATTCCTAAGTGGTTTTTTTACGGAGATGGATGTGGACCTGACCTTCAGTGAAGAAGATCGTGCTTTTCAAACCGAACTACACACCTGGCTCGCCACCGCGTGGCCCCAGGAGATGCGCGACAAATCCAAGCGCAGCGCCGCTGGCCGACTGAGTAAGGAAGACCACGTTCGCTGGCAGAAGGTGCTTGCCGAGAAGGGTTGGGCGGCCACGAACTGGCCCGCCGAGTTTGGCGGTGCGAAATTTACCGCTACGCAGAGTTACATCTTCGATCTGGAAACCGCCCAGGCAGGTTCTCCACGGATAATGCCGTTCGGTATCTCGATGGTTGCGCCGGTGATCATGAAGTTCGGCACGGACCAGCAAAAAGAGAAATTCCTGCCCGACATCCTGAACACCAACGTCTGGTGGTGTCAGGGATACTCCGAACCCGGGGCGGGATCCGATCTCGCATCCTTGCGAACCAAGGCTGAGGACAAGGGCGATCACTACCTCGTCAACGGCGTCAAAACCTGGACGACCCTTGCTCAGTATGCGGACTGGATCTTCTGTCTGGTGCGTACAAGTATCGAAGACAAGCGTCAGATGGGCATCAGCTTTCTGCTGATCGACATGCATTCCCCGGGGATCAGCGTTAGTCCGATCGTTACGATCGACAAGCCCGCCGAGGGTTACCAGGAGATCAACATGGTTTACTTTACGGACGTGGAGGTCCCCAAGGCGAATCTGATCGGTGAGGAAGGCAAAGGCTGGACCTGCGCTAAGTACCTGCTCGAGTTCGAACGCGGGAATGCCTATTCGCCAGGCCTCAAACAAGCCATCGCTCGTGTTCGCGCCATGGCAGAGCATGAGGGAATCGGCTCCGACAACGTCTTCAAGTCTCGCATCGATGATGCCGAGATTCAGATTCTCGCGATGGAATTCACTGAATTGCGAATCCTTGGCGCACTGGCGGCTGGGGAGAATGTCGGCCCGGAGTCTTCGTTACTCAAAACACGCGGTACCGAGCTTCAGCAAACCGTGACCGAACTCGCCCTGGAAGCCACCGGGTACTACGCAAATCCTTTTGATGCCTCAACGCCGATGGAAGGTGATAACTTTCAGCCTGTGGGGCCCGAGTATGCCAATGGCGTTGCGCAGCACTATTTCAATACGCGCAAGGTGTCGATTTTCGCCGGCTCGAATGAAATTCAACGAAACATCATGAGTAAGCTGGTGTTAGGGCTGTAATTGCCGAAGTCAGTACGCCTCGAATACTTTTTTTACCGATGAGCCTGCGAAAACGGGCGGGAGGAAGCGGGTGAATTTCGATATACCCAAAGAAATTGCTGATTATCTGGTTGAATTGGACGACTTCATCGAGCGGGTAATCAAACCACTGGAGAATTTGAACGATAACATCCGGTTTTTTGACTATCGCCGTGAAGATGCGCGCACGGACTGGCATCGGGGCGGATTACCCAACGAAGAGTGGGAAGCGCTGCTGGCCCAGGCCAAAGACCTTGCGGACGAGGCCGGCCACTACCGGTATGCGCTCCCCGTTGAGTACGGGGGCAAGGGAGGCTCCAACCTGGCCATGGCCATCATCCGTGAGCACTTTGCCGCCAAGGGGCTGGGGCTGCACAACGATCTGCAGACCGAACATTCCATCGTCGGTAACAACGTGGGTCTTCTGTTGATGATCGAATATGGCACCGAGGAGCAGAAAGCGCAGTGGATTGATGATCTTGCCGAAAGGCGCGTAGGTTTTGCCTTTGGCATCACCGAACCCGAACACGGGTCGGATGCCACCCACATGGAAACTCATGCCGAACGCGACGGCGACGAGTGGGTCATCAACGGGGAGAAAACCTGGAACACCGGTATTCACAAAGCCAAGTACGACATGATCATGGCCCGCACCAGCGGCGGACCGGGAGACGGTGACGGCATTACCGCTTTTCTCACGCCGACCGATTCGGAAGGCTTCAAGGTCGAAGAGATGTTATGGACATTCAACATGCCGACCGATCACGGTCGCGTGTCACTGAAAAATGTGCGCGTAGGGCACACCGCGATCTTCGGTGGTGAAGGCAGAGGGCTGCAGGTCCTGCAGCACTTTTTCAACGAGAACCGCATTCGCCAGGCGGCATCGAGTCTGGGGGCGGCTCAGTTCTGCATCAACGAATCGGTTGAGTACGCCAAGGTGCGCAAACCGTTCGGCAAACCACTGTCGGACAACCAGGGTATTCAGTTTCCGCTCGTCGAGTTGCAGGCCCATTGCGAGATGTTGCGGGCACTGATCCATAAAACAGCCTGGCAAATGGATAAATACGGGGTATTTTCAGTCTCCGACAAGGTAAGCATTTGCAACTACCAGGCGAACCGTCTCTGCTGCGATGCCGCAGACCGTGCCATGCAGGTGCACGGCGGTATGGGTTACTCGCGACACAAGCCTTTTGAGCACATCTATCGACACCATCGACGTTACCGAATCACCGAAGGTGCGGAAGAGATTCAAATGCGCCGTGTGGCGGGTTACATGTTTGGTTACATGTCCCAACGATTTCCCAAAGGGGTAAGAGAAGAATAGGTGACGGATGAGCGACAAGCGTTTGAAGATCGGATTTCGAACGTGTTGCGATCCAGAATCGATAATTTCCGTCGGCTCCTGTCTACCGAACGTCTTTCAGGTGGCGCGAGTCAGGAGACTTACCGGCTGAGCTTCGAAACAACGCAGGGTGAGCAGAAGCTCGCCATGCGCCGAGCGCCAGGCGGTGTAGCCGCCGAACTCAAAACCGGGCCGACGCTTGCGGTCGAAGCTCAACTGATGCAGACGGCGAAGAAGGTTGGCGTGCCGGAGCCCGAGATCGTGCATGTGCTGCAACCAGAAGATGAACTTGGCGAAGGGTTCATGATGGAATGGCTCGACGGCGAAACGCTCGGTGCACGCATCGTTCGTTCGCCGGCCCTCGATGAGATCCGCCCCCATCTGGCCAGAGAGTGCGGTGAAATCCTCGCGCGGATTCACGCCATTGATCTGGAAGCATCGGGTCTGACTCAGGTTCTGGAGGTGCTCACGCCTGAGGAGTTGGTCGAACAAACTTGGGAGCGGTACAAACTGTTCGAAACTCCCCAACCGATGATCGATTTCACGGCTCGATGGCTCAAGGAGAACCTACCTGAGGATGTTACCCCACGCCTCGTTCACAACGACTTCCGCAATGGCAACGTGATGGTCTCTCCCTCCGGCGTGGAAGCCGTGCTCGACTGGGAGATTGCCCATATCGGAGATCCCATGCGAGACCTGGGATGGATTTGTACTAACTCGTGGCGTTTTGGGCGCAGCGATCTACCTGTGGGCGGCTTCGGTCGTTACGAAGATCTGTTCGCCGGTTATGAAGCCGTCGCGGGACGCGAAGTGAACCGAAACCACGTCAAGTTCTGGGAAGTGTACGGTTCGTTCTGGTGGGCCGTTGGCTGTCTTGGTATGGCAGAACATTATCGAACCGGACCTGATCAGACGGTTGAACGGCCCGCGATCGGCCGACGAACCTCGGAGTGTCAGGTGGATTGTGTCAACCTGTTGATTCCCGGACCGGTGACCCTGGTGGTGCCGGAATTGTTGGATTCGCAGTTGGACATGCCGCGTACCGATGAGCTGCTTACCAGCGTACGCGACTATCTCCGGGGCGAGGTGATGGATTCGACTGCTGGACGCACGAATTTTCTAGCGAGGGTGGCGGGCAATTCCCTTGATATCGTGCTGCGAGAGATGGCTTCAGGGCCGGAACAACGTCGGCTCGAGCTCGAAAGGTTACAATCGCTGTTGGCCCAGGGACACCCCAATCCAGGATCTCAGGTGGCACTTGGTGAATGGACTGCGCGATGGCACGATCAGGCTGGATATGCCCGAGCTTGCGGAACATTTGCGAACTACGGTGGTAAATCAGATCGCGATCGATCAGCCAAAATACTCGGGTTTCAGAACGGCTGTG
>JACZXA010000066.1 GCA_022571865.1 Pseudomonadota bacterium
CCAATGGGGCTCGGTATGTTGGCGTTTCAGGAGGTGGGCTCCCGCTTCTTCTATCCATCGTGCCTCAACCGATGCCGCGTCACGTGCATAAACTCTCCGCGTTTCAGTGATTTCGGCAGCCATCAACCACTTAGGCGTGCGCCCGGTAAGCGCTGAACCCGGAAAAATACGAAACCTGAGGTCCCGCGCACCGGAGTAGTTGCCTTTTTCGTCATGCAGCCCTATCAAGCTGAGCGACCCGGCGAGCAGGGCACGGTGAATGCTCGAGAACTTGGCGGGCGAGGTGTTGGTTCTCAAACCCAGATCGCGGCATGCCAGCAGTAGTTGGCGGTGGAGTTCACGCCATTCCCGCATCCTGGTGTCAGACAAGAACCGCTTTGCCAATTCACGTCTCAGGGCTGCGCGCGTCATCTCCTGGCGAACCTGTTCGTGCCAATTCCACAGATTCACATAAGCGAGGAAGTCGGAACGAGAATCGGCAAACCGGGCATGCGCCTGATCCGCCGACCCCTGTTTTTCCAGTGGTCGCTCTCGTGGATCGGCAACGGCCAGTGCACTGACGATGATGAGTGTCTCGGTGAGTGAGCGATGTTGATCCGCCGCAATTAACATACGGGCCAGGCGCGGATCGACGGGGAGCCTCGCCATGGTACGGCCCACCTTGGTCAACCTGTTCTCAAGGAGAGCGCCCAGCTCATCGAGAAGTTTGTGAGCATCGCGGATTGCGCGCGGATCCGGAGGATCCAGGAAGGGAAAGGAGTGTTCGTCTCCGAGTCCGAATGCACGCATCTGCAATACTACGGATGCGAGGTTGGTGCGGTGTATCTCCGGATCCGTATATTCTGGCCTCGATAAAAAATCCGTTTCGTCATAGAGGCGAAAACACACACCCGGAGCGATTCGTCCACATCGGCCCATGCGCTGGTTAGCGCTTGCCTGAGAGATGGGTTCGATCGGCAAACGCTGCAACTTCGAGCGGTAGGAATACCGACTCACCCGAGCAACCCCGGGATCGATGACGTAACCGATGTTGGGGACCGTTAGCGATGTCTCGGCAACATTAGTGGCCAAAACGATTCGACGTTGTTTCCCTGGTGAGAATACTCGCTGTTGATCGCGCACGGACAAACGCGCGTACAGCGGCAAAATGTCGAATCGGTCGAGAAACTTAGCCCGCAAAGTTCGCGCAGTTTCAAATATCTCCCGTTCTCCTGACTGGAAAATCAGCACGTCTCTTGCAGCGACATGAGGATCACCGTCGATTTCCTCAATGCACGCGATCAGTGTCTCTTCCTGCGGCTCCCCAGGACAATATCGGACTTCGACGGGGTAGCTACGGCCACTTACCTCAACCACGGGTGCATCCCAGAAATGTTTTGAGAACGCAGCTACATCGATGGTTGCACTGGTGATGATGAGCTTGAGGTCATGGCGTTTGACCAGAAGTTGTTTGAGGTAGCCAATGAGAAAATCAACGTTCAGGCTTCGTTCGTGTGCCTCATCCAGGATAATGACATCGTAGCGATCGAGAAATCGGTCACTTCGAATTTCGGTAAGGAGCAGTCCGTCCGTTACCAGCTTGATACGTGTTTTAGCGCCCACGCGATCGCTGAAGCGCACCGCGTACCCTACTTCGTCCCCCACGTTCACTTTCAACTCTTCGGCAATCCGTTGTGCGACCGTCCTCGCTGCAAGCCGCCGCGGTTGGGTATGACCAATCATGGCACGCTGGCCGTATCCGGCTGCCAGGCACATCTTGGGAAGCTGGGTGGTTTTACCCGAGCCTGTCTCACCTGCAACGACAATTACCGGGTGCTGCTTGATCAGCCTTTCGATCTCGGCGGCGTGTGCGCTGATGGGTAACGTTTCCGGATAGTTGTACGTGAGTGGCCTACCACGGCGCTCGAGGAGTTCATTTCGAGAAAGTTCAACCAGGCTTGCCAAACGATCCGTATCCCCGCGCTTCGCCAGCCTCCGCAACCGGCGCACGTCTTTGCGCATCAACTCATCGGGATCAAACTTCTCTTCAGCGGGTTTCTCGTGACGCATAGCACTTACAACTACCCAGCAAGGCCGTTACGTTGTCGTAGATAGCGCGAAGTACGCCCGCACTAACCTAGGCCTGTCGGTCTAAATTGCCGACCTAGATGAGCCGGATCGGGCGACACTCAGGTGTGGCCGTTGTCGATCCGGCTCCTTTTTCTATTTGGAGAGGAAATTCATCCCCTCTTCCAAACCACGAACGGTCAACGGAAACATCTGACCATTGACCAGCGACTGGGTCATCGATACCGATGTCGAATACTCCCAGGTCTCCTGAGGTGTCGGGTTGATCCACACCAGTCGATCATAACTTTCTGCAAACCGGTGCATCCACTCAGCCCCTGGTTCCTCGTTCCAGTGTTCAACACTTCCGCCCGCGTGAGTAATCTCGTAGGGCGCCATGGTCGCATCGCCGACGAACACCACCTTGTAGTCAGCCGCATATTTGTTGAGGATCTCCCACGTGGGCATGCGCTCGTTCATACGACGACGGTTATCTTTCCACACAGATTCATAAATGAAGTTATGGAAGTAAAAACTTTCCATATGCTTGAACTCGGTTCGCGTCGCGGAGAAAAGTTCTTCACAGATCTTCACATGGGCGTCCATGGAACCACCGATGTCCAACAAGAGCAGCACTTTGACGGTGTTTTTGCGCTCCGGGCGCATTTTGATATCAAGCATGCCACCGTTATGAGCCGTCGACTTGATGGTGAGGTGCATGTCGAGCTCTTCTTCTACACCCGTGCGAGCGAACTTTCGCAGCCGTCGTAGTGCCATCTTGATGTTGCGCGTACCAAGTTCCACGGAATCATCCAGATTCTTGTACTGCCGTTCGTCCCAGACCTTCTTGGCTTTTTTCTTTTTGCCTTTGCCCAACCCACCGGGTCCTTTCTGACCGGGTCGATCCGGGTCATCGCCTTCCCTACCCTCCCTGGCCTCCTGTTCGGCCTGGCGCCGCTCTTCTTCCTCCTTGGCTTCCTGGAAGGCCTTGATGAGCTTCTCCAGCCCCCCAAGCGACTCAATCTTCTCGAGCTCTTCGGGAGTCAGTGCCTGTTCGAACTCGCGCCTGAGCCACTCATCCGGGATGAGTGATTCCAACATGCCGTGCAAATCTTCGAGACCTTTGAAGTAGGCACTGAACGCACGATCGAACTTGTCGTAATTCTTCTCGTCTTTGACCAGGCAGGTGCGGCTCAAGAGGTAAAAATCATCGATATTGGCATACACCATTCGCCCTTGAAGCGCTGCCAGCAAATCCATCAACTCGCGGATGGTAACCGGAACTTTGTACTTCCTGAGTGCGAGGAAGAAATTGATCAGCATGATTTACCCTTTAGCTTACGTTCAGGTTGTTATCTTCGACCCCAGGTTAAACTACCCTCGACTGTCGCGGCGGTTCATGAAGGCCAATCGTTCCAGTAAATGCACATCCTGTTCATTTTTTACCAACGCACCATAAAGCGGTGGTATTGCCTTGCTGTGATCCCGGTTGGTCAGAATTTCGTCCGGAATGTCATCCGACATCAATAGCTTCAGCCAGTCGATGAGCTCCGATGTCGAGGGTTTCTTCTTAAGCCCTGGTACCTTGCGGACATCGAAGAAGATATCCATCGCTTCTTTGACCAGATTTTTCTTAATGCTCGGAAAATGCACTTCGATAATCTGCTGCATCGTTTCCCGATCGGGGAAATTGATGTAGTGAAAAAAGCAACGACGCAAAAACGCATCTGGAAGCTCTTTTTCGTTGTTCGATGTGATCATTATAATGGGCCGTTTTTTCGCTGAGATGGTCTCATTGGTTTCGTAAACGAAAAACTCCATCTGATCGAGCTCCTGTAACAGGTCGTTAGGAAACTCTATGTCAGCCTTGTCGATCTCATCGATTAGCAGCACCACCCGCTCCTCAGATTCAAACGCTTCCCAGACCTTACCCTTCTTGATGTAGTTGCGAATGTCCAGAACGCGTTCATCGCCGAGTTGTGAGTCTCGGAGCCTCGAGACCGCGTCGTACTCGTACAGGCCATTAATTGCTTTGGTGGTTGATTTGATGTGCCAGGAAATCAGCCTCATACCCAGCGTTTTGGCGACTTCCTCCGCTAACAGGGTTTTTCCGGTCCCGGGTTCTCCTTTGATCAGCAACGGTCGTTCCAGTTTGACGGCAGCGTCAACGGCCATACTGAGTTCATCGGTGGAGATATAGGTATCGGTACTGTCAAAGATCATGCAGGTGTCTCGTCCATTCTTACGATTGGTAAAAAGCGAAGCGACGTACTTTAAAGAGCCCTCCAGATCATATCAAGCGAACGTCTCAGGCTGCTTGTGCCTCCGCCTCCGGCGCGGCCGCTACTTTCGTGCCCCCGAGTACTGCTCTGAGCGCCTCCACAGCATCCTCGAGAATGTCGCGGGTGAACGTCACCTTCAACAGAAACCACAATGAGAAACCCAGTAGCAGGTTGATCTCAGCGACCGACAAGCCGACCCAGAATGGCATAGCAGCAAGGTTTTCAACAGGCACTTCTACCACCGGTTCGGCATCCAACCCCTGAGCCGATGGAGGAGCGAGCGGCGCCAGTTCACCAATATCAGCCTCATCCAACTTCAGCGGCTCAATGGGAATGGTCGCTGGAATTTGTTTAGCCCCGCTGGAATCGAGGTGAACTATCAGTCGTTCCCCAAGAGGTAGCCTGAAGGATACGACGTCGGACCTCAGTTTAAATTCTTTTTTATTCAATAGGTTACCGGTTATATCTACAGCGAAATCTACGCGTCCTCGGCTATCGGGAATACTAAATTTCCACAAACCGCCTGGATGCTTTTCTGCCGGGTACAACTTGGCGGCACCCGGCGGACGCTTGATCTTGGCCGCCACTTTCAAACTCTTGTAGTCGACGTCGGGTGTGTTCAGCTCAACCTAGACGGTTGCACCGGAGCCATCGGGTCGAATATCCAGCGTAACCGGACTGCTCACCAGGAACGGTAAACGCAGTTCCCGCTCGAAAGTTCGGGCGCTGATAGAAATACGCAGCGCGTGTTCACCCTGTTCCTGCAGCCCAAGCAGCACCATCTTGTATTCACCGCGTGGCAGTCGCTCTACCAGTAGCGGGCGCTCTCCCAGAGGGGTCTCGAGCACCGCAACCACCTCCACCAGGTCAAGGAATTCTCCGTCCTCGATCCTCCGTCCATCACCGACAAGCTCGATCTGAAAAGCCTTGAGCTCGCCGGGAAACAGGGTGCCGTTCAGCCCCGAAACGGAAGGGGTGATGTCACCCACCACCCTCACTCGACTATTATCAGTCGTTCCACCAACAAACTCCCAACGACCCACTTGCGGGTCCTTGATGGTGAGCAGGTCATAACCGCGTTCCGTATGCCACCGCATCAACGGCTGAATATTGGTTCGACTCAAGCGTTTACCTTTGGGGTCGACCAGTTCCAGCCGCTCTTCGTCGTTGGAAATAATCCTGAATATGGTGATCTCGGTCACCCCCGGATCCACCAAAAACTGCTGATCCCCGATTGCCAGGCGTGGCATCCGCGCCACGTTGTCCAGCACCTTCAGAAAAAACTCCGGAAGCCGTCCAGGGCTTGAAACCTGGGCGTGGTAACCACCGGTAGCCATGCTCAGCTGCTTGAGCAGCACTACCTCGGCCCCGCTCCCAGTGCAAGGCTATGGATCCTGAACCCGGCATCTTTCAACTGAGGCAGCCGTTCTTTCAACAACCGGGCAACCGACGCTTCGTTAGTGGCGGATTCATCGGCGATATTGACCCTCCCGTCGGTGAGCAATACCAGATGGCGAAGCCGATTGGACATCGATACATCGCGATCCCAACTTGCCCGGGCAATCGCTTCGGTGAGATCGGAGCGCAAACCAACGGAAGGTAGGTCAGCCAAATGAATGTCAGCCACCCGCTTCCATAAACCATCCGAGCATGTTGAGGTAACGCCCATAGGTTCATATTCCAGCGTAAGCGCCGTGTGGCAGCATCTGCACAAAAACGCTCATCGCCTTGCTACGCCATGCCTTCGGGGTCGGAATCCATCATGCTGCGGGACACATCGACAATCAGGCGTACATCCACGGTCGCCTCCGCACTCCAACTGGGAACACCGACCAGAAGGAGTACTGCGATTATTGGCGCATGAAAACAACGCACGGCGGATTTCTCATCCAGGACAAGTACCTAGTAATAGTAGACGTCTCTAAGCAGCGCTGATGACAGACGAATTCCGACTTCACTATCGCACCCGCAGGGAGACGGGGGATCTACGGTAGGTGCGAGAACAGAATTTTCTACCGCGCAGACTCCTAGCCTGGATTATTCATGAACAAGCTACTGCGGTCGCCGATAGCAGCAAGAACACAGGGCGTGCTCCCTCCGGGTGCTCGACGTGCTGTAAAGCACGCGCCCGTCCCAATGGAACGGGACCCGCTCCACTCCAGTCCGCGCACCCAGTGTTCTTACTACTCTGGCAGTTTGCTTCGCAAACTGCTTAGCAATTCGCTTGCGAATTGCCCTCGACCCAACCTCGCTACGCTTCTTCATGAATAATCCAGGCTAGACAGGCGTTCTACGGCTGCGATATTTTTTCAAGCCATGAGCGAGGCTCACCAGACCAATGACGGCAACGGTCGCGGCAATGAGTATCCGGATTGCGACGCCGGGATCTCCATTGGTCTGCAACAACCATTCGAACATCAGCACCACAAACGCCGGCGCATACTGACCATCGAAGTTTGGCACTGGAGCAGGAATGAGCATCCATACGACGATGAGGCAACGAACCAGGGTACGCACGAAGAGCGACGAAATCGAACGAGTCAGCACGTAAACGCCAACGAGTCCGCTTAACCCTGCCAGTAACACCACTATCCAGGCGACGAGATACTGCACGACGAATCCTAAGACTCCGTTCCTTGAGACGTTTCTATCCAACGAATGATGTGGAGATCGTGTTCATCGGCATGGACGGAATCCACCGGCAGCGTCTTTCCGCGCACCGAAATACCTGCGTCGTGTACTGTTTGGGAGTCTCCCGAAACCAGCGGATGCCACCACAATAACGGCTTTCCCTGTGCCAATCGTCGATAGGCGCAAGTTACCGGCAGCCAGTCGAATTGTGTTGCCGTGATGGGGTTGAGCTCCACACAATCCGCCACCAGCTTGTGCCGCTCGGGGTAACGGGTACAGCGGCAGGTATCGAGGTCCAGCAATTGACAGGTTAACGCCGTGTAGTGCACTTCCCCGCTGGCTGCGTCTTCAATCTTGACCATGCAGCAGCGAGCGCAGCCATCGCATAGCAGCTCCCACTCCTCCTGGTTTAATTCATGCAGTGCCTTTTCCTCCCAGAAGGCAGACACGCTAAGATCGCCAGTCTTCAGGCGCTGGAGGCAACTGCAGGTAGAAGCCCTCCTTTCGTATTTGTTCGAGCACGGTAACGGTGTTCGCTCGAGCGAGCACCATTTCGTCGTTGAGCTCGATCGACAGGGCTTCGATCGGTCGACCAAACCGTTTCATCAACTCCGCCGGAACCCGGGTCAGCTCCTCGTGGTCAGCAACGAACAGGTACATATCGGGTTTGACGGAACTGCGATAGATCTTGACGGATTGGTTCATTTGACCCCCTGCAACAGTTCATTGAACTCATCCGCAAGCAGAGGTGCCCGCCATCCCAGATACGCAGGCGACAGTTCGCCCGTGTCAAAGTAGTTGCGTACGCAGGCTTCCACGTCACGCTTACGGGCAAGCAACTCCTGGGCAAATTCCATTTGCTCGGCAAGTTCCCGAGCCACCCCTCGCAGCGTTTTGGTAATTGCTCCCTGGCCTTGCGTCAATGGACGAACCGGGCGTTGCAGGGACTGTTCGTGAGTAGAGCCAAGGAGATGTTGTTCCAGCAGTTCTTCAGCGTATTTCCGGGCTACGGGTCGAGGCAGGGAATCGTGGATGTCTGCGCGGCTTATGTGCGCTATCTTCGCGAACTGATACAGGTGTGCGTCCCATACCACGCGGTTGCGGGGGACATCCTCGCTCATCGCCTTGCGCTCTCGCCAGGCGCACAGCCGCTGCAGCGTGTTGAGCTCCTTGTGGTCGAGCTTCCAGGCCTTCTTCACCGAGAGGTAATAACTTTCCGGATCTCCAGGGACAAATTTACCTTTGTCGACCATCAGGTCCTGGAACCACTCCATACGCCCGAGAGCCAGCAACTTACCACTCAAACTTTCGAACAGCGCTGGCAAATAATAGACATCCTCTCCCGCATAGCGAATCTGATCTTCCGATAGCGGTCGCTGCAGCCAATTCGATCGGGTTTCGTGCTTGCCGAGTTCCACATCGAGCTGATGAGAGACCAGATTAGCGTAGCTGGCGCTGAATTCCTGAGACTGAAACGCGTTCGCGAGCTGAGTATCGAACACCGAAGTCGGAATCGCCTGCAGATGATGGCTGATCAACTCGAGGTCTTCCGAACAGGCGTGCATGATCTTCACGATCGCCGGATCTTCCAGGAGCTCGACCAGAGGCTGCCACTCGGAGATGTTCAGCGGATCAATGAGGAAAATCTGCTCGCCACTGATCACCTGATAGAGGCCTGGAATCGGGTAAAAGGTATTGGTGCGTTGAAACTCCGTGTCGATCCCGATCCTGGCATCCCAGCCGTTGATCACCCGGCTCAGGGACGCATTGGAGGCAACCCATTCAACTGATAACGCGTCGCCCTTGTAAGGCATGGACGATGGTTCCTCCGTCTATGTATTCGAGCTCGCCGCCGAGCGGGACACCGTGCGCAATTCGAGTCACCAGTGCAACGTGGGGTTTGAGTAATTGCGTGACGTAGTGTGCGGTCGCTTCGCCTTCAACCGTCGGGTTGGTCGCCAGAATCACTTCGGCCGGCTGCAACTGGATGATTCGAGCCTCCAGCTGATCGAGGCCAAGCTCTTCGGGACCAATACCGTCAATGGGAGATAAATGGCCATGCAGCACGTAGTAGCGACCTTTGAATCCGCCCGCCTGTTCTATGGCAATAATGTCTGCCGGGGACTCGACGATACAAACCACACTGTTTTCGCGTCGCTCATCCGAACAGAGCCGGCAGACGTCCGCCTCACTCAGATTTCTGCACTGCCGGCAGTGGCCGACCTCCTCGACTGCCTGAGTGAGCGCATGGGCGAGTGCAGTTGCGCCTTCGCGATTGCGCTGGAGCAGATGCAGGGCCATGCGTTGCGCTCCTTTCGGACCGACCCCGGGAAGCACCTGAAAAGCAGTGATCAGACGATCAATGAGTGGACTAATGCCCATCAGCGGCTGGCAATGTGACTGGATACTAAAACGGTAGTTTGTCCAACGGTAGTCCCAGACTCTGAGCCATTCCAGACATCTTTTTCTGGTGCGCCGCCGCCACTTTGTGAACGGCATCATTGCACGCTGCCGCTAGCAGATCCTCTATGACCGCTTTGTCTTCGGTGAGTACACTGTTGTCGAGTCTGACGCGCCGAACTTCATGACGCCCATTCATTACCACGGTTACCAATCCCGCACCACTCTCCCCGTTGATCTCCATTGCATCCATCTCTTCGCGCAGTTTCTGCATTTGCTCCTGCACGGCCTGAGCTTGTTTCATCATATCGCCCAGACCTTTCACTACGGCTCCTTGCTAACGGGATCAACGGGTCTCACGGCATCCAGCTTTCCATCAAATTCTGTCACCAGCAACTGTACCGTTGCATCACTTTCCATCGTTAGTTCCGCCTCAGCTTGACGTTCCGCCTGCAACCTGTCGCGACGTGCGGCGGGAGTTTCGATATTCAGCACCTCCGGTATGATCTCCAGAGTAACCGGCGTATCTAATATCGAGTTGATTGCACGTTCGATCGCAGCCACCTGAGCATCATTGAGCAGGGTATCGTGCGCTTTATCCAGTAAAAGCGTGAGTACACCGGCGCAAAGGTTGCCAGGTAGCGAATGCTCCGCGATCATCCTGGCGACGCCCGAGAGCTGCAAATTCGCTACAATGTCATGCCATGGCTTGCCAAGGCGCGCCTCGAGTGCCCCGTCTACTTGGCAAGGCGCAGTCCCGGCCCCTGCACCCGCCTCCCCGGTTACTTCTTTATCGGTCCCGGAATCGGTCCCGGACTCGGTCTCAGGCTCATGATTAACCGGCCTGGGACCTGGTCTCTTGTGGGCGGTGTCGGTATCGGGGGCAAAAGCGAGCATTCGTAGTAGCGTCATTTCCAAACCGCTTCTCGGATCCGGGACGATCTGCAGATCTCGGTAACCCATCAACGCAATCTGATAATAGAGCTGCACCGTTTCCGCCGAGAACGGAACCGATTCATCGTCGTTTTGACCGAGGGCATGTTTTACCGCCATTTCATGCAAACATCGTAGCAACTCCGTCAACACACCATCAAAATCGACGGCACGATCCGCCAACTCGGCAGTGACAGCGAGGATGCGCTGCGCGTCACCACCGGCCAGGGCCTCAATCACCGCGCCTACCTCATCGCGGCCGATGAGCCCCAGCATATCTCCCACATCCTGACTCAACAGCTTTCCCTTGCCGTAGGAAATCGCCTGGTCGGTTATCGACAACGCATCACGCATGCTTCCTGAGGCACAACCGGCAATGACCGTCAGCGCTTCGCCCTCGAATTCAATCCCTTCGTTGGTCAGAACTTCCGTCAGATACTCGGCAATTCGTTGTTGTGGGATGTTCTTGAGCTGGAACTGAAGGCACCGAGACAACACCGTAACCGGCACCTTTTTGGGATCAGTGGTGGCGAGCAGGAATTTAACGTGCTCCGGGGGTTCTTCCAGCGTTTTCAACAACGCATTAAAGCTCGATGCCGACAACATATGGACTTCGTCAATGAGGTAGACCTTATATCTACCTCGTGACGGCAGGTACTGGGCGTTCTGCAGGAGATCGCGTGTGTCATCGATACCGGTACGTGAAGCGGCGTCCACCTCGATGAGATCGATGAAGCGGTTTTCCGCTATTTCCTTGCAAATGGTGCATTCGCCGCATGGCGTCGACGAAACTCCCACTTCACAGTTCAAACATTTCGCCAGTAAGCGGGCGATGGTGGTCTTGCCCACTCCGCGCGTGCCCGTAAACAGATAAGCATGATGCAGTCGGTCATTATCCAACGCATGGCGCAACGCGCGTACGACATGTTCCTGGCCGACGAGGGCCGCAAAATTCATCGGCCGTAATTTGCGAGCCAGTACCTGGTAACTCATGAGGTATATTGTAGTGGCTTAGCCCGACGAGATGTACAGATGGGATTTTCCGATTGGCCGCTAGTCATTGGGCATCGCGGTGCCGCAGGATTGGCGCCGGAGAATACGCTCCCGGGCTTTGAGCTTGCCTACCAACTGGGTGTCTCGGGCATTGAACTCGATGTACATCTTGTGGCGAATCACCTCGTGGTCATCCACGACGATACCCTGGAACGAACAACCAACGGCCGGGGCAAATTTGCAGACCTGGATTTGGCAACTTTACGCAGGTTCGACGCGGGAAACGGGTCGACGATCCCCCTTCTCGAGGAGGTTTTGGCCCAGTTACCTCCAGGGGTAGGCGTCAACATCGAATTGAAGGGTTCACAAACGGCTGAGCCCACGGCGAAGTTTCTAGCTGCCTATCGGGAACTGGATGTGCTCGTGTCATCGTTCGAGCATCGCGAACTCACTCATTTTCATCGCCTCAATCCCCAAGTGCGGGTAGCGCCGCTGTTTCACCGCTGGCGCCGTGATGTCTGGCAGACGGTGACGGCACTGGACGCCTGGTCGATTAATCTCTCTCTCAAGATCGTCAACCAGACAATCATCGAGGAGGCTGAGAATCAGGGGGTAAAGCTTCTGATCTATACCGTTAATGATTTGAGTGAAGCTCGCCGAGTCCTGGGCCTGGGCGCTACGGGCCTGTTCACCGACTATCCGGACCTGGTTACGCCCGACGTTCTAACTGATCTATCTCTCTTTCCAGATGATAACGCTCATCGGTGACAATCTTCTCGAGGACCTCAATCCGTTCCCGAAGCATTTCCACCTCATCGTACACATCGTCATTGGGTGACGAATGCTCGAGTTCTTTACGTCGGGTTTTGAAATGTTGGTTGATTACTCCCGTGCCACACGCGATGAGCACGATGAGTACGACCATGGTAAAAACTTCCATATCAGCGCCCTCTCAAATCAAATCTGTTCAAATCAAATCTGGACGTGGTCGACCCGATGAACGGAACCGATGCCAAATACTCGTTGAGTCACGAACGGAGACCCGGTATACCGCACCCGGGCGGCTCCTGCAATGTCAACGTCCAGCATTTCTTCGACCGAGAGCAATACATCCCCCACCCCGGAAACACTGACCTCGACCGTCCGACTGGACAAGCCCTGTGCACGATAGGCGCCGCTTCCATCGATATGGATTACCTGGCGCTGGACCTTGCCGCTCAGGCTGAACTTGGTTGCGCCAAGACCGGAGACCTGCAACTCATCGGCGATCAGGCCGCGCAATTCAATGGAGCTCGAACCATTGCTCTCAATGATCAGGTCTTCGACTTGCAACGAGGCGCTGGTAATCACCACCTGGCCATCGAAAACCATTTCCCGAAGACTCACGAAAGTTAAGCGGATGACAAGCTCTGCGGCGCCGTGATCCGCCGTATCTATAAACAGGCTACCGCCACCGGATTCAACCAAAAGACCATCCAGCACTTCCCGGGTGCCTCTGGCGGTCACGCGATTTTCTTTGCCTTGCAGAAGCTCGACGGTGGCACCCCCGGTGATGAAGACGCGATCGAAAGCCGTCGTGATGAACTCACGATCTTCAACCCTGGCGTCAATACCGTCGTCCGAGAAGGCAAGCGACGAGCCCACCCAGAGCAATACGATCAACCATGGACGGCTATGCCATCGTGCCACGGCCTTCCTCTTCGATCTTGCGAAGCTCTTTCTGGAGTTCGTACTTGCCGGAGGTCACGTGCGTTTCCATGCGCCGCAGCCGGAGTTCTACCTCTGAAAAATCTGCTTCCGCGTTACGCAAGCTTCCCCGGGGCGAGAATCTGGGGCCCAGTTCCGGGGCGGGAGATACATGGGCGGGTTCTTTTGCGTACTCCACCTTCGGTGGGTTCTTGGGGGGTTTGTCCATGACGAAGTAGGCAATCCAGTAGGCGGGGAAAACGATACTCCCCATGAACAACAAGCCGGTGATGGCGATGCAGCGCACCACCCAGGTCTCCATACCATAGTAGTTCGCGATCCCCGCACACACGCCGCCGATTTTTCCGTGCCGTGGATCCCGGTACAGCCGTCTGCTACGGCCTTCGATGCGCTGCGCACGTTGGCGATTTCTATGGCGCCGTCTCGAGCGATCTTTTTGGGCGCGGGTTTTTCTCGTGGCGAATTCTTTTTCGATGCGTGCGGCAGTTTCGTCGATAAACGTCGCTGCTCGATCGGAAAACTGACCCTTGGCGGAACCCACCAGCTCGTGAACCGCTGACTCTAACCGGGTAACGGCCTCCTGAAAGTCCCTGGGACGATCGTCTGCCTGTCTGGCAGATACCCGATCACTTTCCCTTCTACCGGGTGATGCAGGACCCGCTTCGCTTCTTCTACTCGGGGAGGCACGCTTATTGTCCCTTCTTCTAAGCGGGGAGGCTTGATTAATATCCGTTCTTTTGTCAGTCATCAGTGAATTACTCCACCCGCATTCGTTTGCGCCATTCCGGCGTTTCGCTGTCCAGAATCGCTTCCAGCGTCTCGACGCGATCCATCATGCGCTGCGCCTGCGCCGTCAAGGATTCGAGTTCCACCCTTTCAACCTCCGAAAGAGCCCCCTGTGCATTCTGTTTACTTCGGTAGTGCATGAATATCCACACGGGTGCGACGATGCATAGAAAAATTACCGTGGGGACAAAAAAGGCAACAACCATGCCGTCCATTTTCGCTCCTAACCGTTAGCGGATTGATCTCGACCAAGCTGGTCACTGCCAGCTGAATCTTGGTCATCTTCGGGTGTCGTACTTTCTACTACCACCGGGGCTGCTTCTATCGTCAATTGTCCACCCATTCTTGCTTTGAGTTCGATCAACTCAACATCCAGCGTTTCATCTGTCTCGAGCTCGCCAATTTCGGCCGACAGGGTCTTTTGGCCCATATCGTACGATTCGATCAGGCCTTCGAGGTCGTCCATCTTGCGCTCATAGTTCTCGAAGCGCTGCATGGCGTCATCGATATTGTGATCCGAAAGCTGACGACGTATACCAAGCCGGGTCTGAGCCGCCTGCCCTCGCATGATGATCGCATTCTGTCGCGCTTTGGCATCCTTGATCTTTACCTGCAGCGTGCCAACGTCTTCGTTGAGTTTGAACAGCGTCTCATCGAGAATCTGCAGGTCCTTGTTGATGGCAGTCACAGATTCCTGAGCTTTGTTGCGTTCCCCCAAGGCACCCTTGGCAAGATCGTCACGATCTTTATTCACCGCGACCTCTGCCTTACGTTCCCATTCCTGGGCTTCCTGGTCGAGCCACTCCTGACGCCGGGTCAATTCTTTCTTGTCAGCGATCGCTCGTGCAGACGTGCTGCGTACTTCCACCAGTGCTTCTTCCATCTCCTGGATAATGAGCCGCACCATCTTTTCCGGATCTTCTGCTTTGTCGAGCAAAGCGTTGACATTGGAGTTGATGATGTCGGACATGCGAGAAAAGATACTCATCTTACGTTCCGCCTCCGTGATTAACCGGTGAATGGCGCATCGATTCCACACCATCCGTTGACCGGGTTGATACATGATCCGTGCCAACCCCCAGGGGTTTTTATCTCCTTGTTTTATATGGAAATAATTAAACTCCTTCGTGTTAGCCTTACACCCTCATGGTAAATATCGCCAACTGTTGGCAAAATTCCCTCATGGCTGCTAGTTTCCCCTATGGCTAAAGAACAACAACAGCGCACCCTCGGTGAATCACCCTCGTTTCTCAAGATCTTAGAGGAGGTCTCCCAGGTTGCACCATTGGAGAAGCCCGTCCTCGTGGTCGGTGAGCGAGGTACGGGTAAAGAACTGATTGCCGCTCGACTGCATTTTCTTTCCAACCGGTGGGAAGAGCAGTTCCTCAAGATGAATTGTGCCGCTATCAGTGATTCACTCCTGGAAAGTGAGTTGTTCGGTCATGAAGCTGGCGCTTTCACCGGCGCAACGAAGACCCACCATGGCCGTTTCGAGCGCGCCCATGGCGGAACTCTATTTCTCGACGAACTGGCTTCAACCTCGCCGTTGGTTCAGGAAAAACTCCTGCGGATCATCGAGTATGGTGAATACGAGCGGGTGGGTGGCAACAAAACCCTCTACTGCGACATACGTCTGATTGCTGCGACCAATCGGGATTTACCGAGCCTTGCCAAGTCGGGTAAATTTCGCAGTGATCTCCTCGATCGACTTGCGTTCGACGTTCTTACCCTACCGCCGCTGCGCGAGCGTGGTGCCGACATCATGCTGCTAGCCGAACATTTTGCCGTGGGCATGACCAATGAGCTCGATCGAGAGTACTTTCCGGGCTTCTCGGCCGAAGCAGAACAGGCGCTCGAGGCCTATCCCTGGCCGGGAAACGTCCGGGAGTTGAAAAACGTCGTTGAACGCTGTGTCTACCGCAACGATGAAGACAAGGAAATCTCGGAAGTTCTTTTCGATCCCTTCGATTCACCCTATCGTCCCCTGGATCGCCAAGACCCATTACAGGTCAAACAGAACCCGGGCGCACTACCACTCGACCTCAAGAAAACGGTGCAGGACTTCGAGATCGATTTGCTCAACCGGAGCCTTCGAGAGGCAAAACACAACCAACGCAAAGCCGCCGAACTGCTGAAACTCACTTACCATCAATTCAGGGGCTATCTGAAGAAATACGAGTTGTTAAAGAGCGACTGATTCACCCGATTGAACTTCGAAACGTTTGACCACCGGCGCCGGTTCGTCGGCCAGATCATCGGTGTGTAATGCGGCCAAGGCACGGCTCCTGTCATCGGCTGAGAATGCGCGAGTCGTGGTACAGAACTCCACCAGGATGCCATTGGGATCCATCGCGTAAATCGACTTACACCAATGATGGTCGATCTCCGTAACGTTGTGACCAGCGGCCAGCAGTCGCTCACGGTTGGTCTTCAACTCGGCCTCATCCGCGGCACCGAAGGCAAGATGGTTGCTCCACACCGGCAATCCAAGACCGGCTGAAATCGACGTCGGGAAATCCTGGCGCAGCGAATCGTCATGAATCTCCCAGAACGCCATCATTTCTCCATTGCCCGTATCGTAGAAGAAGTGTTTGGCCCAGACCCCGTCGGGCATAGTGGCTTTTTCGGCCCGCACGAGCTCAAACCCCATCGCTTCGCTGTAAAACTCGTGAGTTGCCAGCATGTCCCGAGTGGTAATGGCGATGTGATGAAATGACATGGGCGCGCCTCCTTCTGTTTGATTGATTGGGTTGATGTTGCGGGTTTGGGGTGATTTTAGCGCAAACTCACGCTGGTGGCCGTAAGGACGATGGCGTATACGAATTCTCCCACAGTCGTATTGCCTGATCATATTCATTGGGGAGCGGTTTACGCTGTTCGAGGATCGAGCGGTCCGAACTCTTTGTTAGCCCAGGAGTTGTGGAGGTTTCGGTAGCAAACCGGCGCAGGCGGCTGGTCGTGTCGAATTTCGAGTTTGTTGAGGGTCATCCGGCAAAGATGTATGCGGCACATCCTTGTGCCGCACCCTGGGCGCTTAAGGCGCCTGAGGGCGTGACTCGCTTCGCTCCCACGTCCAAATCGGCTTTCCTGCCGATTTGTCGAACCGGAGGGTTTGAATCAATACTCCCTCTCCGCCATAAGAAAGGGCCGCACTTGGGGCCCTTATCTCATGGCGGTGGACCCAGTCTGGAGCGAACCCCTCTCAATGGATTTCCCTGTTTAACAGGGAAAAAACAGGGAATTTTCGCAAATTTGGTCTCAAACTCGCAATTTCGACAATAATTTGCTCATGTTTTCAATGAGCTACAGGCGATTTCCCTAAAAACAAGAACAGGGAATTAGAAAAGCGTATCAGGGAATTTCATTTCCCTGTTACGCCTTCACAAAGCAACTTCTCATCGAATTTCAGAGACCAGTGCCTGCTTACCAATTCGCCACACACAGGTCAGATACAACTCACGTAGAGGCAAGTATCCGGTCTAGAATTGGTGCCTTGATCTAGTTACTGATGACCTCGTCCATTGTCGGCTCGCGCATCCCGGCGAACCTTCTGTTGAAGATCGTCGCGAATCTGTTCGCCAATAGACCTAGCTTCTTCAGCGATCTGTTCACCGAAGTCTACGCCGAGATCACCTGCGTTTACGGCGGTATCTGAACCTGATGCAGAATGATCCGCTGCGTTGGCGGAGGCGGCAAACGGTAGTTCAATAATGTTTACAATGTCCTCAGGTGTAGCACCTGCCTCGATCACTACCATAGTGTCTTCGCTTCCGTCATCTTCTTCCTCTGCCAAGGCAGATGGACTAATCACGACTGCGGCGAAAACCAATAAAAGCATTGTTAGGCATGTCTTCATGTTTGAATTCCAGTCCATCAGGCTTTAAAAGCCGCGCGAGGAGGAATCGAGTCAATTGCACGAACCATCACAGTAATGGTCTGTTGGGTGTTGCCATAAGACAACGCAATATCGAATTGACTATTTTGCTGATCTTTTAAGATCAGCGGTAGCCGCAACAAATTTTTTCCTTTCAACAATCCTGTCTGCCATTGAACGATCCGCTCATTCGGAAAACCATCGAGTTCCAGATTTTCAGCCAACTCGATGGTCAACATCGCCGCATCGCTCCCAGTGCTACTATTAATGACGACTTCTACCGTTTCACCGATACGGGGTGCCATAGTCACTTCAAACGATACTTCGCCGACCGAACTTTCGATTAAATTTTGGCCGAGCACCAGCCCAAATGACAAAATGACAACAGCAGCGGTTGCAACCAGGGAGTTGCGCCAAGTTCTGCTTCGTTCGCCTTGTGCGATGGCGTTGCCGATCAATTCATCGACAAAACTATCACGGGGGGCGGGCACATCGACTTGATCGAATTCTTGCCGAAGCAACTCGTCAAAGTGCCAATGTTGACAGAGTTCGCATTCGCGCAAGTGGGAAGCCGCAGTGGCTTCCACCTCGAAACCACCCGCCAAGGAAGCTCGTATTTGTTGTCTGGTATTTGCACAGTTCATACGGTTAGAAACGCTCATACTGAGGAAAAGGTTGCATTGGGAAGTTCCTTTTTTAACCGATTCTTTATGCGGTGGACTCTTGCTTTGAGGGTGCCAATCGGTGCGTCGAAGACGCTCACCAACTCAGAAAGCGTATAACCCTGTATTAGGTGCAAATCCACGAGCGCTCGTTGATCTTCCGGCAGCAATTGAACTGCGTCACTGAGGCATGTGGCCATCTCGCCCTTGGATGCGATGGCCTGAGGGTCAATCGAATCATCGACTGCGGAGAATATTGCCGCATCATCTACCACCGTCGCAGGCGAGCGCTGACGCTTGCGTAGAAAATCGACAAAGCTGTGATACACGATGCGAAGCAGCCAAGGTCGGAGCGCTTCAATGCCTTCGACTTCGTCGAGCCGAGGATAGAGCTTGACCAGTACGTCTTGAACCAAATCCTCGGCATCTTCGGTGTTCCGCAATAATCGATACGCCGATTGGTACATTGGAAGGACGTGATCTCGAATGATCGCGTCAAAGCGTTGAGATTGACCTCCTTTGCCAAGCAATTTGCTCATCCCATATTGCGGCGTATCGATGAGTATGGATGGGACAATGGGAGAAAACTCCGAATTGCATCACACGTTGACCTGCACGAAGGCAAGTCTGAGTGTTCTCAAGAAAAACTCATTGGCCCCGCCAATACAAATCTCGAGTTCTCCATGCAACCTTTTTGGACTATTCAGCGTGTCTATTTCTAAACGCCCAGATTAATGAGGAAGTAGAGATGAGTTTACACATAACCCCCAGCGACGATGGGGAGCTGTATGAACTACGAGCGTACGAAAAAATTACGTTGCCTGAACTGCACGTTGGGTTAAATCGAACGCTCGCAGAAGGTGCTCGTCACATACTGATCGATCTTCGGTATGCCTGGTTCGTTGCCGATCCTGTAGAAATTACGATGTTTACCAATTTTCTTCATGGGACATTGCTCCCGAACTTGGACGAATGTGATGGTCGATCAGTGGTTCTGATGCAGACGGCCGACAACAATCAAGAACCGCAGTCGAACTCCCGAGTCTTTCGAGACCTAAAACGGACCGAACGAAAGTACGACCGTTTTGACATCGTCGAGGACCTGGAAAGCGCTCTCCAGTTGTTTACAAAACAGGTAACACCTCGAAGCGATCGGGACTTCAACCGTCAAGCGGTGGCGGCATAGAGCTAACTGTGAAACCGATCACACTTTTACAGAATCAACCTTTTCTGCTAAACGAGCGTTTCTAATAGCAAGGATCGCCAATTTGGTCACCTTGACATGAAATCTGATGATTAGAATGACTAATATGACTACGAGGAGAATCTGATGACATCGAAATTGAAACTGATTTGGCTGTTTGCCTTTGGGCTTGCGCTCAATCCCCTCGCATACGCCGATGATCATGAAGATACGATAGACCTTGCCGAAGATGGTGAAACCGAAGAGGAATACGTTGCGCACATTTCGCCCAACGAAAATGCGGATTTCGGTACTGCTGTATCAAATATGGCTCGTGATCCCGACGCTGAATATCAAGGTCGTGAGTTTGGCCAATGGGTAGCCGAGCAAGTACGACAAGATGTGAACCATGACATCCAGCGGAACGCTCGAGCGGACCTTCGCGAGAACAATCGTCCTGACGACGCTGGACGCCCTGGAGGCTAGATAGGGTCACAGCCCCAATAATGTGCGGTCGAGCACTTAGTTCGACCGCGCTTTTTGTTTCAATCAACGTTTACTAATCCGTCATCGGAGAGGGATATCCTGTGAAGCGGCTAACGATCACCATGTTAATCACCCTTATCATCGCAAGCCCTGTCAGTTGGGCAGCGGAAAGCGATAATTATCAAGCTGGCATCAACTTTTTCAAAGCAGCACGCTATGAACAAGCAATAGAACAGTTCGTTGCTGCCCGTAAGGCAGGAATGGAAATGGTCACGCTACATTACAACCTTGGCGCTACACACTACAAAATCGGGCAGTATCGACTTGCTGAGGCCGAATTCTCAGCGATTGACAACGATGCGACCTGGGGCGCCCTCGCCCAGTACAACTTAGGCTTGATTGCCCAAAAAATGGGGCAACATGATTTGGCACAACGCCGCTTTCGTCGCGCTAAACAACAAGCAACGTCCGATAAGTTGAAACGGCTGGCTAACGCGAAGCTGGCATCACCGCGCAGCAATGTAAGCCTGCGTTCCGCCGATTCAAAGTGGACTAAGCACTTTTCGTTAGGGTCTGGCTATGACGACAATGTATTTCTCGCCGACGATGCATCCTTGGCAGCCGTAAGCGATGAAGGTGATTACTTTCTTGAAGTGGGGGCATTCGCGAACAGATACATCTCAGGTAATTTTGCGGACGGATGGCGACTTGAACTGGGCGGCTACTATCGAAGCCACAACGACCTCGATGACTTTGATTACGGTGCTGGCTCGGTGGCTGCTATGTACAATCGGTTGATTGCCACCTGGCACCTGCAAGTGGGTGTGAAAGGCGATGTTCAACTCGCTGGTAGCGATCCTTATACCTCGGGTGTGACTTTTCGAACACGAGCTTACCATCGATTTGGAGAAGTTGGACTACGCCTGACGAATGACTTCGGTATGATCGAGGGCGGGACCGATTACGGCTATCTCAGTGGTACACGAAACCAGTTCACCATCGAATTCATTCGAAGACTGAATAAGACCAGGTGGCGCCTGGGTTATCAATTTGAAGTTAATGACCGCGACGATCTGGTGTTAACCGATGAGTTCTTCAGTTATTCACCGACACGGCACGGAGTATTTGGTGCCGTGGAGGTACCGTTCTCAGAACGATGGGTCGCGGAGGCACGAGCTGATTTCCGAACGAGTGACTATGATGACCAAAATGTGGAAATCGAACTGGACGATTCGGTGACCCAGATGGCACGCGATGCGGATCGCATCTCGACAACGTTGCGCCTTGCCTACCGCGTAGGGAAAAAATGGCAACTGTTCGGC
>JACZXA010000067.1 GCA_022571865.1 Pseudomonadota bacterium
TGCGGGATCACTTTCACGTTCGGGGGCTTACATATCGACCGAACCGCGCAAGTAATCGCCCAGGACGAAAAGCCCATCCGCGGACTTTTTGGGGCCGGCGAACTCATGGGCGGACTCTTCTACTTCAACTATCCCGGTGGCACGGGACTCACCGCCGGTGCTGTTTTCGGCCGAATCGCCGGTAAAAACGCAGCCCTTTAGTCAGGTAAAGAGGCGAGCTGAGTCGTTCGGTAATGATCCGACCAGCCGGGTCGATCGGTTTTCGTGATCGCCTCCACACTTCGCCACATTGCCAGGGTCCCGAAACCGCCCCGCTCCAGGGGCTTCCTACACTGAATTCATGGCTTGGAAAATGTGCCTCACAGCATGTCTATTTTTTGGTTGTGCCGAACTCACGAATTCACCATTCACAGACCCTGACAATCCAAGCCTTCAGAAAACTGCCATCAACCGTTCCGTTTTACCTCAGAGAACCGTCGCTACGACCCTGGAAAATGTTCACATCGCCGATTCGGCAGACCGGCCCACATTACCCTTCTCGGACAACAGTTCAGACATTGTGGCAATTCGCTACCCACTATACGCGGCCGATCTCGAGACGCTCGTCACAACGACTTCGTCACCATCATGGCGACGGCGAGTGAATTCAACGCCATCCAGATTCCCCGCCTCTCCTCTCCGGCGCTTGAGTGCAACGCCCAGGCTTGTGGAGTCGTATCATCGAATCCAACCGCAGGCGCTGACGCCGTAGGAGCATTAACCATCAGTAAGGATCAGATCGCCGCCTGTCGTGACTAGCTGCGTGTTGAAAAACACGCTGAGCGATAAGCAATTCAGGCCGGTCCCGGTCTGAACTCCACGATTTCCGCCGTATACGAGAGATCGCCGAGCTGAGACTCCAGGTCCGAACCCTCTACCAACCCTTCGATGAAGGTTTTGATCGCCTCGTAGTCGAACGCTTCGCAGGCCTGTTCGAGAGTGTTCAGCGCCCCACGCAACTCAGTCCAGGGAACGAAACGCTCCTGTGCGCGCATGATCTTGCGATGTTGGGTACCCGTGACGTCTTCACCGACCAGTAGCTCTTCCTGCAGCTTCTCACCCGGCTTCAATCCGGTGATCTGAATTTCGATTTCACCGTCCGGGTGTTCTTTGTCGCGAATGGAATAGCCCTTTAAATGAATCATACGTTGTGCAAGGTCCCAGATCTTCACGGGCTGTCCCATGTCCAGCAGGAACACATCCCCGCCCTGGGCCATGCTGGCAGCCTGCAGGACGAGTTGGGCTGCTTCAGGAATCGTCATGAAATACCGCTCGACGTCGCGATGGGTGACCGTTACGGGGCCGTTTTTTTCAATCTGTTCGAGGAACAGCGGAACCACCGAACCCGAGGAGCCGAGCACGTTGCCAAAACGCACCATGGAGAAACGGGTTTCCTCCGAGGTCTCCTGCAGGGCCTGGAGAACCATCTCCGCTAAGCGTTTGCTCGCCCCCATCACGCTGGTGGTGCGAACGGCCTTGTCGGTGGATATCAAAATGAAGTCTTTTACCCCGGCATCCAGGGCGGCTTGCGCTGCGTGCAAGGTCCCGAAAGTATTGTTGGTCAATCCCTGAATAACGTTTTTTTCCACCATGCCAACATGCTTGTAGGCGGCCGCATGATAGAGCGTATCGACCTGGTAACTCTTCATGGTTCGTAACATGAGCGCCGAACTGGTTACCGAGCCGAGAACCGAAACCACCGGCACCTCCAGTTCATCATCTTCGGCGATGTCCACGATCTCTCGCTCTATGTCAAAAAGACCCAACTCTGATTGATCGAGCAGCACGAGACGCTTCGGGTTCAGCCGAACAATCTGACGACACAACTCAGAACCAATCGAACCGCCGGCCCCGGTGACCATGACCGAGCGCCCGCTCACGGAGCCCCGCAACAAATCAGTCATCGGGGCAACCTCGTCCCGGCCAAGCAAATCTTCGAGTTCCACGTCTCGGATATTGGCCAGCGTCTGCCGTCCCGATACCAACTCCACCAGATCCGGTATCAGCCTGACCCGAATTTCATGGGGTGCGAGGAAATTGATGATTCGTCGCCGATCTTCAGGTTTCGTTGAATCTACCGCCACGAAAATCTGTTTCGCTTCCGTGTCGCGCAAAAGTTGATCCAGCGCCTTCGGCGCGTACACGTACAAGCCGTCGATGATACGTCTCTGCAAAGACGGGTCGTCATCCAGAAATGCAACGGGTACGTAGTCGCCCTGCTGGGTCAACATATGGGCAAGCTCGACTCCTTCGCTCGCTGCACCGTAGATAATTACCGCCCTTCCGGTCTGCAACTTATCCTTCAGCCAGCGGAAATACGTTCGCACCGAATAACGTGAACCACTGACGTACAACAGCGTCAGCAGCCAGAAAATGACTGGGACGGATCTCGGGAAACCTTTGAGCGGCACCATATAAGCCACCGCCGCGATGGCGATGGCCGTGATCGTGACGCCTTTGACGACCGCCAACATGGCATGATTGCCCATGTGGCGCACCACGTGCCGGTATAAGCCCAACCCGCCGAAAACCGGTATGCAGACTAAACCACTGACCACAAACGCCGGCCAGAACTGGGCAACATCCGGGCTCCACTCACCGAGGCGCAATGCCATGGCGCTCCAGAGTGCAACCGGCAAGGCAATGCAATCGGTACCTACGGCGATCGCCTGCTTCTTGCGGCGTGACAGCTGATCCAGGAATTCTTTAGAAATTGTCACGATCCTTATGAGACGAGGGTTCGAGATCGGCGGCGAGCAACCCCACACGCAAACGTACTGCCAGCACGGCGAGCGGCAACACGGCAATGATCAGCCACAGATACGATACCGCGGGGAAACGGAGTTGCAACCAGGCGAGCGGCAACAGCCAAACAATTCCGAACGTCGTATAGGCAACGGTTGTCCATAAGTGCCCTTTCCTTTCAGCTACCCGCTGATACAAGTGGCTTCGGTGCGCTTCGGTGAAAGCCTGACCGGTTATCATTCTGACACAGAGGGTGTAGGTGGCGTCAAACCAAAACCCGGCCAACAGTGTCAAACACGCGATCAACGGTAGCGTTTCGCTCCGCCACAACTCGACCGTCGACAATCCGAGTAGTAAGCCCAAAAAACCGCTGCCCACGTCCCCCATGAAAATTCGTGCCGGAGGCCAGTTGTAGACAAGAAACCCGAGCGTTCCGCCTACCGTCAGCCAGAGCAGATCACCCTGCCAGCCAGGGACTCCGCCGGTCAGAACCTGAACGCTCACGCAGTACAACAGACACTGCACGGCCGCAATTCCATCGATGCCATCCATGAAGTTGAACAGGTTGATATGCCAAACGATGGCGAACGCGACCACGCCCGCCAATGCCCAATGCCAGGCGGGATCCACATGCCACAGAACCCAGGCAACGGCGATCCAGTGGCACGAGAAGCGCACTCTGGCACTCAGTTCGCTCAAGTCATCCCAGAGGCCAATCGCCGCAACCAGGGCCAGGGCAGGCCACAAACCGGATGCAAGACTGGCTCCATCGTGAGCAATATCCACCGCAATCAGATAAGCAATGATAGGAATGACAAACGCCATCCCTCCCATGCCCGGAGTCGGCACTTGGTGAAAACTACGCGCGTTGGGTAGGGCGTACAGTTGAAAACGTCGTGCGCACTTTACGATGACGACCTCAAGAAGCACCGCGCCCAGAAAGCCTGCAAACAAAGCGATCAACGCTGCAGCTGGAACCATTTGACCATCGCTTCCATCTGTTCGCGCGCCTCGAATGGCGGATGCCAGTCGAGCGTGTGACAGGTTTTGCTCTGATCCACCTGGAGCGGATCGAACAAACGTGAATAAACCGCCTGCTGCCCTGCGGCCGGTGTTAGGGATTGCAAGATTCCGGGAGAAACGCCGAACAGCCGACTTCGTCGACCGAACAAGCTCGCGAGCTCGGTAAGAAGTGCGGAAACACTCACGTCCTGCGGATCCGCTACATGGAAAACACCTACCCCCTGCCGGCCCAATCGAACGAGCAGATCGCACAGATTTGCGACGCCGACCAGGCTGCGCGGCGCCGTTGCGCGCGCAAGCGGCAAGGGCAGCCCAAACGCCGCCCACCGCAACATTTTCAGATAATTACCGCGCACACCTTCTCCATATACGAGTGGCGGCCGTACGATCGCTACGCGAGTGTTTCCGGTACAGGCGTCTGCCAGTGAGAGTTCCGCCGCCATCTTGCTTTGCGCATAGGCATTCCCGGGTTGGTACGGATCATCGGGCCGGAACGGGTCAGCGCTCACGTCCCCAAGCACCTTGATCGAGCTCAGCCACACCACTGCCGGCACTCCGGCTTCAACCGCCGCTTTGACGACGGAAACGGTACCAACGACATTCAGGTCCTGTAGATCACCCGCGTTACTATCCGCGATGCCTTCGTGGGCTAACCCCGCCAGGTGATAGACCACCTCTACCGCCTGAAACTCCAAGGCAAGCGCGTTACTCCCGGCATCAACCGCAACGTTGAGCTTGTGGGTGTTGGCCGGCGCCGCGCCGCGCGTGATCACGCTTACCGTCCATCCGTCCGCGACCAGGCGTGCGCACAAATGCCCGCCGATGAATCCACCCGCACCGGTAACGACTGCCGTTGTCATGGCATGAGCAGCTCTTCGTAAACCAGGAACGTGTGGCGGACTACATCTTCGACAGAGAACACGGCTTCGGCCTTCTGCCGTGCCGAGCGGCCGAAACGAGCACGCAACGAAGGGTCTTCGCCTAAGCGAACCATTGCCTGCTCGAGCGCTTGAGCATCTCGAGGAGGAACCGTAATACCCGTGACTTCGTCCCGTACGACCTCACGGCATCCCGGCACGTCGGACGCGATCATGGCCCGCCCGCAGGCCGCACCCTCCAGCAACACCTTCGGTAGTCCCTCACCCCCGTAGGAAGGCAGGCAAACTACATGGGCGGCTGCGATCACAACCTCCACGTCGTCTCTGTGACCCAACCACTCGACAGCGCCACTCGCCCGCCAGGCATCTATCTCGTGGGTCGAGAGTGAGGAAGGGTTGCCGGGATCCACCTCACCCACCAATCGAAAACGCCAATCGGGGTGCTGTTCTTTGACGCGCTGTGCGGCCTCGACAAATTCCCGCACTCCTTTGTCGCGCAACATGCGGGCAATCAGAACGAAAGTAACCTGACCCTCAGGTTCAGGCGTACTCGTGAACAGGTTCAGATCGACCCCCGCACCCCTGATCAACGCCGCCTGTTCCCGGTCGATAATCGCATGCGCTAAAAAGCCACGCAGGTCCTCGATGTTCTGGAAAATGACCCGCATGTTCGAATGGGATAAGGCGATTCGATACCACAAATTTACAAACGATCTTCGAATTGCGGCTATCGGACCACGCCGGGTAAAAATGAATCCCATTCCGGGCACCGCGTTCACAACCGCGGGTACGTTACTCCACCTGGCAGCTTGTGTTCCGTAAAGCACGGGTTTTATCGTGATGTGATGGACGAGGTCCGGCCGCTCATCCCGATAGATTCTCAAGAGCGTGCGAAACGTTCGCCACTCCTCGAAGGGGTTGATACCGCTTCGGGACAGCGGAAGCGTCCGATAGCTCAAATTCAAGGCACCAAGCTTCTGCTCACCCGTACCTTCGCCACACACCACCATCACCTCGTATCCGCGTCTGGCCGCTTCCTCAGCGATGGGCAACCGATGAGAGAGGAAGAAGCTTGCTTCGTTGACGACGAATAAAATCTTCACCCACCTACCTTACGCTCGAGTAATCCATCGTACAGACGAATGTACGCCGCTTCGGCCCCTACCTGGTCGTATTGTTCGAGCATGCGACGGCGGAGCATAACCCCGAGTTCGTCCCTAGTATGGAGATCGAGCTCGAGCACGGCAATCGCGCGGTCCGCGAGTGCCGCCGAGTCGCTCCTCGGTGCAACAAACCGTGCATCCGCCACGAGACGTGCGCAATCGCCTGCATCGGTCGTTACGCACGGAACCTCGCAGGCCATGGCTTCGAGCAAGACGTTGGCGGTGCCTTCGGCAAGGCTTGAAAGAATCAACAGATCGAGCCCCGAATAAACCGCAGTAACGTCCTCGCGTGGGCCGAGACATCGCACCAGGGCGCTGAGGTTTGCGTTGCCGAGCAGTCCATCGAGAACGGAGTTGCCGTTGACAAGACCAGGACCTGCCAGCACAAAACGTGTTCGCGGCAAACGCCGATGAATGGCTGAAAAACATGCGATCAGCGTCGGTAGATCTTTCAACGCATGAAACCGGCCCACATATCCGACCAACATGACATCTTCGGAAAAGTCGAGTTGCTGCCGAAACAACTGCCTGTCTGCAACACTTCTCGCAAAATGGTGCAAGTCCACACCATTGACGATTACCTGGGTTGGATGTCTTCCATAGCCAAACCGGAGATGACTGTCTCGGCCACTGAATGCATTGAAGGTGACGGCATCGGGATGCCAGATGCCATACCCGCCTGCACGGATGATCTGGCGCAACGACCACTTTTCACTCTGGAAAGATTGCAGGCTATGGCGCACGGACCAGACCAGTGGCGCGCTGGATCCGCCCCACCTTCTGGCCACGCTTGCAACCAGGTTCGCGTGATACATCCAGCTATTGATCAGGTCCGGTCGAAACTCACGAATTACCCGGCCGAGAAGGCGAAACCCTGCCAGCGGCCGGTGTTTCAGATCGCAGTGGTGCACCGTTATGCCTTTGGCTTGAAACCTTTCTTCGAGCACCCCACTTGCACTGAGGTTCACCACGACCGGCTCATAACGATCACGCAACGCCGTTGCCAGTCGATATAGCGTGAGTTCCGCCCCGCCGACATCCAGACCGGAAACAACATGGAGAATTCGGGGTCGGGCCGTCATCCAATCATGCCCGTGTGACCTCGTTGTGACCATCCCGGTTACCGGCACGTTCCATAAAACGCCTTGCTCGAAGTTCCCACGTGTACCGCGTCAGAAAGTTCTCCCGTGCGGTAGCCGCAAGGCTCGCCAGCAACTCAGCGTCTGTGACAAGTCTTTCAATCGCCGCCACCCACCCTGCAACATCCTCCGGACCGACCATCAGGCAGTTCTCTCCATGGGTGAGCACTTCATGAAATACTTCCAGATCCGAACAGATGATGGCTTTCCCCTGTGCCATGTACTCAAAAAGTTTCATCGGGGAACACCACTGTGCGGTATTTTCACCACCCCCAAATACCTGACGATCCCATCGATCAGGCGCAAGCAACAAGTGACAGTTCATCAAAAACTCAGCGACCGCACCGGGAGCAAGAAGTCCAACACATTGAATATTTTTCAGCCCGGATAGACCAAACGAAGAAAGCTCGTCCTCAGTGCCACCTGCCAGACGGAATTCGAGTTGCGGCAAGCGACGGGCCAGCTCATGCATGAGCTCGATCCCACGACCCCGATACCAGCTTCCAGCAAAGCCAACGATGGTGGCCCCTTCACTTGGCAGCGGGATCGGAACACCCGGATCCACAGCAGCATCCGGCAGTACACGGATCTCACTGCACGGCAGAAATTTTCGTTGTTGGTATTCCTTACGCAGTGCCTTCGTGATGACGATGAGCCCATGGGAACGTTTGCTCGCAAGCAGGTGTTTTTCCAGCATGCCGCGAATTCTGCCGGGTGGTACATGGCTTTCGTATATCGTTTCCACACCCTGCATCTGCAGCCACAGCAATGGATAAAGGTAGCGCCCCACCGCCAGGTCCGGCATGGCAACCCGACGAAACCGCCGTAGATATTCGATCAATGAAAAGCGAGTACGAAACTCGATCAATTCGAGCTCGAAAATACGCGCCACCCCATAGTGGTCGAACGGGTCCTCATCGTGGCCGCGCTTGGCGAACAACACCACTTCGTGGCCACACTCCGCCAGCGCCTCGCACATCCGCATCACATGAATGCTGTTTGCCGAGTTGGAAGGTATGGTCGAACCGGCACAGTAGAACAACCTCACCCCACGAGTTCCGGGTACAGAGCGTGCAGCAGATTTTCCTGACGAGTTCGTCCCTGACGGAACACGCCCGAACGCCAGACAGCCGCCGGCACACCGAATCCTTTCTTCTGACGACGAACAATGGCTCTGGGTAAAAGCGCTGCCATCGATGCCTTGAACAGAGCTTTCTCCCTACCCCGAGTTGCCTCGGGAAGCGCAAAGGCGAACTCGATGAGGGCTGTGTCCAACAATGGCACTCTCGCCTCCAGACTGTGCGCCATCGTGGCGCGATCGACCTTGGTCAAAATATCATCGGGTAGATAGGTGTGAAAATCCAACGCCTGCAGCGCCGTCAGCGCGGGCAGGGAGGTATCGAAGTGGCGACGAAAGTGCCAATAGTCATCGTAGTCGGCGGGAATCCCCCAACGCTGCCGATAAGCACCCTTTTCGTTCGCCACCATACCGCCAAGCAGACGGGTGTAATACCCAAAACCCTGAAGCAACAAGTAACGCTCCAACCCTCTGACAAGCCGACGCGCAACTGGCAGTGTTTTCTTCGCTCTGCCGGTGAGATTCAGCGAACGGTTCCAGGCTCGCGTCTTCTGTACCCGGCTACTGTTGCGATACCAACGATAACCACCGAACAGCTCATCGCCACCGTCTCCCGTCAACACGACTTTGACATTTTTTGCTGCATGCTTCGCCACCAGGTAGGTTGGCAGCGCCGAGATATCGGCATAGGGCTCGTCAAAGAGGATCGGCAACTCATCAACGAGAACGCCAGCGGCTTGTTCGTCAAGCGTCGCCGGATGATGGTCGCTGGCAACGTGTTCAGCGACCAGGGCGGCAAATTCGAGTTCGCTGTATTTTGCGCTATCGAAGCCAATGGAGAACGTCTTCAACTGTTCGTGGCGATCGGCCGCCAATGCGACCACGGAACTCGAGTCGACACCCCCACTCAAGAAGAACCCCACCGGCACATCGGCCACCATTTGCGAGTCGACGGCACAACGCAATAATTCTTGCAGGCGGGTCTCGGCATCGGCAACGGGTTGCGGGTCACTCGGCACTTCGAGGCGCCAGTACGATTCTATTCTGTGCGTATTTGAGGCGCAGTCAAAACGCAGAATGTGTCCGGGTGGCAGCTTGTACACATTCTGATAAACGGTCTTGGGGGTTGGAATGTAGAGGTAGGTGAGGTAGTCATACAGCGCTGTCCCATCGGTATGGAAGGCGTCGTCCGGCAGCGCTCTACGAATCGCCTTCAATTCCGAAGCCCACTGAAAACCGCCGTCCAGGCAGGCGTAATACAGCGGCTTGATACCTACCCTGTCGCGAACAAGAAACAGCAATTTGTGTTCGACATCGTATAGGACAAACGCGAACATACCCTCGATACGGCGCGTCAACTCATCCATCCCCCACTGACGATAGCCGTGCAACAGCACCTCGGAGTCGCTACTGCTCACAAACCGATGTTTGCCCGCAAGTTCGGCGCGCAGTTCCTTGAAATTGTATATCTCACCATTACATGCGAGCACCACCTTACCGTCTCTGCTCACCATCGGCTGGTTGCCCCGTTCACTCAGATCGAGAATGCTGAGCCGGGTGTGTCCGATGTAATGATTGTCGTCGCACCACTCCCCCTGGTGATCGGGGCCGCGGTGCACAAGGGTATCGCGAGCGTAACGCAGCTCAACGAGTCGCGCAGGATCGATGGGCGCTTTATCGACCACGCCAAAAATTCCACACATCAGGACCGGAGACCCAATCTGCAACGACCCAGGCAAAGCAGCACAAGGATGCGGAATGACCCTGATACCGGATACGAGACGCCCTCTGTCGTGTGCCGGGGGCGTTTCGGAGATTTCCCATCCCAGGAAAGAGGAGCGCCGCGCTGGTATTCCATGACTTCGCCGAGCGGCGATCTGCCTTAAACAGAAGTTCTACCCAACCTATACAGAAACCCCGGAAAAGAAAAGGTACCCAGGCATCAAACCGATGCCTGGGTCAACATCACAAAAGGCGCCTAGTCTTCCAGAGTTATGCGCGCTTCATTCAGTTTAACGGTACGTTCGCCTACACCTTTGACGTTGGCAAGCTCGTATACATCACGAAACTCACCAACCTCCGTGCGATAACGTACGATGGCTTCAGCTTTTATGAGACCGATACCGTCCAACACTTCTGCAATCGTCTCCGCGCTGGCGGAATTGATGTTCACTCGAGGCCCGTCATCCGGAAGTGCGAAAACGGAACTCGCCATTGCCAGTGCGCAAACCAGGAGCCAACGTTGCAGCAGACTAACCATGGAATCTCCTTTCAGTTCTATTATGGGGGCGAACAGATTAACCAGGGCGGGGTAAATGCCGGGTACGAGATTGCCAAGGTCTGCACCAGGCATTGAGCGCTCAGCACCGTAAGCCAATGCAGCCGGCAGTTTGTGAACGAGAACCAGTGTGCGGGTCGGCTATTCGCGGTCAGTGTACAGGATCGGTTTGATACTGCCCCACGTTCGGCAGCTCGGGCACTGCCACATGAGCGTATGCCCACTGAAGCCACAATTGCTGCATCGATAACTGGGTTGCTTGTGCAGCAGAGATTGGGAAAAGCGCCGAACCAGCGTCAGCTGTTCCCCCGGCAACGCAGTGCCCTCACGGTCAAGGTGTTTCAACAGGGTGACAAACCCCCCCAAACTGGGGTTTTTGAACAATTGCTGAACCGCAAATTCCCGCGCCGCCTCGGCACCCTGGTCTCGCTCGACAAAACGCAGGAGTTCTTCGATGACCTCCAGATGCGGGGTACTCTGCAAACACTCATTCAGATAGCTTATATAACCCTTCTCATCGTCGAGTTCATCGCTCGCCGCTCGATAAATAGCCAGCGAATCAACCGCAAGCGCCGCATCCAGACTGCGGGCTTTGCGCAACAGCCGTTTTACCTCGCGATACCGTTTCGCTTCGAATTCCACCTTTGCGCCCACCAGGTTTATCCGCGCACATCCCGAGTCGAAATCCGCTCCTTTGGCAAGCTCCGCGCGAGCTCCACGGAGGTCTCCTTTACCCAGGGCAATCTCGGCCAACTCACACTGGAAGTGGGCAAGTTGGGTACGGACGGAGCGATCCTGCCGGGCGAGTTCCCGACCCACCACAACCGCCTGATCCCAATCGCTTTCGCGCTGGTAGATCTCAAGCAGCAATTGTCGGGCAACGGTCAATTGCGAACCGCCTTTGCGGGCAACCTCGATGAGCAGGTTTTCGGCACGCCCCAGCAGACCTGCGACAAGGTAGTCCCGCGCAAGCTCCAGTTCCGTCTGGATGCGATGGCTGCTCGATAATACCGGCCGAGCAAGCAGGTTCTGGTGAATGCGAATCGCCTTGTCCACTTCGCCGCGGCGACGCACGAGACTACCCAGGGCGAGATGAGTATCGACGGTGTCGTTGTCGACGACCATCGCTTCTACGAACGTATCGATGGCGAGGTCGTGGCGCTCATTCAAAAGATGGTTGAGACCTCGAAAGTAGTCCTGGGAGACCATGCCGGAGTTGCGCGGTCGTTTGCGGCGTTCTCTGCGACCCAACAGGAAACCAATCCCCAGGGCGACCACGAGCAGTACATAGAGTGCCAAGTTCTCTGGCATTGCTGTCCCTGTATCGAAGCTTGAGTTCCACCAACTACAGCCTGACGGGTCCACGTGAGCCTGAGGACGCATCAACCAGATCGTCGGAGCACAATGCAATATCGAACAATTTGGATGGGGACGCAACGTCAGGGCGTTGTCTGAGGTTGAGAAGATTACCCTAGTCTGAGCCTCTGCAGTTCCTGGTCTCGCTCTTCGAGCTGTTGGGTCAGGCGACGGTTGCGCAAGCTCTGTTTCATCGAAATCAACGTCAGACCGGTAACGCCGATGAGCGTGCCTGACGCAAACGCGGCGAGAAGCCACCAGAACACGCTGATTTCAGGTGTACGCCAAATCAGGAACTCGAGGGCGATGTGCCCTTGGTTTACCGCAAGGGCTGCGAACAAAAACACCAACAGCGCAAGCGCGGCCCAAAAAAGTCGGATTAACCAGGCCATGTTCGCCTCGTCAGTTCTGTTCCCCCTCGAGCAAGGCGCCGAAAGCTATGTCTGCGGCTGATGCACTGTGCAAACCGCCATCCACTCGATCGCGGAGTTCTTTGCCCGGTTTGAAGTGCGGTACGTGTTTGCCAGCGAGGCCGACCGATTCGCCTGTTTTAGGGTTTCGGCCAATGCGCGGCGCTCGATAGTGCAGCGAAAAGCTGCCAAAGCCGCGGATTTCGATGCGATGACCAGACGCAAGGGTTTCCGACATCTGTTCGATCAAGGTCTTCACTGCGAGTTCCACGTCTGTCGCGGACAACTGGCTCTGCTTCGACGCAATGAGTTCGATGAGTTCAGATTTGGTCATAACAATCGCACCACACTTCCAAACGTATGCGTCCTAACCAGACGTCCAGTTCGATCACAACGCAACCCTGTCCAACTTGTTAGAATTGCCCTCTTGGCAGGTTCCTGTTGTCCTATCGAGGCGCCTCTACTGCGTATCGTCCTCTCCCTGATCCATCTGTGCCTTGATGAGATCGCCCAAAGTTGACGGTCCACTTTGTTCGGCTTCCTTCGTTCGGTGATCCTGCACGGCTTGTCGTTCTTCATCGGCGTCCTTGGCTTTGATAGATAAACCAATGGTTCGGTTCTTACGATCGATGCTGATGATCTTGACCTCTACCTCTTGATCGACGCTCAACGCGTTACGTGCATCTTCCACTCGATCCACACTGATTTCGGATGCCTTCAGTACACCTGTGACCTCGTCTGCCAGAACAACTATCGCCTCTTTGGCATCTACCGATTGGACCACGCCTTTCACAATACTGCCGCGATCGTTGATCGCCCCGTAATCCGAGAAGGGATCCTGATCCAACTGCTTGATTCCCAAGGATATGCGTTCGCGCTCCGGATCAACAGATAAGATGAGGGTTTCAATTTCCTCACTTTTAGAGTACCGGCGTACCGCCGTTTCACCCGGTTCTTTCCAGGAAATATCGGACAGATGCACCAATCCATCGATACCACCCTCCAGGCCGATGAAGATGCCGAAATCGGTAATGGACTTGATTTTGCCACTGATGCGATCGCCCTTGGCATTGTTAATGCCGAACTCCTCCCAGGGATTCGGACGACATTGTTTGATACCAAGCGAGATGCGGCGGCGCTCTTCGTCGATGTCCAGTACCATCACTTCAATTTCATCACCCACGTTGACAACTTTCGTCGGGTGGATGTTCTTGTTAGTCCAATCCATTTCGGACACATGCACGAGACCTTCAACACCTTCTTCGATCTCAGCAAAACAACCATAGTCGGTGAGGTTGGTAACAGTTGCCTGCACGCGCGCACCTTCCGGGTAGCGCCCAGTGATTTCCACCCACGGATCTTCACCGAGTTGCTTCATTCCGAGGCTCACGCGGTTTTTCTCACGATCGAACTTGAGAATCTTGACGTTCACTTCATCGCCAACGTTGACCATCTCGCTTGGATGACGAATTCGTCGCCAGGCCATATCGGTGATATGCAACAGACCATCGACCCCACCCAGATCTACGAACGCGCCGTAGTCGGTGAGGTTCTTCACGATGCCTTTGACATCCTGACCTTCCTGTAAAGATTCGAGCAGCGCTTCGCGCTCGACGCTGTTTTCCTGCTCGAGCACCGCACGTCGGGAAACGACGACGTTGTTGCGCTTCTGATCGAGCTTGATGACCTTGAAATCCAGTGGTTTGCCTTCGAGATGGGTGGTTTCGCGCAGCGGTCGAATGTCCACCAACGATCCCGGCAGAAAGGCTCGTATATCGTTTATGTCTACGGTGAAGCCGCCTTTGACCTTGCCGTTGATGATGCCGGTAACCGCATCGTTCTTGTCGAACGCGTCTTCCAGCATCAACCAGGATTCCGCCCGTCGGGCTTTCTCCCTCGACAGTCGGGTTTCGCCCGAACCGTCGTCCACCACTTCCATGGCTACTTTGACCTGATCGCCAACCTGCAGGGTAAATTCTCCGCCTTCGCTGACGAACTGGCTGCGTGGTATCAAACCTTCGGACTTCAAACCGGCATGGACCACGACCCAATCTGTATCTATCTCAACCACCGTGCCGGTGACGATGGACCCAGGCGCCATCTCGATGGTGTTTAAACTTTCTTCAAATAATTCGGCAAAACTTTCGCTCATATGTTTGGCACGCTTTGAACAAGCGCACTCTCTCCGCAGCTGTTATGCGAGCACACGCTCGCTGATTAATGTTAAGTGCCCTCTGCCAACTTTCTGGCTTCGACTTCAGCGTAGACTACGGCCACCACCTCATCGATGGTCATGGCCGTACTTTCGATGATGATCGCATCCCCAGCAGCTCTCAAAGGCGAGACGGCACGCCCGATATCCCGCTCGTCACGCTCTTTGATGGCGGCGAGAAGGGCGCGCAAGTTAACACTTAAACCCTTGTTTTTCAACTGATTATAGCGTCTTTGCGCCCTTACCTCGGCGCTTGCGTCAAGGAAAATTTTGAGCGCAGCCTCCGGGAAAACGACCGTCCCCATGTCGCGTCCATCGGCGACGAGTCCGGGCGGACGACGCATAGCGCGTTGCACCGAGAGAATGGCGGCTCGTACTTCTTTGAGCGCGGCAACATGGGACGAACCCGCCGTCACGGAGGCCGTTCTAATGAGGTCGGTGAGATCTTCACCATCAACAATGACCGTGTGGTCGTCGAATGAGATGGCGAGGCCTGCCGCGAGAGCCGCTAACTGCGACTCCTCATCGAGGGCGATTCCACGTTCGATGGCAACGGCGGCGACAATTCGGTACAGCGCGCCACTGTCGAGCAGGTGCCAACCCAGGCATTCGGCGATCGCGCTGGCAAGCGTGCCTTTACCCGATCCACTCGGGCCATCGATCGCGATGACGGGGACATGCCCGTCACTCATGCTGCTCAAATTCCAGCCGCCTTTGTTGCGCGGCATGGATAATCCGCCGGACTCCGTTCGTGTCACCCGCCTCCAGCGCCGTACGCATATTTCCGAGCGAGCGCTCGAATTGATCCAATGCCTCGAGCAACGGCGTTTTGTTCAACGCGAAGATGGCACTCCACAACGCCGCGTCACTTGCGCCGATTCGGGTGAAATCCCGGAATCCACCGCCTGCGAATTCCAGCTGTTCCGCATCGATCTGCTGCAGATAAGCGAAGGCCAGCAGATGAGGCAGGTGGCTGGTGAGAGCCAGCACCCTGTCATGAACGGATACCTCCATCTGGTGCACCTTTGCCCCGAGTTGCTGCCACCAACCTGCAACGAGGGCAAGCGCATCCGGGTCGATGTCGGCATGGGGCGTGATGACTACTTTGTGCCCGGCAAAAAGACTTCCCTCGGCAGCCTCCGGCCCCTGGCGCTCCGATCCTACAATCGGGTGGCAGGGAATGAAGCGCGGCGGTATTCCGGCAAGCGAAGTACGAGCCGATTCGAGGATGGCTGATTTCACGCTTCCGACGTCGAAAACAACGCCCGCGTGCTCGCTCAACCGAATCACCCAGGCTGCGATGGTATCGCTCGGTCCGGCGATGAGCACGGCATCGGCATCGGGATCCACGGACGTTGCAATCTCGTCGACAATCCCGAGCATTCGTGCGCGCTCGGCGCGCTCCGCATCCGGTTCGATTCCGACAATTGTATTGAACAATCCTTGCTCGCGCGCACCCTTGGCAAAAGAACTCCCGATTAATCCAGTACCTATGACGACCAGCAAGGGTGTGTTCACATGAATTACGCGCGCAATTCCTCGAGCAACGGTCCCAAGATGCTCAGCAGGCGTTCATTCTCCTCCGGCAGGCCTACCGTGATCCTCAGGTGTTGGGGCAAACCGTATTCGAGAACGGGGCGCACGATAACACCCTTGTTGAGCAATGCCTGGTATACCTGCATCGATTCCATCCCCACATCCACGCACAGAAAGTTTGCGGCCGATGAGATGTAAGCCACACCCAGCTGGTCCAGGCCGTCTTGCAGATACTTTTTACCGGTCTGGTTCATCTCGCGGCTGGTGGTGGTAAATTCCTGATCCTTCAGGGCCGCCTCGGCCGCCGCCATTGCCAGGCTGTTCACGTTGAAGGGCTGGCGAACCCTGTTCATCAGATCTGCCGCCATGGGAGAACTGATCCCATAACCGATCCGCAACGCGGCCAGTCCATGGATCTTCGAGAACGTGCGGGTGACGATGAGATTCGGATACTTCTCGAGGAGTTTCGTGCCGTCCGGATAGTCCGGCTCAACGACGTACTCCCAGTATGCCTCATCCAACACCACCCAGATGTCCGGGCCGACAGCCTCCAGAAAATCGACCAGCTCGCTATCCCCCACCCAGGTACCGGTTGGGTTGTTGGGATTGGCAAGAAACACCATCGCCGTCTTGGGTGTCACGGCCTCGAGAAACGCATCGAGATCCGCTCCATAGTTTTTCGCGGGTGTGGTGACGAGCGTCCCGTTACAAGCGTTTACCGCCAGGCGATAAACCACGAAACTGTGTGCGGCGACGATCGCTTCGGCACCGGGAGTCAATGCGATTTTCGCCGCCAACTCCAGCACGTCGTTTGATCCATTGCCAAGCGTCAATTGGTTCTCATCTACCTGTAGCCGGTTTGCCAGTGCACGTTTCAGCGAGTAACCACTGCCGTCAGGATATCGTGACAAATTCCTGCCAGCCTCGATGAGCGCTTGCGCGACAAGCCTTCCCGGTCCTCGGGGATTTTCGTTGCTGGCAAGCTTGATGATGTGGTGAATGCCAAGTTCGCGGGTAAGTTCCTCGATCGGTTTGCCGGGCTGATAGGGTGTGAGACCCGCGATTTGCGGGTTGACGGGGGCGCTCATCAGACGACCGCCTGAGGATAAGAACCCAGCAATCGCACTTCCAATGCAACCTGGCCGACTTCCTCGAGTACTGCCTTGATCTTCGATTCGCTCTGGTGGCCATCGAAGTCGATGAAAAATACATAAGACCAGTCCCCGGACTTAGCTGGGCGCGTCTCGATGCGGGTCAAGCTGATTTCGTGACGATGAAAAGGTTCCAGCACCTTGTACAGCGCCCCGGGGGCATTTTTTGTCGAGACCAGAATTGAAGTTTTATCGCGACCGCTTGGTCCCGTTTTCTGTTGCCCGATCACCAGAAAACGGGTTCTGTTGTCCGGACGATCTTCGATATTTTTTGCAAGTATGCGCAGGCCATACCGCTGCGCAGCCATCTCGCCGGCGATAGCCGCCAAACCTGGTTTATCAGCGACCCGACGTGCCGCTTCCGCATTGCTGTTGAGCGCCGTGCGCGCGACTCCCGCATAGTTGGCGTCAAGCCAGCTTCGGCACTGGGCCAACGATTGAGCGTGGGAGACAACTTCCGTTATCGGCTCATCGTTCGACTTGCTGCTCACCATGAAAGCCTGATGAATCGGCAGTTCGACTTCGGCGCAAATCTGCAACGCCGAATTCATGAAGCAGTCCAACGTGTGGTTCACCATCCCTTCAGTGGAATTTTCGATGGGAACCACCCCGTAGTGGGCTCCTTCGGATTCGACTTCACGAAACACTTCGTCGATGGAAGACAGCGATCGCGGGCGGGCAAAGTGTCCAAATTGTTTGATGACAGCCATCTCGGTGTAGGTGCCTGGTGGCCCGAGGTAGCTGATGGTCAGGGGTTGTTCCAGATTCAGACAACACGACATGATCTCTCGAAACAGCCTCGCTATGTCCTCATCGCTCAATGGCCCTTCGTTTTCCTGCTGCAATCGCATGAGGATCTGCGCTTCCCGTTCGGGCCGATAGAACACGGGCCGTTCCTCCCCCGGGTCCGCCTGTTTGATCTCGGCCACCTTGAGCGCCCAGGCAGCCCGTTCGTTCAAGAGACGCTGCAGCTCCCGATCGATCTTGTCGATGTTTTCCCGCACCGAATCCAGTGGGTTTTTATCCTCGCTCATGTTCGAACTCGTTCATAAATTCGATCAATGCATCGACCGCGGCTTCTGGCACCGCGTTATACAGACTTGCCCGCATGCCACCAACACTACGATGACCCTTGAGGTTGAACAACCCCCGTGTCTCCGCCGCCGCCAGAAACGCACCGTCCAAGTCAGGATCCGGCAACGTGAAAGGCACATTCATCATCGACCGTGCCTCCTTGACAACCGGACAGTGGTAAAAGTTACTTTGTTCGATTGCCGTATAGAGCTTACCGGCTTTTCTGCGGTTACGCGCTTCCATGGCTTCGAGGCCACCCATGTTTTTCAACCAACGAAACACCAGTGCTGCGAGGTACCAGGCGTAGGTAGGCGGAGTATTGGACATGGATCCAGCACCCGCATGTACGGCATAGTCCAACATGCTCGGAGTCCCTTTGCGCGCATGACCCACGAGATCACGACGTATGATCACGACGGTGAGCCCCGCCGGACCCATGTTTTTCTGGGCTCCGGCGTAGATGACGCCGAACCGGCTCACATCCACAGGCCGCGACAGAATGTCGGACGACATGTCCGCCACCAGTGGCACACCTGGGTCAGAAAAGGTCTCGGGGAAATTCTGGAACTGCACGCCTGCGATGGTTTCGTTGGAGCAGATGTGCAGATAGGCGGCATTGGGATCAAGCGACCAGGTATCGATTGCGGGGATGCGGTCAAATCGATCGTCCTCGGCGTTTGCGACCACGTTGACGCCACAGAACTTGCGCGCTTCTTTGATGGCCTTGGTCGACCACGAGCCGGTATTCACATAGTCGGCGGATGTTTTCTCGCGCAGCAGGTTCAGTGGAACCATGGCGAATTGCAGGGTCGCACCACCCTGGAGAAAAAGCACATCGTATTGTTCTGGAACGTTGAGTAGTTCGCGCAGATTCGCCTCGGCTTCTTCGGCAATGTCGATAAACCTACGGCTTCGGTGGCTCATCTCCATTATCGACATGCCACTGCCCTGGTAGTCGAGCATCTCGTCGCGGGCCTGTTCCAGAACTTCAGTAGGAATCGCCGCCGGTCCGGCGGCGAAATTGAACGCGCGGGTCATTCCTCCGCTCCGCCCTCTTCGCCATCAGTGCCCCGTTCACCTTCCTCATCACTGCTCGAGTCGCTCTCGGCTTCCGCGATACGTTCCACACCAACCAATCGTTCATCATTGCGCAGGTTGATCAAACGAACGCCCTGGGTGATACGACCCTGCAACGATACCTGGTCTGCACCGGTTCTCACCAAGGTACCCAGATTGCTGATCAGCATCAGCTCGTCGCCTTCGAACACCTGCACCGCCCCGACAACACGGCCGTTGCGCTCACTGGTTTTCATGGAGATGACACCCTGTGCGCCTCGGCCCTTCACCGGAAAATCCGTTACGATCGTTCGTTTGCCGAAACCTCTTTCGCTCGCTGAAAGTATCAGCCCACCTTCTTTCGGAATGATGAGCGAAATAACTTTGTGCCCGCCGGTCAGGCGGATTCCGCGCACACCGCGCGCGGTGCGTCCCATGGCCCTGACGTCTGATTCCTTGAATCGTGCCGCCTTACCGGAACTCGAAGTGAGCAACACATCGCAATGTCCATCGGTGAATGCGGCGCCGACCAGGGTATTACCTTCCTCCAGCTCCAGGGCAATGAGGCCGCTCGTGCGAGGGCGGGAAAACTGCTGAAGCGGGGTCTTTTTCACCGTGCCATTCGCGGTAGCCATGAAAACGAACATGTCTGCGGAAAAATCTTTAGTGGGCAAAATCGCAGTAATACGTTCCGACTGGGCAAGCGGTAACATGTTGACCAACGGACGTCCCTTTGCGCTACGCCCGGCTTGTGGGATCTGATACACCTTCAACCAATAAACTTTGCCCGCGTTAGAAAAACAGAGCAGCGTATCGTGGCTGTTGGCTATCAGCAGGTGTTCGACAAAGTCTTCGTCTTTGACGGTGGTGGCCGCTTTGCCACGCCCACCTCGGCGCTGCTGCCGGTATACGTCCAGTGGTTGCGTTTTACCGTAGCCCTGGTGGGAAATCGTCACAACCAGATCTTCTTCGACAATGAGATCTTCAACCGTGAGATCTTCCTGGGTGCTCAGAATCTCGGTGCGTCGCTCGTCTCCATACCTGCTGCGAATTTCCGCGAGTTCCTCCTTCATGACCTCGGTCAGCCGATCTTCCGACGCTAGAATTGCCAACAGCTCGCCAATCTCATCGACGATGCTCTGATAGTCCTCAATCAGCTTACCTTGCTCGAGCGCGGTGAGCCGATGCAACCGAAGTTCGAGTATCGCTTGCGCCTGGGCCTGCGAAAGGTAGTAGAGACCCTCGCGAAAACCGAACTCCTCACCCAAATTATCTGGACGACAAGTATCACTTCCCGTTTTCTCGAGCAGCATATGTACGGTTTCGGACTCCCAGCCACGCCCCATCAGCGCGGTGCGCGCGTCTGCGAGGGCTTGTGAAAGCTTGATCAACTCGATCACCGCATCGATGTTGGCAAGTGCCACTGCCTGGCCTTCCAGAATGTGTCCGCGCTGTCGAGCGCGCCGTAACAGAAAAGCGGTACGCCGGGCAATCACTTCTCTGCGATGCTGGACGAACGCTTCCAACATCTGCTTGAGGTCGAGCACTCGTGGCCGACCTTCGACCAGAGCGACACAGTTGATGCCAAAAACCGATTGCAACTGGGTTTGGCTATAAAGGTTGTTCAACACAACCTCGCCGGAATCCCCACGGCGCGCGCGAACCCGATGAACACAGCATGGAAGTCGGTGCAGTTGCCACGCTTTTTGTCGCACGCATAGTAGATGTCGCCTTGGCCCCACCCCGTGCCGCTCTTGTCGTACTCCAAGTTGTCGACGGTGTAGTCGAAAATCGCCTTCGCTTTTTCGACGACGGTGGTCTTCCCTTCTGTCACCTCTTCGGCTAGCTCGCGAATGAAATCGTCGATTGGTACGAGGCGGTCGGGGCGCAGCCATCTCGACGCGCTCGACTCGATCCAGCCGTCCGGATCTTCGAGCGCCGCGAAACCGCGTTCTGCGTGCTCCCGCCGGATCACCCGGAACGACATCTCGACCCGGAGCTTGTCGATGCCGACCGCCGGTGTCGAGAGAAACAACATCGAGTTCCGATAGCTGTACTCCTGATAGAGCTTCGTCGGCACCGGTGACTTGATACTGAGAAGCCGCACGTCTTGGTAGTCGTAGCTTCC